>CAMDWM010000040.1:0-12783 GCA_945878755.1 Akkermansia muciniphila
GAAGCCTTCGGCCTTGAGCGCGACGCCCGCTCCAACGTCAAGGCCGAGCACGAGAAGTACGTGACCAACCTCCCCGGCGTCTTCGCCGCGGGCGATTGCCGTCGCGGCCAGTCCTTAGTCGTCTGGGCCTTTAATGAAGGCCGTGGCGTCGCCCGTGAGTGCGACAAGTTCCTGATGGGAAAGACCGAGCTTCCGTAAGCCTCACCACATCGTCCACCGAAGCCCGTCTCAATGAGTCGGGCTTCTTGTTGGGCAGGTTCGCCGCCGACATCTTAGGTTTGCCGAGACCCGACGCCCTGCCCATTGTGCCGACGTGAGCACGCCCTCCCTCGATGTCCTTAAGTCAGTTGCACTGGCAACTGCCATCGCCGCCGGCGACCTGCTCTCCAAGGGCGCCCAGATGAAGGTTAACACCTCGACCGACGACGACGTGAAGATGCAGGCCGACGTCGATTCGGAGCACCTGGTGCGCGCTATGCTCAAGGCCACGGGTATCCCAGTGATTGGCGAAGAGCTTGGGGGCGACGCCTCCCTCTTCGATGGAAACGAGCTCTACTGGGTCGTCGACCCGCTCGACGGCACCTACAACTACCTACGCCGCCAACCCGCCACTTGCGTCTCCCTTGGCTTAATGCGCGGACCTGAACCAGTCCTCGGCGTGATCCACAACTTCACCGCGGACAAGACCTACCTCGGCGTAGTCGGCGAAGGCACCTTCATCAACGGCCAGCCACACACGCCTGGGTGGGTCGATAAGATTGGCGACGCCTGCATCATGACGGGCTTCCCAGCGCTGACCGATAAATCCGCACCTGCGATGGCGATTTTCATGAGCCAGGTTTCACGCTACAAGAAAATCCGGATGATTGGTTCAGCCGCCTTGGCACTCGCCTACGTCGGGGAAGGGGTCGCCGATACCTACTATGAGTCGGGCACCAACCTCTGGGACGTCGCCGCTGGCCTAGCCATCATCAAGGCCTCGGGTGGTTATTATCGCCTAGTCCCGACTGGCAAGCGCCCCTTGAACTACGACCTCTGGGCCTCGGCCAAGGAAGAGTGGACCCGCTAATTGGGCTTTTCGCTTTGGTGGGCTTGGGCTAGGCTCTGACCATGCCGCAGTTCCTCCGCGCCCTTACCCTCTGCCTGATTGGGTTGGCCAGTTTCAGCACCCTCGATGCCGCCGAGACCGCCGCTACGCCCAAGGCTCCCAGCCTACCCGCCGAGGTCTGCCCCGTTCCGGATCAGCGCCTGGAGGTGACCTACAAGGCCAACATCGACCCCAGGGAAACCGCCGCTACCGATGCTTGGGTCAAAGAAGCCGCTACCCTTCCCGGCTGGAAAGAACTCCTAAACTCGCCAGACACAGAGACCCGGCATTGTGCGAATTTCTTACTCGTGACGATGCCCGCCAGCGACCGCCAGAAGGTCGCCGGCACCGCCATCTCTGAAAACATCCGCCTCGCCCTCGAAGCCCGCCACCGTTTCCCCTGGGCCCAACAGGTACCCTGGCCAATCTTCCTCAACGACGTCTTGCCCTATGCGTGCCTCGACGAGGCCCGCGATCCATGGCGTGCCGACTTCCTCAAGCGCTTCGGGGACATGGTCAAAGACGCGCCATCGCGTGACGCCGCCGCCAAGCTCATCAACGCCAAAATCCAAGATGAGGTCGGCGTGAAGTACAGCACTCGTCGTCGAGCTGCTAACCAGAGCCCACCCGACTCCATGCGCCAAGGCCTGGCCTCGTGCTCCGGCCTTTCCATTCTGCTCTGCGACGCCTTCCGCTCGGTCGGCATCCCCGCCCGCATTGCGGGCGTCCCCACCTGGGTCACCGTCAACGGCAACCACAACTGGGTCGAGGTTTGGCTCGGCGCCGATGGTGCACCCAAGCACGACTCCGAAGTCACGCCCATGCTTTCCCTGCAGTGGCAAGCCGGCTGGCGCGTCACGGAGTATAACCCGGATGCCAAGGGCTGGGACCATGCTTGGTTCATGGAACGCGCCGCGGCGGCTGATCCGGCCAAGCAAGAAACCTGGATCTACGCGAGCTCCTGGGCCCGCACGGGCCTGACCTTCCCGATGGTCTGGAACCTGCGCTCCACGCAGGTCCACGGACATGACCGCACCGCCGCCTACCATGCCCTCAATGGTGGCCGCAAGGTACCAATCGCGCCGGACAAAACCCATATCGCCCTCCGCGCGTACCGCGGCGACAAGCGCGTCGCTGCCGAGGTAACAATCAGCCAAGGCACTACCGCACAGACCGCCACCACTAAGGGCGAAGACAAGGACTTGAATGACGTCACCCGCGTCGAAGTCCCCGCCGCCGGCGGCAAGGTCACGGTGAAGTGCGGCGAGGTCACCCGGACGATTACACCCGAGGCGGGCAAGGAACTTACCATCGAGTTACGCCTGCCTTAATCGTCGACAGCGGAGCCCAGATTACCTACTCCTAGCCCCCGTGTTCCTCCTCCTCGCCAATCCGCTGACCTCGATCAAAGAAGCCGTCATCAAGAGCGCGGCGGAGAACTACGCACACAAAATCCTCGGCCAAGAATACGGCAGCACGGGCTTCTGGATCGCGTTGGCGATGGTGCTCATCTACCTCCCTATTCTGGGTAGGCTCGCCGCTAAGCACTTCTTTGCCAAGGACGGCTCGGCCGTCGGTATCGGCCTCACGGGCATCCTCTCCGTCGCCCTCACCTTTGCCGCCATCTGCATGGCCGACACTAGCCTCTCGGGCTTCATCCCTCAATCCGTCGAGATTCTGGTCATCTCGCTCTGCACGGCGACCGTCGTCCTCCTGGTCACCAGCGCGGCCGCCCAAGTCCTCAGCATGGGCTTCGGCCCTTCGCTTGGCCTGCAGCTGATTTTCTGGAATATCGTCTTCCTGAGCCAACTGGCCACGCGGTTCCTGATGGATTTCTGGAAGCACGTCTAGACGGCACAGGGCCACCAAGGCGCGGCCGGACCCTTGTGAACCCAAAATGCCTCAGCCCGTGGCCTGCAGGCCCGCGGCGATTGCGTTGAGCGACAGGAGCATCTGCGGCATAAGCGCATCCGCTTCCTTGCGCTCCCCGTCCGCCAACTTCTTTCGCCAATCCTTGAGCAAGGCAACCTGCTGTTCGTGTAGGAGATCGATGGCGGCCTCGCGAAGCATGATAACCTTAAGTAACCGTGGGCGGCCTTCGGTAAGTTTCGAGGCAGAGAGGTCGTTGAGCATCTTGCGGGTGAGCGAATGCTCGGCGAGGATGCGTCCGAGGAACTGCGTGCGGAGTTTCTTATCGGTGACCATCGAGCCGTAGAGCTTCATCATACTACGGTTGGCGGCCATAACGCTCGTCGAAGCATTCTTGAGCATATAGCGCAAGGGTGCCCAGGCGTCGTAATGTTTACGGAGGAGTTCGAAGCCCTTGGGGTCTTCTTCCTTCATGCGGGCCAAGGCAGAGCCGACGCCATACCAACCGGAGAGGTAGAACCGTGCTTGGCTCCAAGCAAACACCCACGGGATGGCGCGGAGATCCTCCAGCGAGGCTGCGCCCGTACGGCGCGAAGGACGCGAACCAATGCGGCTGGCTTCAATGACGTCAATCGGGGTGGCCTGACGGAAAAAATCGATGAACTTCGGCGTACGGATAAGACCTTGATACGCTTCGCGCGAGAACTCCGCGAGGCGGTCCATGACTTTACCCAAGGCAACGTCATCGGCCTCGAAATCTTTATTGAGCAACGTGTTTTGCGTGACGCCGGCCGCCAGCAACTCGAGGTTATTCACCGCGGTGATATGGTTGGCGTACTTCTGCGTGATACTCTCGCCCTGTTCGGTCACACGGAGCTCACCGTTAACACTACCAAGAGGCAAAGCGTCGATGAAGCGGTGCGTGGGGCCAGCGCCACGGGAGATGGTGCCGCCCCGGCCATGGAAGAAGACGATACGGACGCCATGCTTGGCACCCACAGCCGTCAGGTTCAACTGGGCGCGGTAGAGATTCCAGAGCGAGGCGAGGATACCACCATCCTTATTGGAGTCGGAATAGCCGATCATGACCTGCTGGGTGAGGCCATCCGTGACGCCATTATCGCGACGCATTTCGAGCGTCCGGCGGGTCATCGGATGCGAGAGGAAGGAATCTAGAATCGCAGTGCTGCGCTCAAGGTCATCAATGGTTTCAAAGAGCGGGACGACTGGCAGCAGACAGTAAGGCTCATCGGCGCCACCGGCAGTGAGGCCCGCTTCGCGTGCCAAGAGGTAGACGGAAAGAAGGTCCGACACCGAGCGTGTCATACTAACGATGAGCGCACCTAAACCGGCGGAGCCGTATTGTTTGATGTGCTCAACGAGGGCACGGTGGCAGGCAATGACGGCGTCGGCTTCCGGGCCGATGCTTGCCTGCTCGCGGATAAATGGGCGGGTCGAGCGGAGCTCCGAGTCCAAGAAGCCAAGGCGACGGGATTCATCCCAACGCGCATAGTCGGTGTCGGCTAAGCCAGCGGCTTCCATGAGCTGATCGATAGCCTTATCGTGAAAAGCGCTGTTCTGGCGAATGTCCAACGTCGCCATGTGAAACCCGAAAGTGCGCAGGAAACGGATGAGGGGGTCGAGTTCGTAGCGGGCAATATTGCCAGCGCCCACTTCGATCAGCGTCTCGCGCAGGAAGAGGAGTTCGGCAATGACGCCATCGGGGGTCTTGTGCTTGCCGGGAGCGCACTCGCCCACGGTCTCAGGGAGACGCAACCGGATGAGGTTGATATACTGACGCCAAGTTTCGCCGATATTGCGCTTCAGGGCAGCTTCGCCCGCTTCGCCTTGGACGGCTGCGTGCTTTTCGACCTGCTTCACAAAGACCGCCGGCGGGAGTTGGAGGTGGTCGCCGAGCGAAAGGCGCTGACCGAGGGTCTCGAGGCGCTCGTTGGCGATAGCTAAGGCGGTCGAACGGAAAAGATTGAGGGCCCGGGTCGTAACCTCGGCCGTTACCAGCGGGTGGCCGTCGCGGTCGCCGCCGACCCAAGTGCCCATAGTGACCATCGGCATCGAATCAGGATGTTCGATCTTATCCGCCGAGAAACCCGCCTCTTCCCAAGCCTGCCGCAGGCGCAGATCCATGCTGACCAAAGCGTCTGGGAAGACCTTGGAGAGGAAGTAATTGATATTTCGGAGCTCGGACTCGACATCGGGCTTCTGCTGATAAAATTCGCCGGTGCGCCAGAGACGTTCGAGGGCGACCTTAATCTCGTCACGAATCGCCCGCTGTTCAGCGACGGTCCACATGCTATTTTCCCGACGGACGAGGAGCTTGTAAATCTCGCGGTGGATTTCGAGGACGGTGGCACGCTTGGCTTCGGTCGGGTGCGCCGTCAACACTGGCTCAACGCGGATACGATTGAGCCGCTTGGCGACCTGCTTATCACTCAGTCCGGAATCACGGAGGCGGTGCAGGGCGCGCCCCCACGAACCAGGATCGGAAGCTAAACCATTCTTCGATTCACGGAGACGCTTGGACTGAGCGGAGGCATTCTCCTCGACCATGTTCAGAAGTTGGAAAGCAATTGAATAGGCCTGCACGCCGCGGTAGGAAAAGATCTGCACGCCGCGCAACTTGCGCTTGCCCATCCACGGCAAGGTGCCGGCAAGGTCCTTATGTTCAAGCTGTTCGAGCACCTCAACGAAGCAGCCCATCATGAACGCGAGGTCATGGTCGACTTTTTTAAGCCCGCGGGCGAGATCGTTGCTTATGGCCATGCGACCTAGGTCGTAGCACGGCCCACGCTTTTGTCGCAACCGCAAACGCCCTCCGGCTTGCGTCCAAGTTCAATCATGCTTTGCTGAAATCCTGACATGTCAGACCAACGGCTCATCCTCCCCGACCACTGGCAACAGGTGGCCTTGGCTGCGCTTCGGCGGGGGGAAGACGTAGTCCTGCAAGCCCCCACGGGCGCGGGGAAGACCCACGTCTTCGAGCTGTTAGTGGAGTCCGGCCACCGCGGCCAAGCGGTCTACACCGTCCCGACCCGCGCCCTCGCCAACGACAAACGGGCGGAATGGAAGGCGGCGGGCTGGGATGTCGGTATCGCCACGGGCGACCTCAGTGAGAACCTCGGGGCGCCCGTCGTCGTGGCCACGCTGGAAACCCAACGCCACCGCTTCCTAGAGGGCCAACACCCCGACCTCCTCGTGGTCGACGAATACCAGATGATTGCGGACCTCCGCCGCGGGGCGGCCTACGAGACGGTGCTCGCCCTCGCCCCCAAGGCCACCCAGTTACTCCTCCTCAGCGGTAGCATCGCCAATCCAAAGACTACGGCCGAATGGCTCCGCTCCCTCGGACGGACGGTTACGCTGGTCGAAGAGTATCGGCGGCCCGTGCCCCTCGAAGAGGTCTGGCTGGATGCCCTGGAGACCAAGGAGCCCGAAGGGGTCCGTAGCCCCATCGCCCGGGCGGTTATCAAGGGCATCCTCGCTGACCTCGGGCCGATCCTCGTCTTCGCGCCCCGCCGACGAGCCGCCGAACAGATTGCCCGCGATATCGCCCATGGCCTCCCCATGGGCAACGGCCCCCAACTCTCGCCGGCCCAACGTAACATGGCCGGCGAAGACCTCTACCGACTGCTCCGCCAAGGTGTCGGCCTCCACCACAGCGGCCTGACCTATGAACAGCGTAGCCTGCTCATCGAGCCGTGGGCCAAATCCGGCCGACTCAAGGTCGTCGTCGCCACGACGGGACTCGCCGCGGGCATCAACTTCTCCCTCCGCTCGGTACTCGTGACGGACCGACGGTACGCCACCGATCACGCCGAGCGGGAAGTGCGCCCCGATGAGTTACTCCAAATGTTCGGCCGGGCGGGTCGGCGCGGGCTCGATGAAAAAGGCTATGCCCTTTGGTCCGGGGATTCGCCGCGTCTCGGCGAGGCCAAGCCGCTCCAACTAAAACGGGGCGAGAGTCTCGACTGGCCTGCCTTCCTCGCGCTGATGCACCGGGCACCCGACCCGCAGGCGGCGGCACAGAAATTAGCAGGCTCCCTCTTCACCCGTGAGCCGGTGCAACTCGCCTTGGAGCAGCTCACGCTCCCCGAAGTCGTCGCCGCTCCTGCCCTGCCCGTGGTCATCCGTGAAATCGAAGAGATGTGTGGCCACAACGGCATCTGGCAAAGGCCCCGCCCTTCCAAGGTCGTACCGCTCACCGAGGCATTCATTTTGGTCAAAGGCGAGTGGCACCCCGCACTCACGAAACCGGATTCACTCCGCGGGGTAGTTATCGGGACGCCGTGTCGCCTACCGATGGCGGATGGATCAGTTCGCCACGGACGAGCGGTGCCACTGGCGCACTTCCCTAAAACCGGCGAGACCGACCGACTGGAGCCCGCCGACTGGCTGCGGAAAGCCCTACTCAAACACGAAGGGCCCCGCGGGCAACGCCGCGAATGGAAATTAGAAACGCTCGCAAAAGAAATCCTACCGCTTCTACCCAAACTCACCCAAGGCGGCCAAGCCTACGGTGAACTCTATGTGCTCCGCGACGCCGTGCAGGTCCGGCTAGATTATTCTAAAGCCAATGTGCGGGTGATCCCCGACGCCGACGAACAACCGCTGATTAACCCCTTGCGTCGCTCGGTACAAAAGGAAGACATCCACCTTGGCACGGTCCTCGGCGGCGGCCACATCTCGTCCGCCCGAGCGGGGCGACTCTGGCTGAAGCTAGGCCTGATCGATGCCGCTGCCCGCCCTACCCGCCGAGGTGAAATCGCCTCCCTCTTCCAGCACGGCGAAGGCCTCGCCGTTGCCGCCGCGCTTGAAGATGAAAGCTATGACGTCCACGACCTGGCCTGGGACTTAGCCGAACTCCGTGCCGGTGAACGGGTCGCCGCGGGCGGGCGCAGCAGCAGCCGACTCGGGGCTTGCTGCCGCCTGACCTTTAAATCTCTGACGGCTGAAGGCTACTTACGCGATGGCCTGCCCGAGAGTTTCGGGGAAGGCTGCGCCGAAGTGCTGCGGGGCTTCGTCCTACACGGAAAACTCCCGCCACCCGACGCCGAAGGCCGCGGGCCCGGCACGGGCGACCTCGAACGCGCCATCCTCGAATGGCGCAGCACGCTCCGACTCATCGCCCATGGCCCCGCCCACCCGTGGGAACGCTGGCGCGCCCTGAGTGCTGCTGCCCGCGAGGTCCTCGCGAAGGTCGGACCGAAGAAAGCCTGAAGCTTACTTGGACGCGATGGCCTTGGCCGCGGCCTTGGCCATCTCGCCCGCCCCCGCGGTATTTGGGTGCACGCGATCCGGCAGCATCGCCGCCTTTTCCAGTAACGCCGCATGCATATCAATCATCCCACAATCGAGCTCTTTAATCAGCGGCCCGAGGCGTTCGATGATCTTCAGGACATTCTCTTCGTTAATCCCGAAGTTGCCCTTACCAGGCACTGGACAAGGACGGCAGACGTAGACCTTCGGCTTCGAGGGGAGCTCCTGGAAGGACTTGATGAGGTCGCGATAGTCACCGACGAACTCGGCCTCATGCTTCCAGTTCTGCGGCTTGGTGTCATTGGTCCCAAGCATGATGATGACGATGTTCGGCAGCATCTTCAGCGCTTCCTGGTACTTCTTCTCCTTCCGGTAAGGGTTGTCGCCCTTCTGCAAGAGCGTCCGGGCACTGACGCCAAAGTTACCGACTTTATACTTCTCGCCGAGCAGGACCTGGAGCTGGTCGGGGTAGCTCTTACCGCGGTCGGCGCCGACGCCCTGCGTGATGCTGTCGCCGATGCAGGCGACCTTGAGCGGCTCTTCGGCGGCGGACAGGGTGACAAAGGAAAGCACGAGGGCGCAGAGGCCGGCGAAACAAGTACGGAGCTTCATGGGGAGTGGAGTGAAAGGTAGGTTGCGGGCCCGATTTAGGGGGGCGAGTCCTAAAAAGCATCGAGAATCGCCGCCAAACGAGACTTTCGCCCTGCCCTTTGGCCTTTCCTTCCCCGCCGAACGCAGGCAGGATAGTCCCACAGTCATCCATCCGCATTCGCACGTCGTAAGACGCGAGGAAAGTCCGGACACCATAGGGCAGGATTCCCGCCGCAAGTCGGGGCACGGGTTAAACCGTGACGGAAAGTGCCACAGAAAATAAACCGCCGTCCCCGCAAGGGAAACGGTAAGGGTGAAAAGGTGGGGTAAGAGCCCACCGCTCCAAGGGCGACCGAGGAGGCATGGTAAACCCAATCCGGTGCAAGACAAACAGGGACCACCCGAGGCCGCCCACCAAGGTTCCGGGTTGTCGCACCGCCGCAAGGCGGGTCCGCAAGGTCAGAGAAATGAATGCGCAAGGGCTGGTGAGAGCCACCCAGGACAGAATCCGGCTTACAGTGGATGACTCAAAGACGGAGGGCCGAACGGAAACGTTCGGCCCTCCCCCTGTTTGGACTGGCCGCGCCGCTTAGGCGCGCTGGTTAATCCCGACGTACTGGCGCTCGGTCGAACCGACGTAAATCTGGCGCGGACGATGAATCTTCTGCTTCGGAGTCTCCGCGATTTCCTTCCAGTGCGAGATCCAGCCCGGCATGCGGCCGATGGCGAAAATGACGGTAAACATCTCCGTCGGGATACCGATGGCCTTGAGAATGATGCCCGAGTAGAAGTCAACGTTCGGGTAGAGGTTGCGCTGCTTGAAATAGGGGTCGTTGAGCGCAGCGGCTTCGAGGCGCATGGCGATGTCCAAGAGCGGGTCATTGATGCCCAGGATCTTGAGGACCTTGTCGCACTGGGCCTTGATGATCTGGGCGCGCGGGTCATAGTTCTTATAAACGCGGTGACCAAAGCCCATCAAGCGGACCTGCTTGGCCTTATCCTTGGCGTCGGCGATGAACTTCGAGCCATCGTCACCCGAGGCGTGAATTTGCTCGAGCATCTCAATGACGGCCTGGTTGGCACCGCCATGCAGCGGACCCCATAGGGCGCACACGCCCGCCGAGACGGACGGGAAGAGATTAGCGCCACCGGAGGCGACCATGCGCACGGTCGAGGTGGAGCAGTTCTGCTCGTGGTCGGCGTGCAGAAGGAGAATCAGGTCAAGCGCACGGGCGACTTCGGGATGAACGGCGTAATCGGCATTCGGCTGCGAGAAGAGCAGGTGGAGAAAGTTGGAGCAGTAATCCAGACCCGGCTTCGGGTAGACGGGTGGTTCGCCTTCCTTGGAGCGGTGCGCCAAGGCGGCCAAGGTACGGACCTTGGACATGAGTACGGCCGCGGTTTCGTCGAACTTTGCCAAGTCGTGGGTGCGCTCGTTCGTACCGAGGTCAGGGTAGTAGCAACCAAGGGTGTTCAACGTGGCCGAAAGGACGGCCATCGGGTGGGCATTCCCCGGGAAGCCACTGAGGGCGATACGCAGGCCTTCGTGTACTTGGGAGTTATCAAGGATGCGGGCCTTGAAAGTGTTCAGTTGGGCGCCGGTCGGGAGCTCACCGTAAATCAACAGGTAAGCGGTCTCGATGAACGTGGACTTCTCGGCGAGTTCTTCGATGGAGTAACCACGGTAGCGCAAGATACCCTTCTCTCCGTCGATGAAGGTGACCTTGGACTCACAGGCGCCCGTGTTGGCGTAGCCGTCATCAAAGGTGATGTAGCCCGTTTCGTCGCGCAGCTTGCGGACGTCGATGCCGCATTCCTGCTCGGTACCGACAACGATGGGGAGGACGATTTCCTTATCGTCCAGTTTGAGAATGGCGTTTTTGGTGCTCATGGCGGGGGTATACCGCCATAAGCCTGACGCCTCAGCGGTCAGCCAAAGTCAGGAAATTACGGTACAGTTGCAAGCCTTTGACCTGACTTTTCTCGGGGTGGAACTGGGTGGCCAACACCCGCCCCCGGCGAACACCGCTCACAAAGCGACCCGCGTAGTCCGTCTCGCACCAAACCAAAGCGGGATCAGTCTGGACGACCCGGTAGCTGTGTACGAAATAAAAGGGCTCCCCTTGGGCATTAAGGCCAGCCGTCAGGGGGCTCTCGGCCTTAAAATTGGCTTCATTCCAACCCATGTGCGGGATGCGCAGGCCCGGGGTGGAGGGGAAACGGGTAACAACCCCAGGGAAGATGCCCAAGCCAGGCACCGCAGCCTCTTCCGAGCGCTCAAAGAGGACTTGCAGGCCCATGCAGACACCCAGGAAGGGTCGGTCTGCGGCAATCCACTCCTTGATGAAGACTTCGAAGTCATTGCGGCGGATACAGGCCATACAATCGGCCATAGCCCCCTGCCCTGGAAAAACCACCGCATCGGCGCCTTCGGCTGCTTGCGGGGTCGCGGCTAGGTAAGCATCCGCCCCCGCGGCCACCATGGCACGGTTGACGCTACGCAGGTTGCCCATGCCGTAATCAATCACGGCGACCCGCGGGCGACGGCTAGTCCCAGCGGCTTCCACGTTCAGGCAAGCGTACCCTTGGTGCTCGGAACCCGGCCACCCTGGCGTGAATCGATTTCGACGGCCGCACGCATGGCGCGGGCAAAGACCTTGAACAAGGCCTCCGCGATATGGTGCGGCTCTTCGCCATACTCGAGTTTCAGGTGCAGATTGCAGGCCAACGCATTGGCCAGGCCTTGGAAGAACTCCCGCACGAGGGCGATGTTGAAATCCTTCACCATGTAATTGGAAATCTCTACTTGGTAGACGAGCATCGCTCGATTGGAGAGGTCCAGGGCGCAACGCGCCAGGGTCTCATCCATCGGCAGAATAAAGAAGCCATAACGGCGGATACCCGCCTTGTCGCCCAAGGCTTCCTTAATGGCATTACCCAAGACAATACCCACATCCTCGACGGTGTGGTGGTAGTCGACCTCGGTATCGCCGTCGGCCTTGACCTTAAGGTCGATCAGGGCGTGGCGGCTGAAGAGCGTCAGCATGTGATCGAAGAAAGCGATGCCGGTCGAGATTTCGGAAACCCCCGTGCCATCAAGGTTGACGGAAAGGGTGATCTTGGTCTCGGCCGTGTCGCGACGGATAGTGGCTTGGCGGGCGCCGGTGCTCATACCAGAAAAATCCCTCCGCACTAGGGGAATGTCAACCTCACCCTTCCGACCAAGCCTGCGCCGCCGAGAGAAAAGCGTCCATTTCCGCAGCCGTCCCGACGGTGATGCGCAGGGCCGACGCGGTCAAAGGATGGTTCGGAAAACGGCGGACCAAGATTTTGCGTTCCCGGAAGAAGGCGAAGGCATGCTCACCCGTCGCTGGTGAAGCCGAACGCTGGGCCGAGGCTGGCGTGGCGAGGAGGAAATTACCCGACGACGGCACGACCGTCCAACCGAGCGCCTCCAATCCGCCGGTCAGCCGCGCGCGCTCGGACCGGACCTTGCCGACGGTTTCACGTAACCAATCAGTATCGGCTAAAGCCGCCGCCGCCGCGACCTGTGCCAAGCGGTCTAAGTTGTAGCTGTCGCGCACCCGATGCAGAATCGTCGCCAAGCCTGGCGGACAGAGCGCATAGCCAGCGCGTAGCCCCGCTAACGCGTGGCCTTTCGAGAAGGTCCGCGTGACGACAACGTTCGCATGCGTCTTCGGTAGTTCGGCGCAATCGGCGTCCGCAAACGCGGCATAGGCTTCATCGACCACGAGTAAACCGGGGAATGCCCGCGCGAGTTCAGCGACTTTGACTGGCGAGAACGACACGCCCAACGGTGCGTTAGGATTAGTAAGAAAGAAAATGGTGGCGCCGCACTTGGCCACAGCCGCAACGTCGAAACTAAAGTCCGCATGGATGGGAACCTTCACCACGGCTGCCCCCTGGGCCGCAGCGAGCACCGGATACAACGAGTAGCTCGG
>CAMDWM010000041.1:0-12747 GCA_945878755.1 Akkermansia muciniphila
CTATCCCCTACCCCTACCCCTATCCCCTATCCCTCCCATGCGCCTCCTCACCCTCCTCGCCGCCTGCGCGGCCGTCGTTCCTGCCTTCGCCCAGAAGAAATCTGAAAGGGCCGACGCGCCTGCCTACGTCGCACCAGCGACTAAGCTGCCGCCGACCGCGAAGAAGTTCACCACCACCGACGGCAAGGCCGCGCTCGATTACTTAGTCTACCTACCAGCCGACTATGATAAGGATAAGTCTAAGCAGTGGACGCTGGTGGTCTTCCTCCACGGCGCGGGCGAACGCGGCTCCAACGTCCAACTCGTCCGCAAGAATGGCCTCACGCAGACGCTCGAACAACGCGGTGCCCTTCCTTACGTGATGATTGCCCCGCAATGCCCAGCCAACACCGGCTGGAACGTCGGCACGCTCGATAAGCTCCTCGACCAAGTTCTCGCCGACTACCGCGTCGACAAGAAGCGCGTCGTCCTGACCGGACTCAGCTTGGGCGGCTTCGGTACCTGGAGCTGGAGCACCGAGCACCCCGAACGCTTCGCCGGCCTCGTCCCCATCTGCGGCGGCGGCAAATCGGACAAGGCTGCGGCGCTCAAGGGGATGCCCATCTGGGCGTTTCACGGCGACGCTGATAGCGTGGTCAAGTTCGCCACCGGACAAGCCATCGTCGACGCCGCCAAAGCCGCAGGGGCAGACATCAAGTTCACCGTCTATCCCGGCGTCGGCCACAACTCTTGGGGGAAGGCCTACGCAGAACCCGAGCTCGAAGCCTGGATTCTCGCACGAAAGAAGTGAGCGCGGTCGGTGACCGACCGCGAGGGGACAAAGTCTGAAGGTAGGGTTAGCACTGCGTGCTAACCTAGCTGCCTTGGGGGTAGGGGCGCGACTGTGTCGCGCCCCTACCCATTTCCCTGCCCCGCTTCTCCCCTAAACTCCATACTCTAGCCCACCAGTCCCCTTTACCTATTTGCACCTTTGCACAGGCCAACGGCCGCTTTGCACTTTTGCACATCCTCCCATTCCCCCATCCCCTATCCCCAGTCCCCTCAAAACACCCTTCCCTTTTACCCCTTTAGAGGGTTAAAACGACTCCTTCCCATCCGCTTTTCTGTCCCATGAACTCCGCCCAAGTCCGCCAATCGTTCCTCGACTTCTTTAAGTCGAAGCAGCACTCGATCGTCCAGTCTTCGAGCCTGATGCCCGATTCGCCGAACCTCCTGTTCACGAACGCGGGCATGAACCAATTCGTGCCAATCTTCCTCGGTCAGACGAAGTGCCCCTACACCCCCGGTCGCGCGGCGGATACCCAGAAGTGCATCCGCGCCGGCGGTAAGCACAATGACCTCGAAGACGTCGGCCTCGACACCTACCACCACACGTTCTTCGAGATGCTGGGGAACTGGTCCTTCGGCGACTACTTTAAGCGCGAGGCCATCGACTTCGCTTGGGAGCTCATCACCGAGGTCTGGAAGTTCCCCAAGCACCGCCTGTACGCCACCGTCTACAAGCCGGACAAGTCCAAGGGCGACCCTTCGGAGTTTGACCAAGAAGCCTGGGATGTGTGGGCGGAGAAATTCCGCGCCGCCGGCCTCGACCCCGAAGTCCACATCGTGAACGGGAATAAGAAGGATAATTTCTGGATGATGGGCGAAACCGGTCCATGCGGTCCGTGCACGGAACTCCACGTCGACCTCACGCCGGAAGGCGACACCAAGGGCACGCTTGTGAACGGCAGCGATGCCCGTTGCATGGAAATCTGGAACTTGGTTTTTATCCAATTCAACGCCAACCCTGACGGCACGTTCAGCCCACTCCCGGCCCGCCACGTCGACACCGGTATGGGCTTCGAGCGCGTTGCGGGCATCATGCAGTGCACGAAGAACTTCAAGGACTTCTCTGGCGTGATCTCCAACTACGAGAGCGACGTCTTCAGCCCGCTCTTCCGCCGCCTCGAGGAACTCTCGGGCAAGAAGTATGGCTCCACCCTGCCCGTGGCAGGCTCCACTGGCGACACCCAGCAGGAGAAGGATGACGTGGCCTTCCGCGTCATTGCTGACCACATCCGCACGCTGTCGTTCGCGATCGCCGACGGTATCCAGCCGGGCAATTCCGACCGCAACTACGTCCTCCGTCGCATCCTGCGCCGCGCCGTCCGATACGGCCGCACGCTCGGCCTGAAGAATGGTTTTTTCCACCAACTCGTCGGCGTGCTCGCCGCCACCATGGGTGATGTCTTCCCTGAAATCCGCTCCCGCCGCTCGGTCGTGGCCGACGTGATTCGCATCGAAGAAGAATCCTTCAACCGCACACTCGATAAGGGCATCGCACTCTTCGAGGACGAGGCCAGCAAGCTCAAGACGGGCGGTGCCATCTCCGGGGCGATTGCCTTCCGCCTCTACGACGAACAGGGCTTCCCGCTCGACCTCACGCAGCTCATGGCCCGCGAACGCGGCTTGACCGTCGATGGTGCCGGCTTCGAAAAGCTGATGGAAGAACAACGTGCCCGGGCCCGCGCGGCCCAGAAGAAGGAAATCATCACACTTTCCGACATTGGTTCCGACCACCCGACCGATTTCGTCGGCTACGACGCGCTCTCCACCCAGGCCAAGGTCGCCCAAGTGGCCAAAATCAAGGAGCGCTCTGCCGTCATCCTCGATAAATCTCCCTGCTACGCCGAGATGGGTGGCCAAGTCGGTGACACCGCGGTGCTCACCGCGGGCGGCCGCTCCTGGCGGGTCGTTGACACGCAGAAATCAGGCCAGACGTGGCTCCACTTCATCGACGGCGATGATGCGCCTGAGACGGGCTCGGCCATCGAAATCACCGTCGACCAGGCCCGTCGCGATGCCATCCAGCGCCACCACACGGTGACGCACATCCTACACTGGGCGCTCCACGAGGTCGTTTCGAAGGAGGCCTCTCAGAAGGGCTCGGCGGTCGACCCAACGAAGCTAACGTTCGACTTCAACGGCCAAGCGCTCACGCCCGGCCAGCTCGCCGACATCGAGCGCCTCGTCAACGAGCGGGTGCTGGCCGACGACATCGTCACTACGGCCGAGGTAAAGTACACGCACGTCAAGGGTCGCCCCGACATCATGCAATTCTTCGGCGACAAGTACGGTGAGTTCGTCCGCGTCGTTCAAGTCGGCGGTAAGGCCACTGGCCTCGACGGTTGGTCCATGGAACTCTGCGCCGGCACGCACGTCGGCCGCACTGGTGAAATCGGCCTCTTCCGCATCACGGGTGAGAACGCCATCGCCGCCGGCGTGCGCCGCATTGAAGCCGTCGCTGGCCTCGCCGCTTACGACCGTGCCCGGTCCGAAGCCGAATTACTCAAGGCCCTCGCCTCAGCGAGCAACTCGCCGATCAGCGACCTCGCCAAGCGCTTCGATGCCTTGATGGAGCAGGCCAACACACTCGAAAAGAAATTGAAGTCTTATCGCGACAAGGAAGCCGGTGCTCTCGCCGAGACCCTCGCAGCGCAAGCCGCTGACCGTGCGGGCCTGAAGTACGTTGTCGCCCAAGTTTCGATGGAGAACCCGAACGACCTCCGCGAACTCGGCGCCAAAGTCGCTGCCAAGGTTGGCCCGGCCGCGGTCGTTGTGCTGGCCGCGGTCATCGCCGGCAAGGTCTCACTCGTCGCCAATTGCGGCGCCGACGCCGTCAAGGCCGGCAAGCAAGCCGGCAAGATCGTCACCGACGCCTGCGGTAAGCTCGGCGGCAAGGGGGGCGGCAAGCCCGACTCCGCCATGGGCGGCGGCACCGACGTCGCCAAGCTCGCCGAGGCCCTCGCCAGCGTGGCTTAAGAGGGCCTAGGCTAGAGTTAGGGACAGGGCCAGGTAACACTGGCCCTCTTTATTGGTGCCAACCAACCATCCCGCTCAGGGTGGCTGGCGGAGGCTTAAGATCCATTCTGCCTACTCCCCCCCCTTTGCCCGCCCCTCCCCCTATCATTTTTATCAATACCCTCCGCGTGCACCACTTATTGCCTTCGGCCCTCGGGCCATCTATTCCTTCCTCTATGCGGCTCTTCGCCTTCCTCGCTCTCCTCGCCCTCACCCCGCTGACCGGCATCGCCCAGAGCGACAGCGCCCCGCGGGTCGGCAAGAACCAAGGATCTGGGTCCAAGCACTACGTCCGCATGCAGGTCGACGCTGATCGTCTCGCCCTCCCACTCTCGATCTCGATCAAGGGCAAGGACCGTGCGGCGGTCGACGCCCGCCTTGATGTGATCCGTAAGGAACTGGAAAAACGTTTCGTCGACCAGCCAGGCTGGGAACTCCGCGAAATGTCCTCGGAGTTCGCCCGCCCGGAATCCAAATCGTACGTCTCGCGTCCCGCTAGCGGCAGCAAACTCTTCGGCGACGATGAAACCGACCAGGGCGACGTCACCTACGTCACTAATGCCCGCTGGGAACTCCACACCGAAGCCGACAAAGGTCTCAAGGGTCTGGAAATCCTCCGCACCAAGGCCGCCGACCTCGTGAAGGCGAAGAGCGACGACGAGAAGCAGGTCATCGGCAATCCGGAGTATGTGCTAACGAATCCCCAAGACTTCCGCAACGACCTACTCGACCAGATCAAGAACGACTTCGAAGAGGCCAAGAAGCATCTGCCCGAAGGCCAGTGGACGCTTGAACTCGCCACGCTGGCCCAGTCCGTCGACGTCGTCGCCCTTGGCGGCAAGCGCTTCGAGGTCAGCCTCGCCTATCGCATGGCTTTCCTCACGCCGCCGCCTCAAAAGGCCACGAAATAATGCTTTCCCACGCACCATGCCCTGGCTTGCCCTTGCCCTTCCCGGCAGGTCGCCTTGTCTGCGTGCCTGGCCACCTGCCGCCTCGAGTTTGTCATCCCACCTAGGCGCCATACACCCTAATGAAGGCTTTTCCTTTCCTGACCAATTATGTCAACCAGACCTTCGAAAGTGAGAAGAGCCGACTGGACTACATTTTTCTGCGGCCAATTCTACAGGTATCCTATTTCTTCCTGAAGGCTGTCCTGTTCCCGCTCAAGTTCCTCTTCCACCGTCGCGCCTACGGCTTTGAGGCGCGCTGCATCGACGGCTTACTCGCTTTCGGGATGAAGTACTTCGCGACCGTTGATGCGGTTGAAATGATGGTTCGCCACGTGCAAATCGAACCGCTCCTCTACCGCCATTTACTCGGAGAGAAATCCCACCTCGAGGGCGAGCGGCGAAAATTCAATGGTATCGATGGCGACTACAACATGGATAACCTCAGCGAAATGGTCCGGAATAACCTGACCATCGGCCACGACGAGCTCTCTTACGAACTGGTTGACCGCTTCGATAAGGACGCCTTTCTCGCAAGCCTCGACCGCATTCGGCGCCGCCGGCCTGAGGACCACATGCTTTTCAGCAAGCGCGCGATCGAAGCCACCCGCAAGCACTCCCTCCAGTGGATCGGCGTTACTAATGTGGTTATCATAATTGTCTTGGTCATCACGGTCTTCGCCGACCTCCGGACCACCGTTAAGGCGTTGAATTCCTTCGACTCTGACTCGGTGCTACTGTGGGCCATGAAGCATCTCTATGCCCATGATCGCGTGGTCTTGACCGACCTCGATTTCTATCTTCAAGCCGAAAGCAACCGCGGGCACTTCAGCACCAGCGTGTTCCTCTCCAGCCCAGGCCTCTACCTGCATAACCATATCGCCTTCGACGAATACGCCTACCAGACCCTGCGCGAGCGGCCGCCGATCGTTTCCAGCGAAACATTAATATCATGAACTGCTACATCACTGGAACCGGGTCTTTTCTTCCCGGCGAAGCAGTCCCTAACGAAGCCATCCCGGACTTTATTGGCGAACTCGACGGTGAAGCTCTGGTCCGACGGATAATCCTGCGTATGAATGGGATCAAGTCCCGCCACTACGCGCTCGACCGCGCCCAGAATCCGACCCACGACGTCTATGAAATGGCGGCCCTCGCCGCGGCTCGTTGCCTCGATAACAAGCCGGGCACGTTCACCTACCTTTCGGCCGGCTCCACCAACACCCCGATGATCGGGCCCGGCCTTTCCAGCATTCTCCACTCCCGTCTCGCCCAGCACGGAGTCATCGCCAGTCCTGTGGAGATTAATTCGAACTCGGGCATCTGCACCTCCGGCGCCCAGGCGCTCGTCAATGCCGCTCGCGCCATCGCCTCGGGCGACCATCAAGAGGCGCTCTGTATCGGCGTCGAGCAACCATCGGTTTTTTTGAAATCATCGTTCATCCGGCCTCCGGACGATCGGGCCCTCCACGAAGGCAACGAAAGCTCCTCGAAATGGTTCATGTCCGTCTTCCTCCGGTCAATGCTTTCCGACGGTGCGGGTGCCGTCATCCTCCGCCACCAGCCCGCCTCCGATCGAATTTCCTACCGCTTGAACTGGACCTACTCGCGGTCCTTTGCCCATGAAGCCCCGCTTTGCATGAGCTTAGAAAGCCGCAGCCTGCTCCTCAGCCAAGACGTCGCCATCCTCGCCAAGCATATGAGGCCCAGCGTTGACCAGCTCGTCCGCGGAGCGTTAGCGCTTCACGGCGAATCCCTTGCGGAATACCAGGCCGTTCTGCCCCACTTGTCATCGTACTTTTTCAAAGCCTACTTACTCGATATCTTGACCGAAATGGGGGGTGGTGCCGCCGTGCCTTACTGGACAAACCTGGAAAGTGCCGGCAACGCCGGAGCCGCCAGTATTTTTATCATTCTGGATGAGTTCACCCGCAAACACCCGCCAGCCCACGGCGACAAGGTGATGCTCTTCATCCCGGAGTCTGGCCAATTTAATTTCGTCTTGGTCAGTCTCACCGCCGTTCACGCATGACCACTAAACGTCTCGCCATCATCGGGGCCGGCTGCAGCGGCTTGGTGACCTTGAAGTTAGCCCGTGAACGCCTTCCTGACTGGGAAATTGTCTGCTTTGAAAAAGACGGCACCACGGTCGGCCGCTGGGGAAACCCCTATCCGAACTTCGTCTCGACCTCGACGAAGTACACCACGCAATTTGCCTGCCATCGAAAATGGGATTCGAGCTCTGATCCCGCGCAACGTCAGGCCAAAGGCGACTTTTTCCTCAACGATGAGTTCGGCCGCTACCTGTTAGACTTTGTCGCAACCCATCACCTAGCCCCGCACATCCGCCTCCACACGACCATCCGTCGCATTGCGAAAGACCCGCAGGGCTGGCGGCTATGGATTGACGACGGCGCAGCACGCGAGGAGGTCTTCGACCGGCTGGTAATCTGCACGGGCTTACACGACCAAGTGAAAGCCCTCGAAACCGACATCCCCCATCTCACGCCCTACAGTCCCTTACCCTCGAAAAAGACCATCGTCGTCTACGGCGGTGGTGAATCGGCCGCCGACTTTGCCCACCGACTCTCCGCTCCGCACCTCGACAACCGCGTCTTTCTCTCGCTCAAGACGGGTATCCGCGTCAGCCCACGTTATCATCCGATCCGCGGCGTCCCCTCCGACTTTCTCCGCAACCGACTGCTGCTTTCCATCCACCCCGACCTACGAAACCTGTTCGGCCAAAAATTCGTCGAAGCCCGGATTCGGCATCAGCAGAAATTTGAATGGTTCTTTAATTCACCCACGACCGGCCCCGCGCCCGACGCCGCCTTTCTCGCTAAGCGCAGTCATTGGGACGCAAAACTCACCGCCCGAGCCAAGGACGACCTTTTCAACGTGTTCCACACCAAGAGCGACGGCTTCCTCGACGACGTCGCGGCGGGCCGCATCGAGATTATCGGACCGCCCTACGACGAGAGCCACCATCGCTTCCACGATTTCGACCAGACCACGACGCTCGAAGTCACGCCTGACCTCATCTGCCCGATGATCGGCTTTCGCTCCGGCCTATCCGAATTATCAGGCGGCGAAATCCTCATCAGTGATTTTTACCTCGGCAGCCTCCACGCGCGCCACGAAGACCTCTTCCTCGTTGGCTTCGCGCGACCGATTATCGGCAACATCCCGACGATGAGCGAAATGCAGGCGAAGCTGGTCACTGGCATCCTCGCTGGTCGCTTCCAACGGCCACCAGATCTCGCCACCGCCCATGTAGTAAGCCGTGCGAAATTACGCCGCATGTTCCCCACGCTCAATACCGAGACCATTCACCCGGTGGAGATGATTCCCTACTGCGACGAACTCGCCGTCCTCATGGGTAGCCTTCCCACCCTGAGGAGGGTCGGCTCCTTCCGTCGCTGGCTAAAGATCCAGCTCGCGCCCGTCTCTACCCTCCAATACGTTGACGAGGACTTCGACCCGAAGGAAATGGACGCGCAAGTCGTCCACAGCCCTGCCCTCATCACGGGGATACTGGTCCTCATCAAGGTGTTGCTCGATATGCCCTATAAGCTGCTAAAGGGGCGAGCAGACCGGAAGATTAGGCCTACCGCGCTTTCCCTGTCAGCGAGTCGGCCTTAGTTTAACTCAGGCGTACCTCGATAGCGCTCCGCTATTCCCTGTCCGTCCTCTGTCATTTCGGACGGCTTTCCTGATTTCAACCCCTGAAAAGGCCAAGAAATACGCCTTTGCAGTGCCAGCTGCCCCGGCTTGTCCTTGCCCTTCCCGGCCGAGCGCCTAGTCGTCATTTATGGCCATCCGCCGCCTAGCCCTCGTCGTCAACCGCACCAAGCCTGGAGTGGACGCGATTGTGCGTACGGTGCAGGAGACGGCCCAAACTGCCGGCGTGACGGTCTCTGTCTTGGACGCTTGGCCGATCTTACGTGAAAGCCTCCGCGGCTGTGACGCCTGTGGCGTGGTCGGCGGCGACGGCACCTTCCTTGGTGTGGCCGAGCCCGCCGCTCTTGAAGGCGTCCCCCTGTTTGGTATCAACCGCGGCAAACTTGGCTTCCTCGCGGCCTACCCAAGCGATGACGTCGGTGCCTCCCTCCGCTCCATCCTCGCCGGAGACTTCCGTCGCGAGAACCGCGCGCTCCTCGAGGTACGCTTCGCCGACCGTTCCTTCGCCCTCGCCCTCAACGACGTCGTCATCAAGACCTGCGATGTCTTCCGCATGGGGCGGTTCACCGTGCGTGCTGACGGCGCCAAGGTGAACGACTACCGTGCGGATGGGCTCATCCTCGCGACGCCGACGGGCTCGACGGCCTATAACCTCGCTGCCGGCGGGCCGCTGGTCGACCCCGCCGCCTCGGCTATCGCGCTGACGCCGATTTGCGCGCACACGATGTCCAACCGTAGTGTGATCTTTGACGGCGAAACCGAACTCTCGGTCTCAAGTGAAGACGGTGCGCACCTTGGCCTTTCAGTCGACGGCCGCCCCACCCTTGCAGCGCAAGACCTTCTGCCCTTGGTCATCCGTACCGCCAAGGTTCAGCTCGGCCTCATCCGCCCCAAGGACCTCTCCCATTTCGACGTCCTCCGTAGTAAGCTAAAGTGGGCGTGAACGAAGTTTACGCCCACTTTAGGGGACTGGTGGGCAAGAGTTTAGTTGGCTAGGGGATTATAGACATAGCTACCTAGTAGGTAGGGGCGCGACTGCGTCGCGACCGTTCGCCATGGTATCCTAGAATTCCCACCCTGGTGGCTGATTCACCATTTAACTGGTCAACGGACGCGACGCGGTCGCGCCCCTACCTAATTACCGCCCTGCCTCTCCCCCTAAACTCCATACTCCAGCCAACCAGCACCCATTTGCTCCCCACCCCCACCCGCCATCCCCTTCTCCACCCCTCCCCAATCCCCTTGTCTTTCCCCCTACACCTCACTTTAACCCCATCTCGATGCTGACGATTGCCAATGTTTCCAAGTCCTACGGACCCCGCACTTTATTTGCGGAGGTCTCGCTGAGCATTGCCCGTAACGATCGCCTCGGCCTCGTCGGCGCCAACGGCGCCGGGAAGTCCACGCTCTTCAACCTGATCCTCGGCAAGGACCAAGCGGATGACGGCCTCATCGAGTGGGAAACGGGTGCGAACTTCGGCTTCCTCCCTCAGGAAAGCGCCCCCGCCGGTGACGAGACCATCCTGCAAATCGCCACCAGCGGTGGTAAGCTCGAACCCGAGAACGACGACGACTGGGATATCGACTACACCCTCGAGCCACGCGCGAAGAAGATTCTCGCTGGCCTCGGCTTCCGCGAAGACGACCACCAAAAGGTCGCGAAGACCTTCTCGGGCGGTTGGGTCATGCGCGCACACCTCGCCCGCTTACTCGTCAGCGAGCCGACGCTGCTGCTGCTCGACGAACCGACGAACCACCTCGACCTCGAGGCGTTGCTCTGGTTCCAGGATTACCTGACCCGTTACCCGGGTGGTCTCGTCGTGATCTCGCACGACCGTGCCTTCCTCAACACGCTCTGCAACGGCATGATCGAACTGCGTGGCCAACGCCTGCACGAATACACCGGCAACTACGATGACTTCCTCGTCGAACGTGTCGCCCGTAAGGATCGCCAGCAAGCGATGTTCAAGAACCAGCAGCGCGAAATCGCTCACTTGCAGACCTTCGTCGATCGCTTCGGTGCAAAGGCTTCCATGGCCTCCCGCGCTAAGTCCAAGGAAAAGCAAATCGCCCGCCTCGAGGAGGTCGCGATCGATGAGCCCGAAGATGACCTGAAGAAGATTCAGTTCCGCTTCCCGCAGCCGCCCCGTTCCGGCCTGAAGGTCATGAAGCTCGAGCACGTGCAGCAGTCCTACGGCGACCACGTCGTCTACAAAGACCTTAATTTCGAATGCGAGCGCGGCCAACGTACCGTCCTCGTCGGCCCGAACGGTGCCGGCAAGTCCACCCTGCTGAAGATTCTCGCTGGAGTCATCCCCATCAACGGCGGCGTCCGCGAAGTCGGCGGTAATGTCATCACGGGTTACTTCGCCCAGAACCGCGTCGACAACCTCAATCCCAAGCTGACGGTCCTCGAGAACGTCATGGAACTCCGCACGACGGAGAACGGGCTCACGGAACAGCAAGCCCGCGGAATGCTCGGGACGTTCCTCTTCCGCAAGGACGACGTGCATAAGAAAGTCTCCGTGCTATCAGGGGGCGAGAAGTCGCGCCTCGCGCTCGTCAAGTTACTGATCAACCCACCCAACTTCCTGCTCATGGACGAGCCGACGACGCACCTCGACATCATGTCGATCGACGCACTCATCGCCGCCCTAAAGACCTACGAAGGAGCGCTCTTCTTTGTCAGCCACGACGTGCACTTCATCCGCGAGGTTGCCAAGACGGTGCTCCACGTGCACTCCGGCCGCCTAACGCCTTACTCGGGCGACTACGGTTACTACCTCGAGAAGTCCAAGGCGGGCAACGAACGCGCCGCCCTCACCGCCGGCTTCACCGACGCCCGCCCGAAACAGGAAGAGGTCGCCAAGGACGAAAAACCGAAAGCCCCGGTGAAGCCCTCGGCCTCGGACATTCGTAAGTTGAAGTCCGAAGTCACAAAATGCGAAGAGCAGGTCACCGAGCTTGAGGCCAAGCAGGCCAAAATTACGGCCGAACTCGCCGACCCCGCTACCTACACTGGCGGCGTGAACGTCCAGCAATTGAACGCCCGTCTCCGCGATACGATTAACGCCCTCCAGACAGCCAGCGCTGCTTGGGAACTGGCCGCCCAGAAGCTGAGCGAAGCAGAAGGAGCGTAAGGCGAAGCCCGAGGGCTTCGCGTGCAAAAGTGCCAATCGCGCGTTGCGCTTTGCAAAAGTGAAAACGTGGCATCAGCCCACGCCCATTAATACAGGCTACTAAGTGGCCGTTTATTAACTTTTGCACCTTTGCACCAATGCACTTTTGCACGGAATGGCGACTTCGTCGGCATTCCTTTCTGGCTCTGAGGGAACCCTTCCCTTAGACCCCTGTCCTTACCTCACACCCCCATGCGCCTACTCCCCCGTATCTTGTCAGTCTTAGCCGCTTTGGCCCTGACCGTCCCCGCCGCGTTCGGCCATTCCGCCGGTGAAGAAATGTCTTCCGCAGCCGCGGCCTTCCTCGGCTCCCTGAAGGCTGACCAGAAAGCCAAGGCGACCTTTGGCTTCGACGACGCTGAGCGCACTAACTGGATCTTCGTGCCAGCCGCCCGCAAGGGCCTGCCGCTCAAGGAAATGAATCCCGGCCAGCGCCACTTCGCTCAGGCCATCCTCTCCGTTGCCCTCAGCGGTCGTGGCCACATGAAGGCTGAACAAATCATGGCCCTCGAACAGCTGCTCCTGGAAATCGAACAGGGCTCGGGCCCGAAGCGTGACGCCGAGAACTACTTCGTGTCGATCTTCGGTACGCCGGACGCTAAGGGCACCTGGGGCTTCCGCTGGGAAGGCCACCACCTCTCGCTCAACTTCACGCTGGTCAACGGCGAGCTCGTCAGTTCGACGCCCTCGTTCTTCGCCAGCAACCCGGGCAAGATCAAGGAAGGCCAACCCGGTCTCGTGGGCTTCGAGCTCCTGCGCTACGAAGACGACCTCGGACGCCAGCTCGCCAAGTCCCTCACCGCCGAACAGCGCAAGCAAGGCTTCCTTAGCAGGGATCCCTACAAAGACATCGTGACTGGCAACAAGCAGAAGGCCGACGGACTCATCAAGCACAAGGGCATCGCCGCCACGGCCCTCACCACCGAACAGAAGCAGATGCTCGGAAAGATCATCTTCGAATACGTCAGCCGCACCCGCCCGGACTTCGCCGCCCGCGAGCTCTCGGCGATCGACGCCGTGAAGGACTCCCTCGTGTTCGCCTGGAACGGCGGCCTCGAAGTCGGCGAGCCTCACTACTACAGCATCCAAGGCCCAACCTT
>CAMDWM010000042.1:0-12609 GCA_945878755.1 Akkermansia muciniphila
TCCGCCGGCTTCGGGAAGGACAAACCCGCGAGCGCCTTCCGTAACGCAAGCGTCGCTGGGATGACTCGGGAAGCGGGCATGACAGCATCACAACCCCGACCCCTCGGCGGGTCGAGCCGGAAGGCACCCGCCCGGCGGGTGCGATTTCCCCTTGCGCTTCCGGCAGGGGGATAAAAAGTCCTCGCCTACTCACGTGAGCAAACCAACGCCTTGGACCACTAAAGACGCCGAAGACTACTACGGCTTCAAACGCTGGGGAGGTAACAACTTCTCCGTCGACCCGCAGGGCAACCTGTGCGTCCACCCGAAGGGGGACCACCGGAAGATCCGCATTGCCGACATTATCAAGGAAGTCGAAGCCTCAGGCCTCAAGCCCCCGCTGACCATCCGCGTGCAGGACATGCTGCGCCAGCGCGTCATTCAGATTAACGAAGCGTTCCGCAAGGCCATCGACGAAGAAGGCTACGAAGGCCGCTACCGCGGCGTCTTCCCGATTAAGGTCAACCAACTCCGCGAAGTCGTCGAAGAAATCCTCGACGCCGGTGAAGAATATGACTTCGGCCTCGAAGCCGGCTCCAAGCCCGAGCTCATCATCGCACTCGCGCTGCTCGAGAACCGGAAAGCCCTCCTCATCTGCAACGGCTACAAAGACGAAGAGTACATCGAGCTCGCCCTCATGGGCCGCCGCCTCGGCAAGCAGACCATCATCGTCGTCGAGCAGCTCTCCGAAATCGACGCCATCATCCGCATCGCCCGCCGCATGGGCGTGCAGCCGCAGATCGGCCTCCGCGTCAAGCTCACCACCGCCGGCGAAGGCAAGTGGGCGGACAGCACGGGGGAGAACGCAAAATTCGGCCTCACCGCTTCCGAGATTGTCGAAGTCGCCCAGCGCCTGACTAAGGCCAGGATGAAGGACGCGCTACGCCTCGTCCACTTCCACATCGGCTCACAGGTTCCGAACATTGGCACCATCAAGAAGGCCGTGGTCGAAGCCACCCGCTTCTACTGCGAACTTAAGCGCATGGGCTTCCCCATGGGCCTACTCGACGTCGGTGGCGGCTTAGGTATCGACTACGACGGCAGTCGTTCGGCCTATGAGTCCTCCATGAACTACAGCATGGAAGGCTACGCCCGTGACGTCGTCGCGAACATCAAACAAATCTGCGAAGAAAGTAACGTCGCCCTCCCGGACATCGTCTCGGAATCCGGCCGCGCCCTCGTCGCCCCACACTCGATTCTCATCTTCGAAGCCGTTGACCGCATCACCCGCGACGAAGGCAAGGTCGACCTCTCCAAGGGCAAACCGCACCAGCTAATCAGCGAGCTTGAAGCCATTCGCAAGAATAAGCGGAAGTTTGACCCGCTGGAACGCTACCACGACGCCAAGGAAAAGCGCGAAGAAGCCCATGCCCGTTTCAGCCTCGGCAACCTAAAGCTCGAGGAACGCGCGCTAGCCGACCGGCTCTTCTGGGACATCTGTCGCCAGATCCGCGCCGACCTCGCCCATACCGCGGATATCCCGGATGAGTTGGCCCGCCTAGACTCCATGCTGGCCGAGCAGTATGTCTGTAATTTCTCGGTCTTCCAATCCCTACTCGACCACTGGGCCTTGGATCAGCTCTTCCCGATCGCCCCGATCCACCGCCTCAACGAACGCCCCACGGTCCAGGCCACGCTCGTTGACATCACGTGCGACTCCGACGGCAAGGTCGATGACTTCATCGACTTGGAGGACGTCCGCAAGACGCTCGCCCTGCACCCATTCAAAGCCGGAAAACCCTACTACATTGGGGCCTTCATGGTCGGTGCCTACCAAGACATCATGGGCGATTTGCACAACCTTTTCGGTCGCGTTAACGAAGCCCACGTCTTCCTCGAAGACGACGAAGCCGACGGCTTCTACATCGAAGAAAGCATCCCGGGCTACTCGGTCGAACGCATCCTCGGGATGATTCAGTACAACGCGGAAGACCTCTGCCGCATGCTTAAGCGCCAAGTGGATAAGGCCACCAAGGCCGACTCCGTCCGTCCGCGCGAAGGCGTGGCGATGGTTGACCTCTACGAGCGTCTGATTCGTGGCCGCACCTACCTGATCCCGGAGCGCGAGGAGAAGCCGGTGAAACCGGTGAAGCTCAAGAAGGTTCGCCCGAAGGGCAAGTAAGCCTTAGGCTAGAATCAGCTTCAGACGCTTAAGCTCTTCCAGCGTCAGCGCGGGGGCTTCGCGGAGATTCTCGTACGAATCGACGTTGGCGAGCCAAGCCCAGTGATCACCGCAATCGAGACGCTCCATAAAACGGAGCCGGAGGGTGGCGATAGCACCCTTCAAACGGTAGAGGCCATCGGCGACATGTTCGACCTCGCCCCCGAGCTGGGCGACCTTGTCGACGTTGTGACCGGACTTCTTGCCGAGAAGCTTAATGTGGTTGGCCTGGTCTTGCGCGAGATAGTTGAGCAAACCAATCGGGTTAGCCTCGAGGTTCTCCAACGTCTTAGTGTCCTTGTACACACCGACGATAAAGCGTTTGGGCTTCATCGAGATTGGCGTCACGTAACTGCAAATATTAAGGTTACCCTTACCCTTCGCAGTCGTAGCCAGACTGTAGATAGGGCCGTCGACACGGTTCCATGGTTTAACGCGAATGCCGGGCATAGGGTAGGGTTTCTTTTAGTCAGCCGAGCGGTGTTTCTGTTCCCCCTTTTTTTTCTGTCCAACCGCCGCCCCCTGAAATAGACCTAGGCATGCCTTTCCGCCTATTTTTGTCCGCCCTCGCCGCCCTGATGATACCGGTCGGGTCGCCCGGCGCCGAGAGCACCCCCACCCTAAAGAAGGACGTGCCCTACGTCGAAAACGGCCATGCCCGGCAGAAACTCGACCTCCGGCTCCCCGCTGACCCCAAGGGAGCGCCCGTGGTCCTCTGGATTCACGGCGGCGGCTGGCTCGCGGGCAGTAAGGAAAACCCGCCCATCGCCGCCTTGACCGCCCGAGGGTATGTCGTCGCGTCGATGAACTACCGCTTCTCGACCCAAGCACCCTTCCCGGCCCAGCTCGAAGACGCCCGCGCCGCCGTCAAGTGGCTGCGCACGCATCAGGCCGACTACGGCTACGACGGCAAGCGTATCGCGGCTTGGGGACACTCGGCGGGTGGCACGATGGTTTCGCTCATCGGTGCTCGTCAGGATAAAGGCACCGAAGTCCAGGCGGTCGTGAACTTCAGCGGTCCCACCGACTTCGGCTTGATCATCAAGGACGCCATCGCTGGTGGATACGACGAGCGCCTCGATACACCGATTAATATGGTCGCCCTGCTCCTTGGTGGACCCGTCAAAAATAAGCTACCGCTCGGACTCGAGGCCAGCCCTGTCACCCACGTGACCGCTAAATCTGCCCCGTCACTTTTAGTCTTCGGCGCCAAAGACACCCTCGTTGCACCCGTGCAAGGCACGAACCTTTTCACTGCGATGAAAAAGGCGGGCGCGATGGTCGAACTCTTGGCACTCCCCAACACGGGGCATAATTCTGTGAACAAAGAGACGGTCGAACGGGCCCTCGTCTGGACCGACCGTGCCCTCGGCGTGAAACGCTAAGCTCAACCATGGCAACGATCCTCGCTTGCCACGGCTTCACCGGTGAAGGGGCCGACTTCGAGCCCTTGCGGGCCGTCCTGCCCACCAGCCACAAACTGTTGGCACCCGATTTCCCAGGCCATGGTTCGCGCCGCGGCCTGCGCACGTCAGCCGACTATTCCTTAGCCGCGCACCTGGCCATCTTGGATGAGTCGATCCGGGCTGCAAAGGAGCCCGTGACGCTCCTCGGCTACTCGATGGGCGGACGGCTGGCCCTGCACTGGGCCTTGGCCAATCCCGGCAAGTTCCGACAGCTCATCCTCGTCGGTGCTAGCCCGGGTCTGGCAACGGAAGCCGAACGGGCGGAACGGACCTATGCGGATGCTGCCGTGGCGAGCTATCTCCGGACTGGAGGCCTCCCGACTTTCTACAAGTATTGGCACAACCAGCCCTTCTTCCGGACCCTCCTGGCCCTACCGGCTCCACAACTTGAGCCCATCCTATCTCGCCGGCACCAAAACGACCCAGAAGGCCTCGCCCTGGGCCTAGAACACGTCGGCACTGGCCGACTGCCCTCGCTCTGGGAACGCCTCCGTGAGTTGAACGGGCCCGTGGACCTCGTTACGGGCGAACATGACCCCAAGTTCACGGAGCTCGCGCGGCGGATGGGTGAGCGTCTGCCCAAGGTACGCCTCAGTGTCATCGAAGGCTGCGGCCACGCCGTACACCTCGAACGACCGGCCGACCTCGTCCAAGTCTTGCGCTAGGACCGTTTAGATTCGGCGCATCACCGTCTTGGCGAGGCCTTGGATCACCAGCTCATTCACTGGCATAAGGTCTGGGTAATTCTTGTTTTCGGCCTTCAAGAAGACCTTACCACCCTGCTTGATCAAGCGCTTCAAGGTCGTCTCACCGTCGATCAAAGCCGCGACGATATCGCCGTGCTTCGGTTGGCCTGGCTCGACGATGACCGTGTCGCCATCGTTGATATCGGCATCGATCATGGAGTCGCCACGGACGCGCAGCGCGAAGGACTCTGGCGAGCGGCGACGCGAACCGGCGGCAATCGGCACCTGCATCGAGGAAAGGACGCCCGAAGATTCGGTATAGTCAGGGAGACCCGCGGCGATAGCCCCGGCAAACTTCACTTCCTCAAAGTTAACGATTTGCTCATCGCTCGGACCCTCATAACGGATGACCGTCTCGGCGAGGTCGACGCTGACCTCGGGGGCGATCTTGTAAGCTCGAGCGGCGCCAGGGATACGCTGGAGGACGCCCTTACGCTCGAGGGCCTGCAGGTGGCCGAAGACGGCGTTCGTGCTGGCGAAGCGGAACTTGGCCTGGATATCGCGGATGCTCGGCCAATAGGAGAGTTCGGCGACATGCTGGCGCATATAGTCGAGGATGGCCTGCTGCTTTTTAGTGAGTGCTTCCATAGTGAACGGATGTTTCTGAAAATTTGTTCACCTGTCAATAACTCAGTGAAAGTCCCCTAATATGTGCCCGGGAACCCACCCAAAGGGGGCCATAGACCCTTCCAAGCCGCCCTGGGGCCGATTTTCCTTACAGACCCCAAGCCTTCAGGGCGTCGTCAATGGCCTTCCCCATGAACTCGTAACCGGCGTCGGTCGGGTGCAGGAAGTCCGACATAATGGCTTTGGTGATCCGCCCATCGGGCTGGATGAACCGAGCGGAGAGGTCGATATACCGGTCACAAATCTTGGGCGCACTTACCACCAGCATGGAGTTCACCTCGGCAGCCTTCTGGCGCATGGCGTCTGGGCGTTCGCCGCGCGGTAGGAGACCGAGCAGGAGAATCTTAGCGCCGAGCGACTTGGTGCGGATTTCAGCACACACCGCTTCGATGCCTTCAACGGTCTCGGCGACGGTATTGGTGTTCAGGTTATTCGTCCCGATCAGGACCACGTAGGCCTTGGGGCTTAGGCCCTTCACTTCGCCGTGCCGGAGACGCCAGAGGACATTCTCCGTGCGGTCCCAGCCATAGCCCAAGTTGAGCGGGGCATGCGGCGCAATATACTTATCCCAAGTTAAAGCACCGGCCACGCGGGACGACTTCGGCTCGCCGGACCAGAAGTGCGTAATCGAATCACCCAGGAAGATAACTTTTGCCTGCGAAGCCCCGGGCTTATTCAGCGCGAGGATGGCGTTGTGGCGCTCGACCCAATCGTAGGTGCGGTGGTCGCGGTTCTGCGTCAGGGCTACCTTAGCAGAGTTGGGTAGGTCCGACGGATTCACCGTCAAAGACTTGCTGACGACCGGCCCGATGCGCTTCTGATCGACGAAGACAGCGGCTTTGACCGTGCCGCCTTCCGGGAGCGCAATGGGGGCGAGATAGACCCCCGCGGAAAAATCTGGGTCACGGCCATCCAAGGTGTAGCGGACCACATCGGCAGGTGCGTTGGTCTCAATCGTAATGACCTTCTTCGTGGCATCGACTTCCATGATGTCGATGGCGGCCTGCGCTGACGCGACAGAGGCCATGACACCCAACAAGGCAAGGAAGAGGCGGGGTAAGGACATCCCTCGGTTGTAAGGGTCTTAAACCTAAAGGACAAGGTATAGATAGCCCCACCAACCCGACCGCTCAGCGCTTCTGCAGGACTAGAATGATATCCGAATAGTCGGCCTTGAGCGGGCGGGTCGACTCGAGGTCGTAATGGAAGTCATGGCAGACGACCAACTTCAGCTCCGGCACCTGAGCCAAGAGTGCCCGGACCTCGGTGGGCGAATACGTCCGAAACTTCCAATGGGTCTCTTCCTCCCATGTCTTGCCGTCCTGCGTGATCTTCATGCGTGTCCGCATGGCCTCCGTCCGGCGCGTCCGGACCGCGGGTGCAGACCAGGTGTCACTCACGACCCGGATACCCTGCCGCCGCCCAGCCCAGCGCTCATGATCGGGAGGGTTCTGGGCATAATCGGTCAGGTGAATGCCAATCAGACAAAGACCGCCGGGGCGTAAAGCCTTCGCCATACGACGCAGCGAGGCAACCGCGCCGCGTTCGGTGCGGACGTATTTGAAGGTACTGACGAAACAATGGGCGACGTCATAGGGCTGCCCCTTGGGTAAGGAAAAATCCTCGAGTCCATCGCGCCAGACTTTCACCGCGAGTCCCTTGGCCTTGAGGCGTTTTTGGGCGTAGGCGACTTGATGACGGTTGAGGTCAAAGCCAGCGACATGATGGCCGCGTAGCGCCATGGACTCGAGCAGACGCCCGGAACCACAGGCGGGCTCGAGCACGCGTAACGGCCCCTTGATCTGCGGGCAATGGCGCTGGACGATGCCTTCGATGAACCGCGACTCCTTCTTCGTGTAGTCCGCATAGACGATATCGTAGTATAACGGCGAGTCATACCAAGCGGTGGAGGATTTCTTAGCAGGAGACATGGAAATACGGGGCTGGGGGATAGGTCATAGGGGATGGGAAAGGGGGAAATGCCGTAATGGCATCGAGCCATCCCCTACCCCCTATCCCCTATCCCCTATTCCCTATTACCTCTTACTGGTAAATCTCGCCGCCCTGCTCGCGGAACTCTTTCGACTTCTCCGCCATCCCTTGCTGCAAAGCTTCTTCGGCGGAAACGCCTTGGGCGTCGGCAAACTTACGGATGTCGTCGGAGATACGCATCGAACAGAAGTTCGGCCCGCACATGGAACAGAAGTGGGCGGTCTTGGCCGCGTCCTGCGGCAAGGTCTCGTCGTGGTATTCCTGGGCGCGCTCTGGGTCGAGGGCCAAGGCGAACTGGTCTTCCCAGCGGAACTCGAAGCGGGCCTTCGACAAGGCATTATCGCGACGCTGGGCCGCGGGATGGCCCTTGGCCAGGTCGGCCGCATGGGCGGCAATCTTGTAGGCAATCACGCCCTCGCGAACGTCGTTCTTGTTCGGCAAGCCGAGGTGTTCCTTCGGCGTGACGTAGCACAGCATGGCGGTGCCGTACCAACCGATCATGGCGGCGCCGATGGCGGAAGTGATATGGTCATAACCGGGAGCGATGTCCGTCGTGAGCGGCCCCAGCGTGTAGAACGGTGCCTCGTGGCACCACTCCAGCTGCTTGTCCATGTTCTCCTTGATCATGTGCATCGGCACGTGGCCCGGGCCTTCGTTCATGACTTGCACGCCGCGATCCCACGCCCGCTTGGTCAACTCGCCTTGGGTCTTTAGTTCGGCGAACTGGGCTTCGTCGTTAGCGTCGGCGATCGAACCAGGACGGAGGCCGTCACCGATGGAGAAACTGACGTCATAAGCGGCCATGATATCGCAGATGTCGTCCCAATGGGTGTAAAGGAAGTTCTCCTTATGGTGCGAGAGACACCACTTCGCGAGAATCGAGCCACCACGGGAAACGATACCAGTCACGCGACGGGCGGTCATCGGGATATACGCTAACCGTACCCCCGCGTGGATGGTGAAGTAGTCAACGCCTTGCTCGGCTTGCTCAATCAACGTATCACGGAAGACTTCCCAAGTGAGGTCCTCGGCGCGGCCGTTGACCTTCTCGAGCGCTTGGTAGATGGGCACGGTGCCGACCGGGACCGGACAATTACGCAGAATCCACTCGCGGGTCTGGTGGATGTTCTTGCCAGTGGAAAGATCCATCAACGTGTCGCCACCCCACTTGATCGACCAGCGCATCTTTTCGACTTCTTCTTCGATGGACGAGGCCACCGCCGAATTACCAATATTAGTGTTAATCTTCACCAAGAAGTTACGGCCAATAATCATCGGCTCCAGTTCAGGGTGATTGATGTTGGCCGGAATAATGGCGCGACCACGGGCGACCTCCGAGCGGACAAATTCCGGGGTGATCTCTTCCGGGATGGCGGCCCCGAAGGACTGCCCCGGGTGTTGGAAGCCGAGGGCGTGACGCGGCAACGCCTGCTCTTGGCGGGCGGCTTGGACGCGTTGATTCTCGCGGATGGCGATGTATTCCATCTCGGGCGTGATGATACCCTGCTTGGCGTAGGCGAGCTGGGTTGGGCGCTGGCCAGGCTTGCCCTTATAGACTTGGCGGTCGGCGCGGTCGAACTGGACCAAGCGATTACGCGAAGTCGCGCGTTGGGCGGTCTCGGCGTGCTTCCAAGAAAGGTAACCGTCGTCTTCCGGCTTTAGTTCGCGGCCGGGTACGGCCTCGACGTCGTTACGCTCGAGGATCCAAGGCAGGCGAATGGAGGGGAGGCCGAGTTCGACGTCATGGTGAAACGCGGTGTCACCCCAGGGGCCTGACGTATCATAGACCCGGAAGGGATCGTTCGGCGTCAAGGTGCCGTCTGGACGGCGGGAGGGCGCCAAGATGATCTCACGCATGGGCACACGGACGTCGGGCCGCGAGCCAGGTACGTAGATGCGGGCGGATTTTGGAAAGGGAGAGGTTTTGTCGGTGACCATGAATGCGGGTATAAATGCGTTCGCTCAGAAACGCATCAACGGTCCGAAAAAGGGGTGCACTGAACAATCCACTTCCTACGGCGCGATGCGCATCAGGTACAAGGGTTCGAGGCCAAGCCTCATCTCAGTCCTGTCGAGGACTCCCCTGGGAAAAACGTACAAGGAACGCCCACATCAATGCGGGCAGGGTTTGAACTAGCAAGAGGGTTTATAGGTTTGCGGGTCGGCCCTCGCTTGCCACCGAGCTGGGGACGGCTTACTCCCTCTCTGGTCCCCCTCTCCCGCCATGTTGCTCGAAATCGTCGCCTACTCCTACACCTCGGCACTTGCCGCCCAACAAGGTGGCGCCGACCGCGTTGAACTTTGCGAAAATACCGCCGAGGGCGGTACCACGCCGAGCCTCGGGACGATTGAGGCCACCCGAGCCCTCCCGGGCCTCAAGCTCCACGTCATGATTCGCCCACGGGGCGGCGACTTCCTCTACACGGACGCCGAGTTCCGTATCATGCTGCGCGAAATCGCCATCGCCAAGGCGGCGGGGGCGGACGGGGTAGTCTTCGGACTCCTTAAGTCCGATGCCACGGTCGACGTCGAACGCACCCGAACGCTCGTCCAAGCCGCCGCCGGGATGTCCGTCACCTTCCACCGAGCCTTTGACTGGGCCGCCGACCCTGCCACCGCCTTGGAAGCCGTGATCGCCGCGGGCTGCCACCGTGTGCTGACCTCGGGCCAAGCCCCCAACGCCCTCGCGGGGGCGGCGGTCATCGCCCGGCTCGTAGAGCAAGCGGGTGATCGCTGCGTTATTTTAGCCGGCGGCGGCGTTAGCGAAACCAATGTCGCCGAACTCGTGCACCGCACGGGCGTCCGCGAAGTCCATGCCTCGCTACGGGGTATCCAAGGCACGCGCATGACCGTCCGTCCCCCGAGCGTTTCGCTCGGGGCGGCGCCCGACTGGCCAGCCGATGCGATTCCCGTCGCAGACTCCGCTCGCGTGGCCCAAGTCAAAGCCCTCTTGGGCTGACCGCGGGCCAGCCGTAAATAAAGCAACCTGACCCACCAAGGTCAGGCTGCGTGCATCACACACTGAAAAGTTTAGGCGCGGTTGGTCGAAAGCTGCGCGCGCAGGTACTCGACCGTGCGGCGAACATTCGGATCCACTTCCATTTGATTCACGACCGTCTTACGGGCGTGGATGACGGTACCATGGTCGCGGCCACCGAAGGCACCGCCGATGGAAACGAGGGACATACCCGTCAGCTGCGTCGTGAGGTACATCGCGACTTGGCGAGGGAAGGCGATATTCTGCATGCGGCGCTTGGACGTCATGTCGGACATCTGGATGCGGTAGTGTTCGGCCACCTTGCGCTGAATCACTTCGGCCGTGAGGGTGTGGCTGGCCTCCTCGACGAGAATGTCATGGAGCAGCTTCTCGACTTGGACGAGGTCCAGCGGCTTGCGGGTCATGTCCGTCAGACCAGAAATACGGGTGATGGCGCCTTCGAGGTTACGGACATTGCGGGCAATGCGCGAAGCCATGAAATCAGCGATTTCTGGGGTGAGTTCGAGGCCGCGGGCCTGGGCCTTCTTGTGCAGGATAGCGGTGCGCGTTTCGAGGCCAGGGGCCTGAATCGAGGCAACCATGCCCCACTGGAAGCGGGAAACGAGACGCTCCTGCAGCTTTGCGATTTCGGAAGCGGGACGGTCGCTCGTGAGGACGACCTGCTTGTGGCAGTTATGGAGCTCGTTGAAGGTATGGAAGAACTCGTCTTGGGTCGATTCCTTGCCGGCGAGGAAATGAATGTCGTCGATCAAGAGCAGATCGAGTTCACGGTAACGACGACGGAAGGCGGCGATATTCCCAGCCTGTAGCGCCTGGATGAACTCGTTCGTAAAGGTCTCGGAAGAAATATAAGCAATGCGAGCCTTCGGGTTGGCGGCGTAGACGGAGTGCGCGATGGCATGCATGAGGTGCGTCTTACCCAGGCCAGTCGGACCATGGATGAAAAGCGGGTTGTAGTTGCTGCCGGGTTCCTTGGCGACGGCGAGCGAGGCGCCATGAGCCATCTCGTTTTCTGGACCAACAATGAAGTTCTCAAAAGTGTTCGAGCTCTTGATGGCGGGAGCCGGTGCGGCCGCGGCGTGACGCGAAGGCCGGGAGACAACGACTTCTTCATTAGGCTGCGCACGGGTATCGCCCGCGGCGGCGGTCAGACAGTAGTTCATGCTCCGGCCAGCGACCAGGGTCAGCGTGCGACGGAGCACCTCACCGTAGTTGCTGTTCACCCAAGCTTCGGAAAGCACGGTCGGCGCTTCGATGAGCAGGACATTACTGTCGACGATGCTGATGGGATTCAAGGGGGAGATCCAAGTATCGTAATCGTTAGCGGAGAACTTGATACGGAGCTCGCTTTTTGCGGTCTCCCAAAGGGAAAGGTGACTGACGGGGCTGGCCATGAGGAAAGGGGAAGGTTGAGAAAGGTTGTTCACAGGCACTTTTAAAGCCTGAAAGTTGTTAAAATGTGTTAAAAGTTGAGGTGTCCACTCGGGACGTTGACCGGCATAGGGGATTTTTCACGAGTTTAACTCGGAACCACCTACTTGCAAGTCGTTGAATATAAAGGGTTTATTTTATTAAATCCACGCCGGATTAAGGCGCTTAGTTAAAGGGGCTGGGTGCAGCGATCCGCGGGTGCGAATACGACCCTGTTGATGGGAGGGCCTTGCGACGTCACAAGAGTAAGCCCTGCACAGGTTATTAACAGAGGGCCTGCGAGTAAGAAAATGAGGTTTTTATTGCACGTGTGACGAACGCGTGTCGAAACCCTGCAAAATCTACTCATTCAGTAATCAGAAGTTCCGCGAGGTGTTCGTCGCGCAGCAGCCGAAGGTCATCCAGCGAGAGACAGCCTCGCATCCGGTCACGGATTTTCCGCGAACCTGGCAGACCATGCGTCAGCGGATGAAGCCGATCCAACATCCAACGCACATCACGCGAACCTAGCCGAGTGGCATGGACTTCTAAGGTCAGCTCCGCAAGGCGGATGATGGCATCCCAACGTTTCTGAGCGGTAATGACAGGGGTAATCTCACCCTGCCCCGCCAAGGCCGCCTTGATTTCATTAAAGATCCAAGGATTCGAAAGTGCCGCCCGCCCAATCATGAGGCCGGAGACGCCACTCTCGTCGCGCCGACGCTTCGCCGATACGCCGTCCTTAACGTCCCCATTACCAGTCACCGGGATAGAAACGGCCGCGGCCACTTGGGCAATATAACCCCAATGAGCTTCGCCCGAATAGCCCTGCTCTTTCGTCCGGCCATGCACGGCGATGGCTTCGACGCCTAATTGCTCGAGCCGAACGGCCACTTCCACCGCTACCACGGACTCATAATCCCAGCCCAGACGCATCTTAGCCGTCAAAGGGACGTCGGGAATGGCGTCTTTGACCGCTTTTACGAGGTCATAGAGGAGCGCCGGGCAGCGGAGCAGGCCAGAGCCGGCGTTCTGCTCGATGACTTTATGGGCCGGGCAGCCAAAATTGAGGTCGAGGAAGTCGGGGCGGACCCGATCACAGACTTGCCGGGCGGCCTGGGCCATGGAGGCCGGGGTCGCCCCGAAGATCTGGACCCCCATGGGACGTTG
>CAMDWM010000043.1:0-12384 GCA_945878755.1 Akkermansia muciniphila
GCCCGCAGACGCATGCCGACGAGGTCGAAGAGGCCGACCTCGGCACCCGCCAAACGGGCCCGCACCCAAACGGCGAGGAACGAGAGCAGGAAGAGAACAAGAATAAGCAGGGCGCCCACGGCGACCCACGTGACGATGGTAATAATATCTGGAGGCATAGTGAGGGTAAAATTTAGCGGATACGGCGAACAGTGACGCGGCCCGCACCAGCTTCGACAATGGTCACGGCAGCGCCGCGCTCCGCGAAGCCGTCGAGGGTGACGGCTTCCAGTAGGCGGCCTTCCACCTCGATGGTGCCCGAAGGCGCCAACACCGTGGTGGCTACGGCGGACTTGCCGATGTAGGGGGCGAGAGCGGCGGGCGAGGGAACGGCCACCCCATCGTTGCTACTCGCGTTAGTCAGGGAGCGCCCGACGCCCGTCTGCGGGAGCAGCCGACGGAAAGCGATAAATTCCAAGACTAGGAGCACCACAAAGACAGCGGCAAAAAGCAAACTCACGCCCCCGCCGGCCTCCGCCGACAGGTAGATGCCCGCGAAAGACACGACCGCCCCGAGGAACCCAAGGATAATGGTGGGCAGGAAGAACTCCGCGGCAATGAGGAGCAACCCGCCGAGGAGTAAACTAATGGGGAGGACCAGAGAGACTTCCCCTTGGGCTGTCAGGATCGCTAGCATGCCATCAAATTAGGCTGGCCGGGGAGGTTATCCATACTTTTTTGCACCAGTATTCTATAAAACGGGGGTGGAATTACCGCCCCTACTCAGCATAAACTCCCTCATGAGTAAGAAAGCCCCCTCCCCCCGTCGCACCCACATTAAAGAAGCCCACACCGTCATGCAGGAAGCCTTGCTGCATGTGGGGGACTCACCGGCGGCGACCGGCGGTAAGAATGCCCAAGTCGCGGCGCATAAGCGGGTCGCCAGCGCCGTCGGGGTTTCGGCGTCGATGCTCTACAAGTGGCGCGAGCCCGCCGAACGCGGCAGCGGTCACACCAATCCGCTCGAACGCGTGGCCAAGTTGGTCGCCGCCACCGGCGACGACCGGATCGTCGATTGGTTAGCCCAACAGGCCGGGGGGCATTTCGTGCGCGATGAAGCAGGGACCGCCAGCCCGTTGTTGGCTCGCGACGCTAATGCCTTGGTCAAGGAGTTCAGCGTCATCATCACCGAAGTCGTCAGCGCCGCCGAAGACGGCCGCGTCCTGCCTGATGAATCGCAGGTACTCCGGACAAAGTGGAATGCGCTCCAGAAACGAACCGAAGCCTTTGTCCGTGCCTGTGAAAAGGGTGCTTACGGGACCTCCGCCTGACGATTGCACTTCACCTCGGTGCCGAGACGGCTATCGAAGAGCCCATGGCCGCCTATACCATCCGACGCTACGGCGACCCTGTCCTGCGGGCCAAGGGCGCGCCCGTACGCGAATTCGGGACGGCCCTCTTTGACCTCGGCGATGCCATGCTCGCATCGATGCGCGCCGCCAAGGGCATCGGGCTGGCCGCGCCGCAGGTCGGGCTCTCGCTACAGCTTTTTGTCGTCAATGTGCACGACGAAGACTTCAAGCCCACCTTGGACGGTAAGGTCGTGGACCCAGAGGAGATTATGCCGATGCTGTTCGCCAATGCGAAGGTGACCGTACCCGCGGGCGAAGGCGAAATCTACACCGAGGGTTGCTTGTCCTTCCCCGGCATCACTGGCGAGGTCGAGCGCGTGGAAAAGGCCATCGTGCAGTTCCGCGACGCCGACGGTGCGCCGCACACCTTGGAATGCGAAGGCCTGCTTGCCCGCTGTGTGCAACACGAGCACGACCATTGCCAAGGGGTTCTCTTCATCGACCGCATGACGCGCGCGCACCAACTCCTCACCGCCACCAAGGTGAAGAAACTGCAACGCGCGACGACGGCCGAACTGAAGGCCGCTAAGAAACCCAAAGGCTGAAGCGCCTTACTTAGCTGCCGGCTTAGCGGGTTCCTCGAGCTTGAGCACGAGTTGGCCGACATCGGTCTTCTCGGCGCCTGGAGAGGCGCTGGAGACCTTGAAAGACTTCACGAGATTACTGCCGCCGTCCGTCGTGATATTCCAAGAGGCCTTCGCCCCATCGAGCGAGGGAGCATCGCCGCCGAGCACTTCCACCAAGGACTGGCTAGCGCCGACACCGAGGTTGCCGACCCGCACACAGAGGTGCCGCATGAGGGCCGCGCCCAGCGGGGAGCAGGTGCCATCGTAGGAGAGCACCCAGTCGCCGGAACCAGCGAGACGCGGGATGAAGCTCTTCTCGTCCTTCAACGAAAGCGAAGCGGTATAGACCTTTGGGAAAGAGTCGGCCGGTCCCGTTGTCGTGAGGTAGACCTCCGAGGCGATGACACGCATCGAGAAGGCGTCGGCCATGCGGACAAAGAGTAACGAGGCCGAATTATCGGCGGTCAGCGGGTAAACCTCGGCCCAGATGAGGGCGGTCTGACGGGGCGTCGTGGGTAATTTCCATTCGGACGAAAGCGTGGCGGGGCCATCGCCCGCGGGGCAAGCGTAGCCGTAGCCCGCCACCGGCACCGGCGACAGGGCCTTCGGGTCAGCCTTATTCCAGGCGGCCCGCAGCTGATCGGTCAAGGCGGTGGTGCGCAGCGGCTTATTACCTTCAACGACCGTGATTGCGCCCACGAGATGCTGCTGCTTGAAACCCTGGTCACGGGCGATTTTCTGCAAACGCAGCGCCGAAAGCGTCAGCGAGTAATTCCAAAGTGCCTGCGGGAGTTCGTTATTCAGGTTAACGGTCTTGGTCACCTCGAGATGGCGAGTGGCAGCCACATTCCGCAAACGCGTGAGCGAGGGCTGAGCTTGGGCCAACTGGTTGCGGCCTTCGTCGATAATCTTCTGAGCGCGCGCTTTGGCCTGCTCGGCGGTCTCCGCGAAGGCACCTTTGGATTCTAGCCGAGGAGCACCCATGATGCTCATACCCTGCTGCACGCGGGCTTGACCGAGTTCGATTTGGCGGACGGCACGACCCCACTCCGAACGTTCGACGGTGTTGAGGTAGCGCGGCACCTCCGGATCAGGGATAATGAGGGTGGGCGGCAACGGAGCCGTTTCAGAGGCGGCGAGGACGACTAGGCTGGCAAACAGGGCTAACATGGGGTGGGTTAGGATTCGTCGAACTTACGGACAAACAAAGCATCCATTTCGTCGAGGAGCGGGGATGCGTCCTTACCCCTCACTGAGAATCTTAAGACCGAACCCTGGCCTGCCGCCAGCATCATTAGGCCCATGATGCTTTTTCCGTTCACGACTTCGTCGTCCTTGGAAACGGTGATTTCGACGTCCGGGTAGCGGTTGGCGAGGCGGACAATCTGAGCCGCCGGGCGGGTATGGATACCCATGCGGTTTTGGACGGTGAATTCGCGCACTAGGGCCTCGGAGGTTTCGGACATAGAAAGGGGTCTTTTCGCCGTTTTAGGCGATTAAAGAGAAAAGGGAGGGGGTACCCCCCTCGGTCAAGGCAAATCCCCCGACTGGAGGGTTCGCTTGACCTTCCCCGCTAGACCCCTCCAATCGTCCCAAACGAACTACCGTGGCCAAGCCCGCTGTCCTCACCCATCCGGAATCCCTGAAGAAGCCTGCCGGTCCTTCAGAATTCGCTAAACACCCCGTCAACGCGGCCCTCTCCAAGGCCGAGAAGGTGGCCCTCTACACCAAAATGGCACGCATCCGCCATTTCGAGCAACGCTGCATTCGCACCTACCAGCAGGGTAAAATTGGGGGGTTTCTGCACTTGTATGTCGGCCAAGAGGCCGTCGTCGCTGGTACGGTCTCCCTCCTCGGCAAGCACGACCACATCATCACGGGCTACCGGGACCACGGCCACGGCCTCATGGCGGGCATGAGCATGAACGAGTGTATGGCCGAGCTGACGGGCAAGGTCACTGGCTGTTCCCAAGGTAAGGGCGGCTCGATGCACTACTTCGCCCCCGACAAGAACTACTGGGGCGGCCACGGCATCGTCGGCGGCCAAGTGCCCCTCGGCACCGGCCTAGCCTACGCCGTGAAGTACAAGGGCCTGAAGGGCTGCTGCCTCGCCTATATGGGTGACGGCGCGGTCAACCAAGGCGCGGTCCATGAAGCCTACAACCTGGCGGCCCTCTGGGACCTGCCCATGATTTTCGTCATCGAGAACAATGGTTACTCGATGGGCACCTCCCAAGAACGCTCCACTGCCCACCCGGGTTGCTTGGCGAAGCGGGCAGAAGGTTACGGCATGGCCTGGGATGTTATCAACGGCCACGATGTATATGAAGTCCGCGCCAAGACCGATGCGGCCGTCAAACGCGCCCATGAGGAATCTAAGCCGACGGTGCTCGAGATCTTTACCTACCGTTACTTCGGCCACTCGATGGCCGACCCCGACAAGACGTACCGCGATAAGGAAGAGATCAAGGGATACCGCGAAAATAAGGACCCCGTTATACTCTTTGAAAACGAATTACTCGCCGAAGGCGTGTTAACGCCCGCCACCCGCGATGCCATCAACGAGGCCGCCATGGCTGAAGCGGATGTGGCCGCGGTCTTCGCCGAGGAATCGCCCGACCCCACGGTCGCCGACATCACCAAGCACATCTATTGGGAAGAAGATAATCGCGGGCCGAATTCGACTAGCCGCGGTACCATCATCTTCGAATAACCCCTTACCCGACTTTTTTCATGGCTGTCATTACCTACCGCGAGGCGCTCCGCGCCGCGATGCGCGAAGAGCTCCAGCGCGACGAGAACGTCGTCGTCATGGGCGAAGAAGTCGCGCAGTTCAACGGCGCCTACAAGGTGACCGAAGGGCTCCTCAAGGAGTTCGGCCCCAAGCGTGTCGTGGATACCCCAATTTCCGAAGCGGGCTTCATCGGCCTCGGCATCGGCGCCTCCATGCTCGGCATCCGCCCAGTGATGGAACTGATGTTCTGGTCTTTCTCCTACGTGGCGTTTGACCAAATCGTGAACAATGCCGGCAACATCCGCTACATGTCCGGCGGACTCATCAATTGCCCGATCGTCATCCGTGGCCCAGGTAACGGCGGTACTAACGTCGGAGCCACCCACTCCCACACGCCCGAAGCCATTTTGGCTTCCCACCCAGGCATCAAGGTCGTCTGCCCCGCCACGCCTTACGACGCCAAGGGCCTCATGAAGGCCGCCATCCGCGACAATGACCCGGTCTACGTGATGGAGAACACCATCCTTTATAACGATAAGGGCGAGGTGCCCGATGAGGATTACATCGTCCCGCTCGGCGTCGCTGACGTAAAGCGTGTTGGCACCGACCTCACCATCGTGGCCCACGGCCGCGCGGTCATCACTTCCCTCAAGGCCGCTGAGATCCTAGAGAAGGAACATGGCGTTAGCGTTGAAGTCGTCGACCTCCGCTCCATCCGCCCGCTCGACGAGGAGACCATCCTCGCCTCGGTTCGCAAGACGCACCGCGCCTTGCTCGTCGAAGAGAATAAGCCTTTCTGCGGCGTCGACGCCCAGGTGGCCTACATCATTCAAGCTAAGGCCTTCGATGACCTCGATGCGCCCATCGGCCGAGTGTCTTCCATCGATGCCCCGCAGATTTACTGCAAGCGTATGGAGGACGAGCAGCTCCCCCACGCAGCGCGCGTCGTTGCCGCCGCCCTCAAGGTCCTCGCCTAATCCCCCACCCTTTTAACTACGATGGCTGAAATTATCGATATGCCCAAGTTGTCCGACACGATGTCGGTCGGTACCTTGGTGAAATGGAATATCAAAGAAGGCCAGAAGGTCGCCTTCGGTGACATCCTCGCGGAAGTCGAAACAGACAAAGCGACGATGGAGCTTTCCTGCACGGTGCCCGGCACGGTGCTGAAGATCTATGCGCCAGCTGGCTCCCAGCTCCCGGTCGGCGACCCGATCTGCGCCATCGGCAAGGCCGGTGAAACCGCCCCCGATCCCAAGGGCAAACCCGCCGCGCCGAAGGCTGCCGCCAAGGCCCCCATCCCTGAAACCACGGGCATCCCGTGCGTGCCCGCCGCACCAGCCGCTAACGCCGCGCCGACCCCGCAATCCGACGCGAGCCGCACCAGCGTCTCGCCTTACGCACGTCGCATGGCCGAGAAAGCCGCCCTCAACGTCGCTGCCCTCACCGGCACCGGCCCGGGTGGACGCGTGGTCGCCCGCGATGTCGCCGCCGCCGCTTCCGCTCCCGTGTCCGCCGCACCGAGTGGCCCCATCAACGTCGCCGTGGCTCCGCCCGCTGACGGCAAAGGCATCCAGCCCGACGCCGATATCCCCGTCGGCGGCATGCGCGCGACCATCGCCCGTCGTCTCTTGGAATCCAAGAACACGGTGCCGCACTTCTACCTCGAGGTCGAAGTCGACGCCGCTCCGCTCATGGGCTTACGCGAAACGCTGAACAAGCGCCTCGCCGAACAAGGGGGCGAAACCGCTCTCAAGCTTTCGGTCAATGACTTCATCCTGAAGGCTTCCGCTGAAGCGCTCCGCCGCGTGCCCACCGTGAACGCTTCTTGGGCCGGCACGAGCATCCGCCAGCATTCCGCAGTCCACCTGTCCTTCGGCGTAGCCCTCGAAGATGGCCTCGTAACCCCCGTCATCCGCGACGCCCACGCGAAGTCGCTCCGCGATATCGCCACCGACGCCAAGGCACTCATCGGCAAGGCCCGCTCCAAGAAGCTGTCTCCCGCGGAGATGTCGGGCTCGACCTTCACGGTGACCAACCTCGGCATGTACGGCGTGACGGGTTTCTTCGGCATCATCAATGTACCGAACGCCGCCATCCTCTCCGTGGGCGCGACGATCAAGAAGCCAGTAATCGACGCCAACGACCGTATCGTCATGGGTCACCGCATGGTGATTGGCCTCTCGGGCGACCACCGCGTAGTCGACGGCGCCAACGGCGCTCAGTTCCTCCAAGCGCTCAAGCAGATTCTGGAAGAGCCCACGCTCATCCTGATCTAACCGCTCCGGAGCCGACCAAGGCCCGGCCTCGCCAGGGGCCGGGTTTTTTGTTGTCAGGCAAACGTGCGGACGGACGACAGGCCGCCATCAATCCGCAAGACTTGTCCCGTCATGAAACGCGCGTGGTCGCTGAGGAGGTGCTCAACCAGCGCCGCGATCTCTTCGGCCGAACCGACCCGCTGTAAGGGGTGACGCTTACCAGCGGCTTCCTTCTTGAGATCGGAATTTAACAAGGGGCCAGCGAGTGGCGTGTCGGTCAATGACGGCGCGACGGCGTTCACCCGGATGAGCGGAGCCCACTCGGCAGCGAGGCTACGGGTGAGTCCTTCCACCGCACCTTTGGCCGAAGCGATGCTCGCATGCATCGGCATGCCTTGCGCAACGGCGACAGTCGAGAAGAGGACGACGGAGGCGCTCCCTGAAGCCTTGAGTGCAGGCAATGCCGACTGGAGCGCGGCGATGGCACCGAGAACGTTGACGCGGTATTCGCGGAGAAAGTCTTCCTCGGTGAGGCGGTGAAAGGGCTTCAAGGCGATGGTGCCGGGACAGTAGACGAGCCCGTCGAGTTTCTCGGGCCAAACGAGCGGCGTGGGCGCGAGTGCGTCGAAGGGCTGCACTTGGACGCCGAGTTCGGCCAGCGGGCCGGCGTTGCGCGCGGCGGCGGATACGTGATGACCTGCCGCCAGGAGGAGCTGCACGGTGGCGAGGCCGATGCCACTGTTACCGCCGATGATCGCATAAGACTTAGACATGCGGGTAAGTTCCACGCCCGCAGGCCAAGGTCAAACCGCCCAACGCTTTTCTCGGACAACAAAAAGGCCGGAGGCGAACCTCCGGCCGAAGATAACCTCTCGCCGCAGACTTACTTCGCGGCCGGCGTGCCCGCGGGCTTAGGCGCCGGGGTGGCGGGCTTGCGGCCCTTGGGGTCCTGATTCGCGGCGAGCTGCTCGTCCGTGAACTTAGTCACAACCCCCGCGGCCGGCACTTCGGCCTTGGCTGTCCAGGCAATGGCATTGAGCACGAGGGTGCGCTGGCTGTCGTTGACCCAACCTTTATGGAAATGTCCGCCGGTGAAGCCGAAGCCGCGGCCACCATCCTTACGCTCAACGGCCCAAGCGACGACTTGGGGCTTTTTCTCTTCGAGGACGAGTTTTTGCACGTCGGGGTTGCCGCCGTGTGAACCCATCCCGCGCTTCATGGTGCTCTCCGGAGCAAGCGCAGCGAGGATGGGGGTCACGCCTTCCATGCCGTCACGGAAACGCATATTAAAATACCATTCGTCGACCGTCGCAAAGGGCTTCACGCCGCGGCTCACCGGATGGTTGGGCAAGGACTTGAAATCAGCCAGCCAGTGCGGATTGACCGACCAGTGCTGCTCGAAGTAGCCACCGAGCCAATCCTTGAAGTCCTTGGCGCCCTTACCCGTTGAAGAACGTCCAGGCGGCGCGACCGACACGGGCTGGCCATCTGCGCTGAGCCAGCCAGCCTTTTCATAGGCAGGCTCGACGGCATAGTGTAAGCACACGAAGCCACAACCAGCGGCCATCTTCTTGGCGAGTTGATCGAGGTGCGGCAGCGCTGGATGGCCACCACCGCCATCGGAGTAGATTACAATCGTGTCGGCCTTGGCGACGACGTCATCAGAGGGCCACTTGCCACCGAGGCTGACGGTGACATTAACGCGATCGGCCGCGCCTTGCTGGAGGCCAGCCGCTAAGAGCTGGATGCCCGCGTTGTGCTCGTGCTCACCAGGGCCGTGGCTAGGACGCCCGGCGATCATGAGGACGTTCTTCTTTTCTTCGGCATGCACACCGGCGATGGTGCCGCATAGGGCGAGCACGCTGAGGAGGAGGGCTTTGTTCATGGGTATGTTTAGTAAAAAGAAAGGCCGCAAAGACGTGAATCCTGCGGCCTTAGGGTAAGTGCTGGGTGAAGGTTACTTGGTTTCCTTCAGGACGAGGTCCTTGAACTGGACCACCATCGGAGGGCCGGCGTGGAGCTGGAGGGCGAGGATGCCCTTCTTGGCGCCGATCGCGGTTTCATCGGTGACGTCGACCGTCTGGACACCATTGATGAAGTGCTGCAGGCGGCCGCCCTGAGCGACGATGCGATAGTCATTCCAGTCCTCGGACTTGATCTTGGCCTGGATCTCAGCGGACTTACCGACTTCGCCAGCGACTTCGATCTTTGGCTTGTTCGGAGTAGCGCCTTCCTTGATGACGGTCTTCTGGCCGCGTTGAGCCAGGATGCCGCGGCCTTTTTCTTCGTAGAGGATACCCGAGTGGGTCTTGCCGGCTTCGAAGTCGGCCTGATAGCCAGCGACCACAAAAGCCTTCTCGTCGGTGAGCTTGGAGCGGTACTGGACGCCGGAGTTACCTGCGACGATCTTATACTTAAAGGTGAGCTCGAAGTCCGCGACCTCATCCTTGTAGACGAGGAAGGTATTACCCTTGGTGGGCTTCTCCTTGGTCGTGCGACCCGTGATGCAGCCGTCTTCGACAGACCAGAAGTCGAGGCCCTTCCAGCCGGTCAGGTCCTTGCCATTGAAGAGGTTCTTATCCTCGGCGAGAGCCGTCGAGGCGAGCGCAAGGAGCGCGAGGAGGGAGGTGCGGAGTTTCATCTTTATGGAATTATTTGGTGCGGCCAAAGAGGCGGTGCATGTTCTTCAGGCCCTTCACTGGGATGTCATCGCGGTTCGGCTCCATGGCACGCCAGATGGCGGCGGCCCGGGCGATCACCTTGACGTCGGTAGTGAAGGACTCGATGACGACGTCCTGCTTGTAGCCGATCTTCTTGAGCGCAGCCACGATGGGCTTCCAATCAAGGGAGTCGCCACCGGGGGTGCCACGGTCGGTGCCGCAGGCATGGAAGTGGCCGAGGTGCTTACCAGCCTTGAGGATGGCGGCGCCTTGATGCTTCTCTTCGATGTTCATGTGGAACGTGTCGAGGTGGAGTTTCACGGCGGGGGAGTTAACGGCCTTTACGAGACGCAGGCCCTGGTCGCAGGTATTCAGGAAGTCGGTTTCGAAGCGATTGAGGGGCTCGACACAGAGGAGGACGCCCTTCTTCTCGGCGTGCTTGGCGAGCTGCTTGAGGTTCTTCACGACGAGCTTGAAGTGCAGAGCCTTAGTCTTGTCGTCATGCGAGCCGATGAGGCCGACAACGGAGTAGAGCGGGCCGATGATGCGCGGGCAGCCCATGGCGGCGGCTTGGTCAACGAGCGCGGTCAGGTACTGGTGCGCGGTCTTCTGGTCAGCGGCGCTGCCACGGAAGTCGCGGCCCGGGCCCATGGCGGCACAGACGGAACCGATGGCGATACCGGCATTAGCGGCGGCGGCCTTCAGGAAAGCCGGGTCGACGTGGGCCGGATCCTCGATAGCGATTTCGACAGTGTCGAAGCCCCACTTCTTGAGCTTCTTGAACATGGAAACGCTCTCGTTGGTAAACGGCGAGGCGTAGAGGAAGGTGTTAAGGCCGAAACGCATGGTAGGATAGGGTGGGTGGGGAGATGGGCGAGTTTGCCGCGGGGCTGGGCACGGTCAAGGCTGGGCCTTGCTAAGAAAGGTTTTAAGGGACGAGCTCCCCGACAATCAAGAGACCGCCGGGGAAGAAATGACGGTCCGCAAACCGCTCCGGCTTGTCCATCTTCTCTTTGCGCTGGGCCAAGATGGCGGCCTTATCAAAGGCGTCTGGCAAGAGCTCGAGGCGGACCGTGTGGACGGTATCGGTCAGTTTGGTGCCGACCGTAAAAGTGCTGAGGCGGGCATAGGTGCAGTAGGCATCGAAGCGGGTCATGACCTTGGGCGTGCCACCGTCGAGGGTGACGGCGACTTTGCCGCCAGCCGGACCAACGATGTCGTAGACGGCACAATGCGTGCCCTTGAACTTGAACTCGATGGCTTGGCCGGGTTGGGTCAGACGGACGAGTGCGGGCAAGCGGTTCGTATAAGATTTGGCCATCGCGTCCTTGGTGGGGTCGAGCGGCGCAACGCCGGCGGGAAGTTTGGCGGCGGCAATCGAAGTCAGCGAAGCGCGCTCAAAATTATCTGCGACGAGCGGTGCTGGGAGTTCATGCTTCATCGGCTTACCGGAGGCTTGGCTGATAGCAGGCAGTGAACGCACGATGGCTTCGAGGTACATCTGGTGGCCGGTCTGCACGTGCGGGTGAACGCTATCGGGCGCGAAAACGACCTTATCCGCGAGCGTGGCTTTTTCTTCGGGAGTCTTTGGGAGCGGTGACTTCCAGAGCACCTTGCCCTCCTTGCTGAGACGCGAGACTTCCAGACCGAAGTGAATCGTCGGGATGCCGTAGTGGTCGGCGACCTTCTCCATAGCGGAAGCGGAGCGGGGGAACTTGCCGGCAGCGATACCGGGGGCCATGCCCTCGACGAGCGTGTAGACGAAACAGATATCGCAATTCGGATTAGTCCGCCAGGTCTGGCGGACGATGCCTTCCATACAGCGGATGATTTGTTCGGGCGCCGCGCCACCGTCGTTCACCGCGAATTCCACGAAGAGCAGGTCCGGCTGCTTGGAGAGCACATCCTGCTGGACGCGGAAGACCCCGAGGTCCGAGCCCGTGCCACCAATGGCCGCGTTGATTTCGGTGAACTTCGCGTTCGGGTAGGCCTGCTTAAAATGGGCGAGCGACTTCACACGCCAACCGGGCTGGGCGGTGATGGAGCCGCCGAGATAGCCGACCTTGATCTCGGGTAAAGCCCCCGAGCCGAAAAGACCTTGGGCTTTGGCCAAGAAATTCGGCAAGCCGGTGCGCGGCCGGCACTCCTGGGCATCGACCAAGGGGAACTCCGGCTCGGCCGCTTGGACGAAACCAACGGCCAACAAGAAGGCGTAAAACAGGAATCGCATGGGGTAAGGGGTAAGTGGCCAGCAAAGCGTTTTTGTTCCCGCCGAGATGCATTCAAGGGCTGCGCTAAGGTGACCGCGTCGCCTAGGCTCTCCACGGAACCCATCGCGGCGCCGGCGGGCCAGTCGGTCGGGCCTCGCTACAAAACGCTTCCGTCCTGCCTGCCGCTCGGCAATAGTTAAGGCCATGGATAACGTCACGCATGCGGCCCTCGGCCTCTCCGCTGGGCTTCTCGTTGCCCGCCGCGGTGGCTCGCTCCCGGCCGCCGCCGTCGCGGCCCTGCTCGCGGCGGAAGCCCCCGACCTCGACGTCTTCATCCGCAGCGCCGGCGACCCGCTGGTGTCGTTCCGCTGGCACCGCCACTTCACGCATAGCTTCGCGTTCATGCCTATCTGGGCACTCGCGAGTGCTTGGCTCACCTCTTGGCTCTTCCGTTGGCGGCAGAAAGGCGAAGAGCCTTGGCGGGGGCTCTTCCTCCCCGCCTTAGCCGGCGTCCTCACGCATCTTCTTTGCGACGGCTGCACCAGTTATGGCACGATGTTACTGT
>CAMDWM010000044.1:0-12194 GCA_945878755.1 Akkermansia muciniphila
AAAGCCAAGGCTGCGGCCAAGAAGCAAGCCACGGCCAAGTAAGCATGCGCGTCCTGCTCCCGCTGCTCGCCTGTGCGGCGCTGACATTCGCGGCCGAACCCACGGCCGACGAGCTCCCGTCCGGCGCGAAGATGAGCTACCTCGACAACGGCATCATCCGCGTCGGGGTCGACCTCAACCACGGCGGGGCCATCGTCTACCTAGCGCCTAAGGGCGGTCGTAACCTGATTAACAACTACGACCTTGGGCGGCAGGTGCAGATGTCCTTCTACTCCGGCCCGGTGCCGTATACAGAGAAAGGCCAATCCCCTTCCGAGCACTGGAAAGGGCTCGGCTGGAATCCAATACAGACCGGCGATGACTTCAAGAACCCGTCCAAGGTCATTGCCCACGAGAACGACGGCAAGAAACTGCACGTAACGTGCATCCCGATGCAATGGCCGCTCAATAACGTCCCCGCTGAGTGCACCTTCGACTCCTGGCTCGAGCTGGAAGGATCTTGGGTGAAGGTACGCTCACGCCTGACCAATGCGCGCTCCGACCGCACGCGTTACGCCGCGCGCCAGCAGGAATTCCCAGCGCTCTATGCGAACGGGGCATTCTTCCGCGTTGTGAGTTACGTCGGTACGCGCCCCTTCACGGGCGAAGCCATTACTGAACAGCCTAAGTCCAAGACGAAACACCCGTGGGTTTATTGGGAAGCGACCGAGCACTGGTCGGCCCTGCTCAATGCCGCCGACGAAGGCATCGGCCTGATCACGCCGGCGCTCACGGACCACACGGGCGGCTTCGCTGGCCAACCTGGGCCGAATGCATCCCGCGCCAATGCCACGGGCTATCTGGCCGGCCAAGGCAAGGAGATCCTCGATCACGATATCCGGTACGAGTATGACTACGAACTCGTGGTGGGGAACCTGAAGACCATCCGGTCGCGCGCCCAAGAGGTGGCTACCATGCGTCACCCTCCCGCCCCGCGCTGGCGGTTTACCTCTGACCGGCAAGGCTGGTTCTATGCCGGCGTCGGCACGTATGCAGGCTGGCCGATTCGCGGGGAACTCGACCTCCGTCCGGACGGTAAGACCCCGTTACGTGCGCTCAGCCCACTGACCTTCTGGCAGGCCGAACAAGCAACCACGGTAACCATTGAGGCAGCCTTCAGCGGCGTAGATTCCAAGGCGACGCTCACGCTTAGCAAACACCCTTTGAATACGGGTGGCACAGATATCCAACTATCGCTACCGTTGGTCGCCGATGGCCAGATGCGCCGACTCGTCATCCCAGTTCCCAAGGCTGGCTACGACGGCGCCTACCATCGCGCCGCCCTCACGATTTCCCCGCAGACCATCAGCGCGCGCGTGAAGTCGATTGAGCTCGGCAAATGACAGGTAGGGATAGCACCACGTGCTGTCCTAATTGCCGCCTAAGGTCTACCTTTAGACCGGGCGCCCCTTATCTCGATATCGCAGTCTGGGGTTAATCAAAAGAAGCGTCCGCAGCCAAAGCCATTTCGCGCGCCCGCTCGGCCGTCGATTTCATCGCTGCGGCCGCCTTGGGGTCTTTCTTCTTACCTTTTTCTTTGGCTTCACGGGCGCCGAGGGAGAGGGTGAAATCATTCTTCTGTGCCACCCCCACCGTACTACGACCATCGGTGATATAGCGCTGCATGAGCGCTGTCATCGATCGGACAATCTCCTCGTTCGCCGCGCTCACATTGGTCTTTTCACTTAAGTCGATTTGCAGATTAAAGAGTTCGCGTCGGCCGTCCTTGTGGAAAATTAATTTCCAAGGACCCTGCCGAAGGGCCAGATCGCCCGCGGCGGACTGATGGATGGTGGCTTCGCGTACGCCGTCCTTCGCGGTACCGAGCAATTCCGGAACTAAGCTCACGCTGTCCTCGCCGGCACTAGCGGGGACTTTCGTACCGGTGATTTCAGCGGCGGTGGCCAGGAGGTCATTGAGGCAAACGGTGTGGTCATTCACCGTGCCAGGCTTCACCTTACCCGGCCAGCGCACGATGAACGGAACCCGATGCCCGCCTTCATAGATACTGCGCTTGGATTCACGTAAAGGCTCGTAGATGCGATGTTCGGCCCCGTTATCGCTGGTGACAATGATGAGGGTGTTCTCCGTGAGGTGATTCCGCTCCAGTGCTTCAAGAATCCTGCCCAAGAAGGCGTCGCCCTCGAAAAGCCAGTCACCATACTTCGGGTCATTCTTGACCAAGTCCTTGGCACCGCTCTTTCCGATAAATTCCTCCGAGGGTACGTTTGGCTCATGCGGAATACCGACCGGGAAGTAGAGAAAGAACGGCTCCGCCGCTTTTCTTTGGTCGAGCCACTCCACCACTTTCTTCGCCATGAGCGGCTGGTTTTCCACCGGTGCCACCTGGGCGACAACATGGTCCTGCTCGATGATGGTGCCGATATTCCGCGCGTGCGTGAAGCCGTAAAAGTAATCAAACCCGAGCGCATTGGGACCACCAGTCATCTTCGCCCCAATCGGTACTTCCTTTTCGCTACCCGGCTTACCCGCTACCCAATCCATGCCGAGGTGCCACTTGCCGATGCAGGCCGTCGTATAACCCTGAGACTTGAGCACCGATGCCACCGTCGGGCGACCCGGAGGGATAATCGGCTTGGAGAACGTGGTCAGCACGCCGAATTGCCCGAGGCGTGACGGATAGCGCCCCGTGAGGACACCGTAGCGCGTCGGGGTGCAAACTGCCGCGGCCGTGTGCGCATCCGTGAACCGCATCCCTTGCGTGGCTAACTTATCGAGGTTCGGCGTGCGCAGGGCTGACTTCGGATTATAGCTCGGCGGCTCGCCGTAGCCGAGGTCATCGAAGAGGACAAAAATGATGTTGGGCTTGGATAATTCGGCGGCGCTCAGCGGCGCTAGCGTCATCAACAACAGGGCGACCAGGAGTATCCAGCGGCTGGGGAGGGGTAGTCGCATAACGTCATCTATGAAAAACCAGTGAGCACTGAAAGTTAATTGTTTATCCTTCAGAATTCCGCGCTCCCTGCGGACGTGTATCCACTAAATAAACTGTTTTCACTGGAAAGCAGTATTGGCCAACGGGGCGATAAGGAGCCTTGGTTTTATAGGCACAAAAAAGCCCGGGGGTGCCGGGCTTTTGTTGCAATGTTCTGCTCGCGCTTACTTAGGACCACCCGAGCGACGGGTGCCCGGACGGCCAAACGGGCGGTAGCTGCCCTGGGCGGCGCGGTAGCCACCGTTACGACCACCCTGCGGACGGCCTTCGCGTTCGCTATGGTGAGCACCGGCGCGAGGATCCTGATTGCGCTGGAAATCTTCGGGGGTACGGGGCGGAGCCTGCTGCGTGTAGTCGAAGCCCGGGAGCTTACCGCAGTGCAGGTGCTTACCGACGATGCGCTCGAGGCGACGGAGGTCACCCAAGTCTTCGCGGGTAATAAAGGTGACGGCAGTGCCCGTGGAGAGCGCGCGGCCCGTACGGCCAATGCGGTGCACGTAGTCTTCAATCTGGTCAGGGAAGTCGAAGTTCACGACGTGACTGATGCCGTCAACGTCGATGCCGCGCGAAGCAATGTCGGTCGCAACGAGAACGCGGATTTCACCATTCTTGAAAGCCTGCAGTGCACGCTGGCGCTGGGCCTGCGAGCGGTTGGCGTGGATGGCGGCACAAGAGATACCGTCGCCGTCGAGTTTGCGGCAGACGCGGTCAGCGCCGTGCTTAGTGCGGGCGAAGACGAGGACCATGTTCATGGCTTCGTCCTTCAAGAGGTGGTGCAGCATAACCTGCTTGAGGGCGCCAGGGCACTCAAAGAGCAGCTGAGTAACGGTCTCGGCCGGGTTGGCGCGGCGGCCGACTTCAATGAGCTTAGGCGAGCGCTGATACTGCTTGGTCAGGGTCTCGATCTCGCGGGAGAGCGTGGCCGAGAACATCAAGGTCTGACGTTCAGGTGGGAGTGCGCGGACGATTGTGTTGATCGCTGGGAGGAAGCCCATGTCGAGCATTCGGTCAGCTTCGTCGAGGACGAGGCACTCCACGGCGGAGAAGTCACCGTGGCCTTGGCTGCCCAAGTCGAGCAGACGGCCGGGGGTCGCGACAAGGAAGTCGCAGCCCTTACGGAGGGCGGCGATCTGGGGGCGTTCGCTAACGCCGCCGTAGCAGGTGGCGACGACTGCGCCAGAATAGCGGGAGTAGGCGGCCACGTTTTCGGCGATTTGGACGACTAATTCGCGGGTCGGGGCCAGAATGAGGCAGCGGACACGTCCCTTATGGGTGTTATTGGCCGTGCGGAGCAGGCGAGTGAGCAAAGGCAGCGTGAAGGCGGCCGTCTTACCGGTACCCGTCTGGGCAATGCCAATGACGTCGAGCCCTTCGATGACTGAAGGGATGGCGGCCTTCTGGATCGGCGTGGGTTCAGTGTAACCCTGGTCGGCGACCGCTTTGAGGATGGAGGCGTCTAGGCCTAAGGAAGCAAATGGCATTACAGCAACGTGTAGAACCTAAACGCAAAGGGCGAGGATAATGGGTGACGCTGTTTTTGGGCGTTTTGGGCGACTTTACGCCCATCTAAAGCAACGTGACGACAATGCCTCGCCTTGCCCTCCGCCCCGCCCTCCTTTATCTCATAGCCAACCCCACCCATGACCCAAAAGAAAACTGAAGCCTGGAGTTCCAAGATTGGTGTCATCATGGCCGTCGCCGGAAGTGCGGTCGGCCTCGGTAACTTCCTCCGCTTTCCCGGCCTCGTTGCCGACAAGGAAACCGGCGGCGGCGCCTTCCTCATTGCGTACTTTATCTCCCTACTCGTCGTCGGTCTCCCCATCTGCTGGGTGGAGTGGACGCTCGGCCGGTTTGGCGGCACGCAAGGCTTCAACTCATCCCCGGGAATCTTCCACGCCATCATCCGGAAGCCCTGGGGCAAGTACCTAGGACTCCTCGGCTTCATCATCCCCGTCGGGGTCTACTTCTACTACGTCGTCATCGAATCCTGGTGCCTCGGTTACGCCTGGAGCAGCTTCACCGGGGGCCTGGACCTCGGCAAAGACCCCGCCGCCTATGCTGCGCATTTCGCCCAGACGACCGGCCTCAAGGCCGATGGCGCCGCCCTCGGACTGTCCGCGCCATTTCTCTTTTTCGTCGGCGTCTTCATCCTGAATTTCGCCATCATCTACCGCGGCCTCTCGAAGGGCATCGAGTTCATCTGTAATTGGGGTATGCCGCTCCTCATCGTCATCGCCCTCGTGCTGCTGGTCCGCGTGCTCACGCTCGGTACACCTGACCCCACCAAGCCAGAACTCAGCGTTTGGAATGGGCTCGGCTACATGTGGAACCCGCATGACATCGCCCAAGGCCTCTCCAATCCAGCCGTCTGGCTCAAGGCCGCCTCCCAAATCTTCTTCACGCTCTCCGTCGGCTTCGGCGTGATCATCACCTACGCCAGCTACCTCAAGAAGAACGATGACGTGGTATTGAGCGGCCTCACCGCCACCGCCGCTAATGAATTCTGCGAAGTCGGCTTGGGTGGACTCATCACCGTCCCCGCGGCCTTCGCCTTCCTCGGCGCTTCCGCCGTCGCTGGTGGCACCTTTGCACTCGGCTTCAATGTCTTACCCCAAGTCTTCGCCGGCATGCCTTACGGACATCTCTTCGGTGGGCTGTTCTTCACCCTGCTCTTCATCGCCGCCATCACCTCCTCGCTCTCGATGCTGCAGCCGGGCATCGCCTTCCTGGAAGAAGGCCTCGGCTTGGACCGCCGTGGCTCCGTCGCACTGCTCGGCCTCGTCACCGCGGTCGGCTGCACGCTGGTCGTCTGGTTCAGCGAAGGCCTCAAGGCCCTTTCGACCGTGGACTTCTGGATCGGCGACATCGGCATCTTTCTCCAAGGCACGCTGCTCATCTACGTCTTTAACTTCGCCTTCGGGACCGAACGCGGATGGACGGAAGCCCACCATGGCGCGGACATCCGTATCCCGCGCGTGTTCAAGTTTGTGATTCGCTGGGTGTCCCCGGCCTTCCTGACCGCCATCTTCGCGATGTTTGTCCTCAAGAACGTCGCCGGCTGGAATCTCTCCTTCACGGCGCCGCTGTTCACCCCCACGGAGCACATCCTCGACCTCATCGGTGGCCCCGGCCATCCAGCCAGCGGCGTCGCTCGCCTGACGGCCTTCTTCCTCCTGCTCTTCGCTGCCTTCTCGGCGCTGATGATTCATCGTGCCGGCAAACGCTGGGACGCCCGCTAAACCTACAACCTAACGACCATGACTACCGCTGGACTCCTTTTCATGCTCATCTCGGTGGGCGGCGTGACGGCGCTGTTCGTCTGGTGCCTCTACAAGGTACTCACGGGCAAGAAACCCTCCGACCACTTGGCGCACGTCGAGCCCGTCGAACAGGCCGACCTCGAAAAGCGCTAAGCGCGGCTTACTTCGTCGGAGCGATCAATAACTCCTGGCGCGTCGCGATCGGGACGTAGCCGACTTCGAGGCCCTTGGGCGGCGTAACCACCTGCGCGGGGTCGAGGTCGGCCAGTTTACCAACGGTGGGCGGGGCGAGGTAGTCGCGGTCCTTAGTCCAAGCACGGTGTAACTTCTCGACCTTGACCTGCATGGCTTCGCGCTCGGCTTTGGTCAGGTCGGCGTTGAGGATCGCCGGCTGATCGGCGAAACGATACCAATAATAAGTCACGACGCTACCGTCGCCGAGGAAGGCTTTGAAGGGCCCCGCCTTCGGACCGGGAATCTTCCAGGTCGTCTGCTCACCTGGCTGGGTCTCCCGCGGCAACTGTGGCTTTTCCACCGGGGGTTTGAAACTCATCTGCGCTAGGCCGGTCGCGGCCGGAACCTCGACGGCCTTCACCGGCGTCCACTGCCCGTTTTTCCCGCCGGCGCCGAAGCGATAATACTGAGGTAGCGTCACGAGACCGGGCGTGCTGCGCGAGACGAGTTTGTCGTCCCACTTATAGCCATACGTGGCTGGATCGGGTGAGTGTGGCGTGGCGAAGGATTTCCAGGCGAGCCCCGGCTTAGCCTCCCGCTTGGTACCCTGCTTGTAGATACTCCAGGTCGAGCCGCCGTTATTCTTGAAGTTCTGGAGATAGGCGCCGGCCGGATTAATCGCTCCCGTCGCCACGGGGCCGCCGTCAAACCAGGCCTTCACGCCGTCGTAGAGCGCGCGTCGGTCATACGAAGTCAGCCGATGTAGCACAACGGTCGTGCCGTCCGCGCCAACCGGAAAGGATATCGGCGCTACGCGCGCATAGGTCTCCCCCTTCTCGTCCTTAGCCTGCGCGGCGGGGACGTACTGGGTCTCCATCTGAAAATGTTTATTCGGATCCGAGCCACGGGAATCGAGCATCTGGCCGGCGACGGCTGGATTGCGGAGGGCCGCGCGCGACCAGAAGTTCGGCGTGAAGAAGCAGACCGGCCCCTTGAAGTTCGCGGTGTTCAGGAAGAGCGTCCAGCAGTTGCCGCCGGTCGGGATGTCCTTGCCCTCGGTCTTTGTCTTCGCCTGGGCGAACGGCATCGGCAGGTAACCATAGCCGAAGAGTTCGCCGTTGACGCCCTGCTTCAGATTGAGGCCGTCGAGTGGGAAGAGTAGCCAAGGCGTGAGCTGCGCGACGCCGTAGAGCCCACGTGGATTATCCCAGGTACCGCGCCCGTAGCCTGGACCGTTGGCGATGTCGTAGAAGTTCACGCCGACGCCACCCATGATGAACTTCGGTGTCGTTGTCGGGAAGTGCGTGTCGCGCCACCAGCCCAGACCGCCTTCGATGTCGTTGTAAAGATCCTTGGGTTTCTCGTCCTTAGGATACTGCGGATGCATCCAGGTGCCGAAGAGGCCGGTCTGGAAACGATGGCCAGGGTATTGATTCAACAGCGGCCAAGCGGCGGCGTAGATCGAGAAACCGGCGTCGTAGGTCTCCGGCACGCGCTCGGTTGGGACGAGCAGGTAGCCGGCCATCTCGACCTTATCTGGTTCAGCGGCGACGGCTCCAACCGCGCCTAAGCAGAGAGCCAAAAGACCAAGAGAGACGTGGAGTCGACGCATAGGGGTTTCAACCTATCGCACCCAAAACCCTCCAAAGGGCAACTGGAAGCATGGGGGTAATATAAAGGGAGACCGGGAACCGGACAGGCGGCCGGCGCTACGCACCCCACCCTCATATCCGTTCCCGGGTCCCCCTTTTCATTTCACCCCTATCCCCTATCCCCCATCCCATTCCGCCATCCCCTAACCCCTTTTTTCGGGGTTAATGCTTGTTTCATGGGGGGATTTAAGGGTAACCATACCCCTCCACTTTTGCCGCCGACCCTGCCATGAACCGCACCCATACCTGTAACGCCCTTAGCCCTGCCGACGCCGGCCAGACCGTGACCCTCGTGGGTTGGGTCGATACCAAGCGCGACCTCGGTGGCGTGACCTTCGTCGACCTCCGCGACCGCGCTGGCGTCACCCAGGTCGTCTTCCGTCCAGGCCAAGGTAACCTCCAGGAGACTGCGCAGCGTCTGAAGACCGAATCCGTCATCGAAGTGATCGGTCAGGTGACCGCCCGTTCGACCGAAACCATCAACGCCAAACTCGGCACCGGTGCCATCGAAGTCGTCGCCACCAGCATCATCGTCCACAATATCTGCGCCGACCTGCCGTTCCCGATGGACGACGATAAGGCCGACAAGGTGAACGAAGACCTGCGCCTCGAATACCGCTTCCTCGATCTCCGTCGCCCCCGCAACCTCGGCCTACTCAAGCTCCGCCACGCCGCGGGCCGCGCCATCCGCCACGAACTCGACGAACAGGGCTTCCTCGAAGTCGAGACCCCCACCCTCTTCAAGAGCACCCCCGAAGGTGCCCGTGAATTCCTCGTGCCGAGCCGCACCAACCCTGGCGAGTTCTACGCGCTCACGCAGTCCCCGCAGCAGTACAAGCAGATGCTCATGGTGGCCGGCGTGGAACGCTACTACCAGATGGCTCGTTGCTACCGCGACGAAGACCTCCGCGCTGACCGCCAGCCCGAGTTCACGCAGGTCGACTTGGAGATGTCCTTCATCGACCGCGAGGACATGTACAAGCTGATCGAAGGTATCCTCAAGCGCACGTGGAAGGAAACCCTCGGCGTCGACATTCCCACGCCCTTCCCGCGCATGTCCTACCAGGAAGCCATGGACCGCTTCGGCATCGACAAGCCCGATACGCGCTTCGCGATGGAGATCCACGACTTCACGCCGCTCTTCAAGAACTCGGCCTTCAAGGTGTTCAACGGTGCGGCCAACACGCCCGGCTCGGTCGTCCGCGCTATCAACGCCAAGGGCCTCGCTGACCTCACCCAGGGCGAGCTGACCAACCTCGAAACGATCGCCAAGAGCCAAGGCGCCAAGGGCCTCGCCTTCATCAAGGTCGAAGCCGGCGAATGGAAGTCTCCGATTACGAAGTTCTTCTCCGAAGAAGAAAAGGCTGCCCTGAAGGCCGAGCTAAAGATTGAAGACGGTGACATCATCTTCTTCGCCGCCGCCCCGTGGGAACAGGCCTCGAACGTCCTCGGCCGCATCCGCCTCGAGTCCGCCGCGCTGCTCAAGGCCAAGGGCCGACTCAGCCTGCCGACCGACCAGTATAACTTCCTCTGGGTCATCGAATTCCCGTTGATGCTCTGGGACGAAGAAGAGAAGCGCTACATCTCCGCCCACCACCCCTTCACGGCTCCGGTCAAGGAAGACGAACCTCTCCTCGCCACCGACCCAGCTAAGGTCCGCGGTCAGCACTACGACATCGTGCTCAACGGCGTCGAACTCGGCGGTGGCTCCATCCGTATCCACAACCCGGCCGTGCAGAAGCGCGTCTTCGAGGACATCCTTAAGATCCCGCAGGATCTCGTTGAAAGCCGCTTTGGCTACATGCTGAAGGCCTTCGCTTACGGCGCCCCGCCCCACGGCGGCATCGCCCTCGGCTTCGACCGCGTCGTCGCCATGCTCGCCGGTCGTAGTTCGATCCGCGACATCCTTGCTTTCCCGAAGAACCAGAACGGCCGCGACTTGATGGCCGACTGCCCAAGCCCGGTGACGGCCAAGCAGCTGCGCGACCTGCGCATCCGCACCGTCGAAGAAGAAGCCAAGCCGAAGGCGTAAGGAAGTTAAGGTTAGAGTTCGGAGTACTGAGTACGGATTACAGAACATAGCCAGTACCACTGGCTGTCGACTCTGCCCCCGTCCTCTGTACTCTGTCCTCTGTACTCTGTCCCCGACTCTGTCCCCGACTCTGCCTCGACTCTCCCCCGACTCTCCCCCGACTCTTCCTCGACTCTTCCCCTACCACACCTCTTCCGTCATATGCTCGGAGCCGCAGTTGACACACAGGGCTTTCTTACCGGCTTCACGTGTAACCGTGTACAGGCCACCGACAAAGGGGTTCACAATCCACGTACAAATTTCCATGAAGAGGTTCCCCGGCTTTTCCTCCCGCACGGTGTTGGATTTGTGACCACAGCGCTGACACTCGTAGCGTAACGGGCGCATTGGCTTGGGCACGGGCTTAGCAGACGACGCCGGCACCGGAGCCAATGGCGGCAGCTGCGTAGGTGTCGGCGGGTCATAGGTCCGACCCAGGACCAGCCAGTAGGCCATCCCCTTTTTCCAATAGTGATCTGTTCGTCGCACCGTGCCTGCCCCAATGAGCACAGGGAGATCCGCCTCGGGGTATTTACCGAGCTGGACGCCTGACCTTGCAATATGGACCTGAACCATGGGGACAGCCCAACTTTGCCACCCCCTCCCCCCATCGCAAGCCCCACGCCCCCCAAGCTTATTACAAATAGCCACAGGCTTTTCGCCCCCTCGCCCCTGCCCCGACTCTGTCCCGACCCTCCCCCGACTCTCTCCCGACTCTCCCCCGACTCTTCCCCGACTCTTCCTCGACTCTCCCCCGACTCTGTCCTCACCCCATTTTTTTAGACTGCACCAACCTCGAGGGACGCTCATTCTATACCCATCCCTATGCTCAACCCTTCCTGCTTCCTGCTGGCCGCCCTAACGCTCAGCGCAGCCGCCGCAGACATCCCCACCACCGCCGCCAAGGTCCATACGGTCACGGTCTACGGGGACCGCGCCGAGGTCGTCCGCCACCTCACCGCCACCATCGAGGCTGGCGACCATACGTTGACCTTTGAGAACCTCCCTGGTGCGACCGACCTCTCGTCCGTCCGCGTCGATGGCAAGGGCGCCTTCACGCTCATCGATATCCGCGGGGAACGCATCCAGACGAAGGAAGTCGCCGACGAGCGCGTGCTCAAACTGACCAAGGAGCTCGAAGCACTCCGTGCCCAACTCAACGACCTGACCCTCGCCGACAACCGCATCACCCAGCGCAAGTCCGCCCTCGAGAAAGTCCTTGGCCGCCTCACTTCCGTGGGCAAGGAATCCGCTAACGCCGAAATGGACCCGTCCAAATGGGCGGCTTACCTACAGTACCACGTCGATACGCTCGCCAAGCTCGACCAGGAGATTCTCGCGAATGGCGTCAGCCGCAACAGCTTGACCCTCGATGTCGACCGCGTGCAGCGCGAACTGAATGAGCTGAACGCGCAGCGCTTTAAGTTCCGTAACGTCGCCCGCGTGCGTATTGAAGCCAAGCAGGCCGGCCCCATCGAACTCGACCTCGCCTACGTCGTCCGCGGCCCCAGTTGGAACCCGCTCTACGACATCCGTGCCGACACGAAGTTGAAGACGGTCCAGGTCAACTACCACGCCGAAGTCCGTCAATCGACCGGAGAAGACTGGAAAGGCGTCGCCCTCAAGCTCTCCACCGCCCAGCCCAATCTCGGCGGGCGCGAACCGCAGATGTCCCCATGGTTCATCCAGCGCTTCATACCTCAACCGGTGGTGGTCAGCGGGGGCGTTGTGCTCGAGAGTGCTCCCAAAGCCGGGCGTGAAGAGCGCGACTCAGCGATCAGGGATAAAGTTTCCACTCTCGCCGCCAGCGCTCCAGCTGGACTCACTGCCGCCGCGATGGACTTCAGTTACGCCCGCGTGAACACCGGCGGCACGGCGGCGACGTTCGCCATTCCCCGCGCCTACGATGTGCCGTCCGACAATAAGCCGGCCAAGGTCGCCATCGCTTCCGAATCCTTCCCGAGCGAATTCCGCCACACTTGCGTGCCCAAACTCTCTCCCCACGTCTACCTGAAGACCAAAGCCATCAATAAGTCGGACTT
>CAMDWM010000045.1:0-12175 GCA_945878755.1 Akkermansia muciniphila
GCGGGAGATGGCTGGCTCGTCGCACAGGTGGCTTCAAATGAACGGGCCTTCGCCCTCGGCCTCGCCCATGGTTGGTCCGAAGCCGACCCCGCCAAGACCCCGGGTCTCGTGGATGGCTGGAAAAAACAAATGAAAACACAGGCCGAGGTCACCCAGCTAAACCTGCCCATCTCCGAGGGCTATTTCACCGACACGAAGGGTAATGCGGTCAGCCGCTCGGCCTTCGACTACCTTCGCGACCATGTGGGCTACCGCTACGAACTGCTGAGCGCTTCCTGGCAGAACAAGGTGAAGCTCGGGGCAAAGTTTGATATTAAGATTCGTATCGCAAACCGCGGTTTCTCGGCCTGCCCAACCCCGCGTGGACTCGACTTGGCCTACGTGGATAGCCCGACCAAGTACACGCTCTCGCCTGGCGAGGGTGAGGCCTTCGATATCCGCCGGATACCGCCATACGTGGTCCTACAGAACAAAGAAGCGGGCTACGAAATCACCATCAAAGCAACCGCCCCGAAGGACATCCAGCCCGGCAAGTACCAGATTTGTGTGATGTTCCCCGAGATCGAGCACTCCAAGTTAAAACAAGACGCTCGCAATAAGGTGCGCTTCGCCAACCGCGATGCCCCGTTCTGGCAATCCAAGGACGGAAAGTTGGCAGGTAACCTCATGGGTGAAATTGAGTTCGCGCGCTGAACCAGCAACTACTTGGCGGCGGTCTCCACCCGGGCACCACCGAGCGCCTTAATCAGGTCAACCTGGGCACCGATGCGATCAGAGCGTACGCGCGCCACGGCAACCGTGGATTCCGCTAAGAGGCGACGGGCCAACAGGTGATCGACCAGGGGTAACTGGCCAGCGGCCTGACGGGCCTCGGCCACGCGGAAGGCCTCCTGGGCGGATGCCTCGCGCAGCTCAGCCGAACGGGCAGACTCGATGGTCTCCCGGACGTCGCTCAAGGCATCGCGTACTTCGCGGAAGGCATTCAGTACCGCTTTTTCATAATTCGCTACGGCTTGGTGCTGGACCGCTACCGTGCCCTCAACCCGTGCGGTCGTCCGACCGAAATCGAAGAGTGGTACGCGCATGTCGACTCCGAGATTGGTCGTCGCACTAGAAGCCGTGAAGAGCTGCGAGAAGTCCCGACCCTCATTCCCTAACGACCCCGTGAGGGCGAAAGTCGGGAAATAGGCGGCCTTGACGAAACCGATGCGGGCGTTGGCAGCGATGAGCGACTGCTCCGCGGCAAGGACGTCAGGCCGACGGCGCAGAAGGTCCGAAGGCAAACCTGCCGCTGGTGGCGGCGGCAAGGATAGCGTGGCTGCAGCTTGAGCCGGCAAGACCAGGTCCGGACGGCCCACGAGGAAGCCCAGGAGATGCTCGGCGGAAGCGCGCGCACGGCGGGCATCGGAGAGCGTCGCAACAGCCGCGGATAGGTTCACTTCGGCCTGAGCACGGTCGGAGGCATTGGCCGAACCGACGTCAAAGCGGAAGCCGACGATACGGCGCTCTTCGGTGCGGATTGCGACGAGTTCCTCGGCCGAGCGTTGCTGCACGGCGGCGGACTGCGCCAAGGCGTAAGTCCGTACCACCGAGGCGGCGACCGCGAGCTCAACCTGCGCGCGAGCTTCGGAAGTTGCGAGAAGTTGGGCTCGCGCGGCTTCGGTGGCGCGACGGAGTTTGCCCCAGAAATCGAGTTCGAACGAGGTTGCGAGGCCCGCGCGATAGACAGTCCGGCTGCGGCCATTCGTTGCACTGATCGGCGTGTATCCGTTATCGCTCACCTTACTCTTAGCCGCGCCCGCCGAAGCATCAATCTGCGGTAACTGCGCGCCCGAAACATCCGCCAAGCCAGCGGCGGCTTCCTCCATCCGACCCGCGGCGACGCGAATGTCGACGTTCGCGGCTAAAGCTTGTTCAACGAAAGCGTTCAGCTGGGTATCACCAAAGCCCTGCCACCAGCGTTCACCCACCGCTTCACCGCCGGGCGTCGCCTCGGGAAAGGCGGCGGCCGACGGGGTCTCCGGCCGAACATAATCAGGGCCCAGCGTACAGGCGGAGAGCAGTAAACTCAGCGGGAGGAGCAAAACGATGGAGGTTTTCATGCGCGGGGTTCCTTGCGATCGCCGGTGAGGATTTTGAAAAAGAGCGGGATGAAGAGCGTAGCCACGAAGGTATCTAAGAGCATCCCGCCAAAGACGCCTGTCCCCATCGAACGACGTGCCCCCGCACCAGCGCCGGTGGCAAGCACGAGCGGAATGACGCCAAGCACAAAGGCCATCGAGGTCATGACTAGTGGACGGAAACGCACGCGGGCAGCCTCAACGGCCGCTTCGGCTGCGGACTTACCCGCATCGCGTGCCTTAACGGCGAACTCGACGATCAGGATGGCATTCTTGGCCGCGAGGCCGATGAGCGTCACGAGACCAATCTGGAAGTAGAGGTCGTTCGGGGTACCACGCACCCAGATAGCGACCAGTGCGCCGAGCAGCGCGAACGGCACCGTCAAGATGACGCCAATTGGCAGTGACCACTTCTCGTAGAGTGCCGCCAGAATTAAGAAGACCATCGTGAGGGCCATCAAGAAGGCCGGTAAAGCGGAGGAGGCGGAGCGCTTCTCTTGGAGTGCCTGTGCCGTCCAATCGAGCTGATAGCCCTCGGGCAAAGTGCGTTCGGCGACTTCCTCAACCACGCGGAGGGCTTCACTGGAACTGAGGCCAGCGGCACCGCTGCCCATGACACGGGCGGCGACGAAGCCGTTGTAACGCTCAACCTGTTCCGGGCCGGAAGAAGGCTTAATCCGAACCAGCGACGACAGCGGGATCATCCGCCCATCGGCGGACCGCACATGGATACGACCAACGTCGGAGGAATCCATCCGTTCCGAAGGCTCCGCCTGCATGAGCACACGATAGGTGCGACCCGAACGGTTGAAGTCATTGACGTAGGCAGCCCCGATGGTCGCCTGGAGGGCTTCGTAGATTTCCGGCAGGGGCACGCCCAAGGTCATGGCCCGCACCTCGTCCACTTCCGCCGCATACTGCGGCACCGTCGTACGCAGGAAGGAACGCAACCCCACGATGAGCGGCTTCCCGTCCTTGGTCTCTTTGGCGAGGGCCGCAATCAGTTCGTCCGTCACCTTGCCCAAGCGCACGGGATTGTCGTCCTCACGTGCCTGTAAGTAGAATTCAAAGCCACCCGCGCTCCCAAAACCGCGAATCGGCGGGGGGTTGACGATGAAGCACATACCTTCGGTAGCGTGGGCCGTCGAAGCCATGAGCACGCCCGTGAGCTGTTCGGCTCCCATGTCACGCTTCGACCAGTCCTTCAACGGCAAGAAGATGGTTCCCGCATTAGTCTTTTCGCCACCACCGATCAGGTCGAAACCGCTAATAGCGAAAGCATGGAAAACGGCCGGTTTCTCCGCGGGCGTCTGGAGTAGCGACGGCACAATTTTTGTCAGGTAGTCACGCGTCCGCGTGACGCTGGCGCCATCGGGTAAGCTCACCGAAGCGAACACGTACCCCTGGTCCTCGGCCGGCAAGAAGCCGCGCGGACGTTCCCAGAGAAGCACGGCGTTGGCTCCGAGGACGCCTAAGAAGATGAGCCCGGCGGTCCGGGGGCGATCCAACAGCCAGCGGACGGTGCGACCATGCCAGGCGGCCACAGCCTTAAACCCACGGTCGAACCAAGCCAAGAAACCTGTGGTCGGTGCCTGCTTCCGCGGCTTCAAAATCACCGCGCAAAGTGCGGGCGTGAGCGTCAAGGCCACGAAGCCTGAGATAATCACCGCAATCGACACAGTCACGGCGAACTGGCGGTAGAGCGTCCCGGCGATACCACCGAGGAAGGCTACGGGTAGGAAGACGGACACCAGGACAAGGACGATGGCAACAATGGCTCCCGAAACTTCGTGCACCGAAGCCAAGGCAGCCTCGAACGGGCTAAGGCCCTTCTCTTCCATGAGGCGCTCCACGTTCTCGAGCACGACGATGGCGTCGTCGACGACGATACCGATGGCGATGACCATCGCGAAGAGGGTTAAGGTATTGATACCGAATCCAAAGACCCAAAGGCCAGCGAAAGTACCAATCAGCGACACCGGGACAGCGATGATCGGAATTAGCGTCGCGCGCCAACTGCCCAAGAAAAGGAAAACAACTAAAATGACCAGGAGCCCCGCCTCAAAGAGCGTCTGCACGACCTCACGAATGGAGGCCGCCACGAAGAGCGTCGTGTCAAAGGGGATATCGTAGTCAATGCCAGCCGGGAAACGTTTCGAGAGTTCCGCCACCCGGGCTTTTACCGCAGCCGCGACGTCGAGGGCGTTAGCCCCGGGAGCGAGGAAGACGCGCGTACCGACAGCAATCTGATTATCGAGACTGGCACGCTGCTCGTAACTCTGCGCGCCGAGTTCAACCGTGGCGACATCCCGCAGGCGGAGCACGCCCTTCGCACCGTCGGCGCGGAGCACGATATTGCCGAACTGTTCCGGTGTGGCGAGACGGCTCGCGGTGATGATTGGGATGACGATGGCCTGGCCGTCCGTGGAAGGTTCCTGGCCGAGGCGACCGGCGGCGTATTGGTTATTGGAAACACGAATCGCACGAGCGACGTCGCCGGGGGTCACACCCAGTTGGGCCATCTTGTCTGGGCGCAGCCAGACCCGCATCGAGTAATCACGGGCCCCAAAGATACCCGCATCGCTGACGCCAGGGACCCGCTTGATTTCTTCGACGATATTAACCGAGGCGTAATTGCTCAGGAAAACGGAGTCGCGACTGCCATCCTTCGAGATAATCGAAATCGACATCAGGATGTCGTTGGTGCGCTTCTTCACGACCACCCCTAGGCGGCGGGCTTCCTCGGGGAGACGGGGTTCGGCGATTTTGACGCGGTTCGTCAAGTTGATGACTGCGAGGTCCGGATCCGTGCCCGGCTCGAAGGTGACGGTAATCGTCAGTAGTCCGTTCGAGGAGGAGTTGGACGAGAAGTAGAGGAGGTTATCGGTGCCATTGATCTCATCCTCGATCGGCGCAGCGACCGTACGCATCAAGGTCTCAGCCGAGGCACCAGGATAGGAAATGGCGATGGTCGCGGTCGGCGGGGCGATTTGCGGGTACTGCGCAACGGGTAGCAAACGGAACGTCAACAGGCCCGCCATCACGACGATTAACGAGAGGACGGTCCCAAAGATGGGCCGACGAATAAAAAATTCCCAGGACATCGGCGTTACTTAGCGGCTGGAGTGCGCGGGGCCAGCGGAGCGCCGGGGCGAATCTTCACGAGGTTATCCAGGATGACGCGGTCACCAGACTTTAAGTCGCCAGAGACAACCGCCAAGGGACCGGTGATGACTTCGATCTGGACGGGGCGCATCGTCGCAACGTTGCCCTCACCGAGGATGTAAACAAAGCGACCCTGAGCCGACTGCAGGAGCGAGGAGGTCGGCACCGTGACGGCCCCATCGAGGGGCTTACCCTCGAGCCGGAGTCGGACGAATTGTCCAGGCAGCAGTTGGTTCCCTGCGTTCGGGAACTCGGCCCGCATCTGAATCGTGCCCAGGCGGGCTTCCACCTGCGCGGAGACGAAGTTGACCTTGCCGACGAACGGCAGTGGCTGACCGGCACGATCAAGGACTTCGACCTTGGCGCGGGTCGCCTGGGCAGCGTCGCCTTGAAAGAGACGAGCGAAGTCTTGCTCCGAAACACCGCAACGTGCCCAGACCTGCTCGCGCTGCACTACCGTGGTCAAGAGGCCGTCGGCCCCAGGGCTAACGAGCGAGCCTTCGGAACGGGCGAGGCGGCCCGTGTAACCCGCAATGGGCGCACGGACTTCACAATAGGAAAGGTCCAACTCCGCGCCACGCACTTTGGCGGCGGCGACATCGCGAGCGAAGCGCGCAGCCAGCGCGACGGCTTTCGCATCGGCGGCTTCCTTCGGACTCGTCGCCCGCTGACCGAGCAACTTATCTTGGCGAGCCGACTCGGCCTCGAACTGCTCGAACTTGGCCTGCTCTTGGGAGAGCTGTGCTTTCGCCAAAGCCAAGGCGACCTCATAGGTCGCTGGATCGATCTTAAAGAGTAGGTCGCCGGCTTTCACGAGAGCGCCTTCTTGGTAAGATTGGGCCAGCAGGATACCAGTCACCCGGGCACGAACCTCGACTTCGCGGGTACCCTCGACTTGGGCGGTTACCTCAACCGTCTGGGGGAAGGGACGGACTTCAATCACCTGTGTATTGACCGGCAAGGGCGGCATCGGCGGGGTCACCACCGGCTTACAAGCAGAGACGAACAGCCCAAGGGTAGCCAAGAAAAGGACCTCGACACGCAGGATTTTACATACAGACATGTATGTAAAGGTATCTAGACCACCATGGCTCGCAAGACGAAAGCAGAAGCGGAACAGACTCGTCACCGCATCATCACCTGCAGCCGACAGGTATTCAGCCGGGCCGGCGTGACCAATACCTCGCTCGAGGAGATTGCCCATGAAGCCGGGGTGACCCGGGGCGCGGTCTACTGGCACTTCAAGAACAAGGCCGATCTCTTCCTCGCAGTGCGCGCCGAAACGGGCCGTTTACTTAAACTCGAACGCACGGGCCTAGGCGATGCGTTACAACGCCTCGAACGCGGCCTACTCGTGGCCTTGCGCCGACTCGAAGACGACGCCGAGGCGCGCGCGTCGTATGAAGTGATGCTTTGGAAGTGCGAGTATGTCGGCGAATTCTCCGCGGTGCGTGACGACTTAATGGGGGCGGGTGCCGCCTTCCTGGCCGATGCCATGCACCTCTACCAAGAGGCGAAGGCGGCCAAATTACTCCCCCTCTGGCTAGACCCCGAGGTCGCCGCGCTAGAGACGCTCTGCTTTTACGCAGGGCTGCTGAAAATCTGGTTGGCAGACCCGACGGGTAAACTTTGTCGACGTCAGGCCGCCGCGGCGATCACGCAACATGTGCGTAGCCGCCGTGCGGGCAGTCTTAGAAGCGCCAGCGCGAAGCGTAACTGAATAAGGCCCCTGGTGCGAGGTCGTACGTCGATTCTACGCCACCGAGATCACGACGGGCCCGGGCACGGAAAGCCCAACCAACCGTCAACTCGTCACTGCGGTCGACCCCCGTACGCCGTAGCCCGAAGACGGCGGCGACGCGTTCACTTTCATAGGCCTGCGCGAGCCCGCCGAGATCAGCCAAGCGGGCTTCCTCCTGTTGGAACGCCAAAGTCAGCGAAGCACGCCAATTGTTATCGAGGCGACGTTCGAGGACCAGGGACTTCCGGCCAGTCCCGAGGGACCACTCGGGTGCGAACTGCCAGCGAAAGGTCGGGACGATCAACACCATCGGAGAACGAACGGCGCGGGACTCTGCTAGAAAAAGATAACCCAGCGTCCAGGTTTCGGAGACACGCCAGTCGGCACCATAAAGAGCCTGCACCGTCAACGCATCGCCGAGGGACGCACCGGTTGCGGCATCGGCATTGAGCTGAAGCACGGCATAGCGGGTCCGCCCAGCCTCGTTCGAAGCGTAACCGCTCAGGTTTAAAGAGAAGCCCCGCACCGCAGCGAAGTCGACGGGCGCATTCGTCCAATCATGCCGGACCTCCGCCGCACGGAACCCCCAATCATAACGCCAAGTGCCGAGCTGGGTTAGGGCAAAGTTGCCCGTGACCTCCAGGCCAGTCGAGCGGTCCTGTGCCTCACTGGAGCCACTCGCGGTGGCGGCAGTGAGACGAACGTTGATGCCCTCAAAGCCCGGCCGTGGCCGGGGGGCTTCGGCGTGGACCCAAGCAAAGACCAACAGGGGCAGGAGGCTTTTCGTCATGGGGGTAACTTTAGCGGCTATGGCCCGAAGTCAAACGCACGGATGGTTGACCCTGCTCGCTCCCCCGATATCCACCTACCCATGAGGACCCTCCCCTGCCTCCTGCTACTCGCTGCAGGAATCCTCTACGCCGAGGATCCGCTGACGGTCCCACAGACTCCACCCATCGTCTACCCGCAACCGGTCGGGCAATGCTTCATCCTGCGTATCGATAGCCGTCGCTATGAATTGGATAACTTATTTAAGGACCCCGTCGCACGGCTCTTGGGGAGCGCCAACTACGTCCCGACCAAGGCCCTCTACGATGCGTTAAAGCGGGTGATCGCCGAGCGAGCACCGATTGAAGGGGCCGTCACCCGTGCGCAGGCCTTGGTCAACCTCTACACCGCCAAGGTCGAGAAAAGCCGTGCCAACCTCGACAGCCTCAAACAGCTCCGGAATACTTACCGTTCCAGCGATAAGGTCGATCTGCAGGAACTCCTCCGGATGGACACCGCGATTACCAATGAGACGCTCAACCTCGCCCGGTACGAAGACCTCGAAGAAAAAGCGCAGTTGAAACTCGTCGATACCCAAAAGGCCGTCGCGCCTTACAACGTGAAAGTCCAGCTCGCGCAGGACAAATACATTGCCGCCTTGAAGGACTACGAACGCACCCTGGGCGATATCCGCACCATCGCCATCGCCAACGGCAAGGCCCTGTAAGGGGCGGACGCGGCAAGGTCTAGCGGGGGTGCGCGCTGCAAGGAGAGGGAGTTTAAAACCTAGGCCCGACCCGAAATCAGGCACTTTCAGCCACCAAACTTGGCCTATTGTGACTATTTGCGGTATTTTCATGCCGACCCTTGACACCCCCGTGGGTTCGGCGAATAGTTCGCTTAGTCAATTTCAACTCAGGTAACGCCTCCCTTATAAAGGACGCCACAAGTCGCGAGGGCGACTAACGGAACTAGGATTAACAACTCTCCGTACCCGACCCCAGAGCTCCGTAGCTAGAGCTCTGGAACACTTTGTCCGGAAAACCGCCCCCTCCCCTATCGCGGGGAGGCGAGTGCGGAAAGGATTCAGGGCTTGGGGTGTAACGTAATTTTCCAATAGAAAGTGCGCCCCTCATGAGACCCCTCTTCCTGTTGGCGTGGTCCGCTTGCACGAGCGCGCTCTGCGCACAGACAACTGTCACCCACGACGTCGTCGTCTACGGGGATTCCGCCGCCGCCGTCGCCGCCGCCATCCAAGCTAAACGCCAGGGCCTAGATGTGGTCCTCGTCAACTCCACCGATTTCCTCGGCGGCATGACGTGTAGCGGACTGTCCGCGAGCGATATCTTTCATCGCGACGCGGTCGGAGGCGTGGCCCGGGAACTCTACGGTCGGATTGGCCAACACTACGGCAAGGCCTACGTCGATTACTTCGAGCCCCATGTGGCGCAGGCCGCAATGGATGGGATTGTTAAGGACGCGGGCGTTAAAGTCTTCCTTAACGAACAGCTCGATCGCAGCCCCAGTGGCGTGAGCAAAGAAGGGGTCCAACTAAAATCTTTCCGTACGCTCTCCGGCAAAGTCTTCGCCGCTAAGGTCTTCATCGATGCGAGCTACGTGGGCGACCTCATGGCCGCAGCGGGAGTCTCTTACGCGGTCGGGCGTGAGCCGAACACGCTTTTCACCGAGACCCTGAATGGAGCGCAACGCGGCGATAATAAGCCCCGCAAACACTATACGCAGAAGGATAAAGACCACTTCATTAAGGATATTGATCCTTACATCAAAGCCGGTGACCCAGCGAGCGGCCTACTGCCTTTCGTTTTCGCGGAGGATCCGGTAACGGGCGAGGGCGATCGCCGTATCCAAGCCTATAACTACCGTCTTTGCGTCACGACGGACCCGGCCAACCGCTTGCCCTTCGCCAAGCCCGAGGGCTACCGCGAACTCGACCACGAGATGCTGCTGCGGAACCTCGAAGCCGGCGACGTCCGCTTCCCTGCCCTCCTCCATAAGCTACCCAACGGCAAAACCGACTGGAACTCCATGCACGCGGTCGGGACCGATTATGTCGGTGCCAACTGGGCCTACCCTGAAGCCGACTACGCGACCCGCCGTAAAATCGAGCAAGCGCACGAGCTCTATATTCGCGGCCACCTTTGGACGCTCGCGAATCACCCCCGCGTCCCTGTGGAGATTCGCACCCAAGCCGCCGGCTATGGACTTTGCAAAGACGAGTTCCCGACCCGCGGTGGCTTCTCGCCCATGATTTATATTCGCGAGGCCCGACGGCTACAAGGGGCTTACATGATGACCGAACTGGACTGCAAAGGAAAGCGCACGCCAGACGACCCTGTCGCCCTGGCGAGCTTTGGCTTGGACTCCCATGCCGTCCGCTACTTCGTCACCAAACGCGGCTTCTTGGAGCGCGATGGCGTTATCTGGAACGTGCCGCCGCGGCCCTACGGTGTTTCCTACCGAAGCCTGACGCCTAAGGCCGAAGAGTGCACCAATCTGTTGGTGCCCGTCTGCCTCTCCGCCACCCACGCGGCCCATGGCTCCATTCGCATGGAGCCAGTCTTCATGCAACTCGGACAGGCCGCCGCAATGGCCGCTGGCATTGCCATTAAACAAGGTACGAGCGTCCAGGCGGTACCTTACGCACAGATCCGCGAGCTCCTGACGGCAGCCAAACTTCCCGTGCAATGGACCGCGCCGCCCGCCACCAAGGCCACGCCCGCCAAGAAATAAAGGGTAAGGAGTTTTTGACAAAGTCCAAATCTAGGCTTCGCTCCCCTCAGATGCGAGACCCCGAAGACACCCTGCGCCAACATGACCTCCCGGTCACGGCCCAGCGTGTCTCCGTCCTGCGTGCCGTCTCCCGCCATCCCCATGCGACCGCCGATGAGCTCGCCGTGGATGTCCGCTCTGAACTCGGCTCTATCTCCCGTCAGTCTGTCTATAATGTCCTGAACCTCCTCACCGACAAAGGCATCATCCGTCGGATACAACCAGCTGACTCCGCCGCGCTCTACGAAGACCGCATCGGCGATAACCATCATCACCTCGTCTGCCGCGCCTGCGGGAAGACTGAAGACGTTTGCTGTGCCGTCGGCGACGCACCCTGCCTCACCGCACAATCGCATCATGGGTTTAAGATCGATGAAGCCGAAGTGATTTACTGGGGCACCTGCCCCGCCTGCCAGAAGAAGAAACGCTAACCTTTCCCCTATCCCCCAACCACTACCCCCTATCCCCCAATTCCCCTCCCTACTATGTCCGATATCTCCAAATGCCCCGTCATGGGCAACCTGGCCCCACAAAACCGCCACACCGCCGCCGCTGCGATGAGCAACGGCGATTGGTGGCCCAATCAGCTCAACCTGAACATCCTGCGCCAGAACTCGCAGAAGAGCGATCCGCTCAACCCGGGCTTCAACTACGCCGAAGAATTCAAGAAGCTCGACCTCGAAGCCCTGCGCAAGGACCTCGCCGCGCTCATGACGGACTCGCAGGAATGGTGGCCAGCCGACTACGGTCACTACGGTCCCTTCTTCATCCGCATGGCTTGGCACAGTGCCGGCACCTACCGTGTGACCGATGGTCGTGGTGGTGCTGGCTACGGCACGCTGCGCTTCGCCCCGCTGAACAGCTGGCCCGATAACGCCAACCTCGACAAGGCCCGTCGCCTGCTCTGGCCGCTCAAGCAGAAGTACGGCCAGAAGATTTCCTGGGCCGACCTCATGGTCCTCACCGGTAACGTCGCCCTTGAAACCATGGGCTTCAAGACCTTCGGCTTCGCCGGCGGCCGTCCCGACGTTTGGGAACCGCAGGAAGATATCTACTGGGGTCCAGAAACGGAATGGCTCGGCGACAAGCGCTACACTGGTGATCGCCAACTCGCCGATCCGCTCGGCGCCGTCCAGATGGGCCTAATTTACGTCAATCCCCAAGGTCCTAACGGCAAGCCCGACCCGCTCACCTCGGCCCGAGATATTCGCGAGACGTTCGCACGCATGGCGATGAATGATGAAGAGACCGTCGCCCTCATCGCCGGTGGCCACACCTTTGGAAAGGCCCACGGTGCCGCCACGCCCGACGGTAACGTCGGTCCAGAACCCGAAGGCGCCCCGCTCGAAGAGATGGGCCTCGGCTGGAAGAACTCCTTCGGACAAGGCCATGGCGCCGACACGATTACCAGCGGCCTTGAAGGCGCCTGGTCGAGCACGCCAACCCGCTGGTCGAATGAATACCTCAAGAACCTTTGGAACTACGAATGGGAACTCACCCAGTCCCCGGCCGGCGCCCACCAGTGGACGCCCAAGGGCGGCGCCGCGAAGGACACCGTGCCAGACGCGCACGACAAATCGAAACGCCACGC
>CAMDWM010000046.1:0-11431 GCA_945878755.1 Akkermansia muciniphila
GTCGACGTACCAGTTAAGCCGCACCTCTTACGGCACGCCTTTGCGACCCACCTCTTGGCCGGCGGCGCCGACTTACGTTCGATCCAAGAGATGCTCGGGCATGCGGACATCGCCACGACGCAGGTTTATACGTCGGTCGAACGCAGCGCCTTGAGCGATGCCCACCGTCAGCATCACCCGCGCGGCCGTAAGCCCGGGGCTTAGTTGCGGAACGCGAGGAGGCTTCCGAGAATCGTCGCCGCCGACAGCGCCCCGATGAGGAAGCGCGACGTGAACGAGATTTCCAGCGGTACGACTTCTTCCTGGTCGTCGGTCGGACGGACCACGGCTTCGCGGAGGATGGCAAAGTAGTAGTGGATACTGATCGCAACGCTAAGGAGGGCAGCGCCGAAGACCCACCAAAGGTTGAGCTTGGCGAGGAAGATGAGGATCAGGAGCTTGGCAAAGAAGCCGATGGAAGGCGGGATGCCGGCGAGCGAGCCGATACCGAAGCCAAGGGCGCTGGCGAGAATCGGGGAGCGCCGCAGCAGGCCGCGGAGGCCGAGTAACGGACGGTGATGGTCATCCGCCACCGGGAGCTCGATGAGGGCCTGCGAGACGAGGAACGTACCAATCGCGTAGGCGATGAGGTAGATCGAGAGGAGCTGCGGGCCGTCGTTGGTGCCGGCGATGACCACCGCGGCGATGGCGGCGAGCAGGAAGCCAGCGTGCGAAACGCCCGAGAGGGCCAGCACACGCTTCACGTCGGTGGTGGCGAGCGCGGCAAGGTTACCGACCAGTAGCGTGAGGATAGCGGCGATGGCCAGTAGCGGGGCGAGCTTAGGGGTGAGCGGGGCGAAGGGACCCGTGACGAGGAGCAGTAACGTAAAGGCACCGGCGGCCTTAGAGGCCGTGCCGAGTAGCGCCGTCGTCGGCGTGGGGGCGCCTTGATAGACGTCAGGAATCCAGGCGTGGAAGGGGAACGCACCGAGCTTGAAGGCGGCGCCACCCAGGATGAGGGCGAGGCCGACCATTGTCAGAGCGCTGCCCTTACCAGCCGCAAGCGCGGTGTTGATTTGGTCGAAGTTAAGCGAGTCCACTCCAGGGCCGCCGAGCGAACCGTAGACGAGCACGATGCCCATGAGGAGCAACGCGGAGCTCAGGCCGCCTGCGACCAAGTACTTCACGCCGGCTTCGAGCGAGGCTTGGCTGCGACGCAAGTAGCCGACGAGGACGTAGAGGCCGACCGCTGCCGTTTCGAGGCTGACGAAGAGCGTTACGAAGTGGTTGGACTGCGCCAGCAGCATGAAGGCCGCGGTGACGACCATAAGGACGTGGTGGTAGTCCGCGATGGGGGCGGGACGTTCTTTGAAGAAGCGGACAGCGAGGAAGCTCGTTAGCAGGGCGCTGAGTAGGAACGTCAAGCGGATGCCTTGGGCGGAGTCAGCGGAGAGTTTCGTCAGGCCAGCAAAGAACGCGGTCGGCTCGGCTGGGTTCCAAGCCGTGCCGCCTTGCAGCGCCATGATCATGACTAAGGCGAGGCCAATGCGGGCGGTGGTCGGGATGAGCCAGCGTAGGGACTTCGGCAGCGTCATCGCTTGCACGAGGCAGAACAGCGCTAGGCCCGCGACGCAGATTTCAGGCAGGATCGACGCCCAATCCGCATTGCGCGGGGCGAGGGCCTTGAAGGCGACGTCGATATTGGCGAGCGAGGAAATCATCGGGCGGAAGGGGCAGGAGTAGTGGCCTTAGGGGCAGCGGGCGGGATGACGGGGACGGCCGGAGTCTTGGGGCTGGCGGAGCGGAGGGCCGCCTCGGCGATACCGCGGGCATCGGTGTTCGTGCACTGGGTGACGAGCGAAGGGACGAAACCAATGGTCATCGAGGCACCGAGCAGAAGTGTGGCGGCCAGACGTTCGGTGAAGCCAAGATCACCGAAGGGCGCATGGGCTGCCCGTTCTTCGATGTGCTTGGAGGCTGGTCCGAAAAAGACCGTGGCGACCGCACGCAGCGCGTAGATGGCGGAGACGACGACGGTGGAGGCGACCAAAGCCTGGACCCAGAGTGGTTCAGCGCGCAGCGAGAGGAAGACGCCGATTTCGCCCCAGAAGTTACCGAAGCCAGGGAGGCCGATAGAGGCCATGGTGGCAGCGACGAAGAAAGCCGCGAGGATGGGCGTGCGGGCGGCGAGGCCACCGAGTTCTTCGAAGCGGTAAGTGCCGGTGCGCGTGCGCACGGCGTTAGCGAGCAGGAAGAGGGCGGCGCAGGACAATCCGTGTGCGACCATCAGGAAAATTGCGGCATCGATACCGGCCGCTTGGCCCTTGGCCGTACCGACCCAGAGACCGAGGAAGATTGGACCCATGTGGGCCACCGAGCTCCAAGACAGCAGCTGCTTTAGGTCGCGCTGCGCCATGCAGATTAGGCCGACGATTAAGAGGTTCGCTAAGGCGCACCAGAAGAACCATTGGCCGAGGGTGCCTTGGCCAATTTGCATAGAGGCGGCGGCAATCATGACGATGCCGTAGAGGCCGAACTTCTTGAGCGCACCCGCGTGCAGCATCGAAACTGGGGTGGGGGCGGCGGAGTAACCCGGGGCGGCCCAAGAGTGGAAGGGGAAGAGCGAAGCCAGCGTACCCAAGCCGAAGAGCGTCATTGCACCCGTCGCGGCGGGCAGCGGGGCATCCGCCGCAAAGAGACCTAGGAATAGTGCGGCGAAGGTCGCGTCGTTCCAGCTGAGGCCCGCCACCTCCATCGCAATCAGGATGCCACCCAGCGAAAGCATCGCGCCCACCGTCAGGTAGATCGCCATCTGCATGGCCGCCGACCGGCGCCCTTCGCCGCCCCAGAAGAGCGTCAGGATGAACGTTGGGATCAGCGCGAATTCGTGGAAGAAGTAGAAGCCGATAATATTATCGGTCGCGAACACGGCGAGCGTGCCGCCGAACATGAATAAGATGAGGCCGAGGTAAGTGGTGCGGGCTTCCACTTCCTGGATGAGGGCCTTGAGGCCAGCGGCGAGGCCGACGACAGCGGTCATCGCGAAGAGCGGCGCCGAGACGCCATTCAGGCCGAGCTTAAAGAGCCAAGGTCCATCCACGCGGAGTCGGAGGATAGCATCGAGCGGACCTGACACCGGTAAGAGGAACCAAAGGACGACGACGGCGGGAACAGCGAAGCCAAGGAAGGCGAGGCCCGAGACCCCACTGCGCGGCAAGACGCGGCCAGCGAGGAGAATCAGGCCGATCAGGACTGGCAGGAAAATCGCCGTGACCAGCAACCAAGCGTTGAGCGTGCTAAAATCAGTATCCATGGGTTAGCGGGCAAGGAGGTACCAAGCCAGAAGAGCGGAGCCGATGACGATCCAGAGCGCATAGCCCCGGGTCTGACCGCGGTGAAAGGTGAGTCCGGTGAGATTGCCGAGGGCCGCGGTCGCGCCACCTGCGATCCAGCGCACGGCGACACCGTTGATGAGCATGAGGTCAAGGAACGCGATGAACTCAACCACTCGGCGCTGCGGGCCATCAATCCACCAGCGGTAAAGTCCGTCCATCCAGCGGTGCTCGAGGAGGGCGTAGGTGCGGGGCGAGACGACCTGCAGGGCATCGGCACCACGGACGGTGCCGTAGAACTTGAGGGCGCCACCGAAACCAAGCACCAAGGCGAGGAGACCGATAATCGTCGAGGGAGCGGTGAAGCTAAAATGCATTTCTTCGAGCGCCTTGTGGACGACCTGCAACGAAGAGGCAGGAATGAGGTAGTGCGCAGCGAAACCGGCGCCCACGGCAAAGACTAAACCGAGTACCATGATGGGCAGCGTCATCGTCCAAGGCGATTCATGCGCATGCTCGGCAGCTTCGGAGTTGGCTTCGCCGAGGAAGACGAGACGAATCATGCGGCCGCTGTAGAGGCAGGTCGCTAGAGCCGCGATCGCGAGGAAGGCAAAGACGGGCAAGTTATGACCATGCCAAGCCGCTTCGATGATGGCATCTTTGGAATACCAGCCGGCGAAGAACGGGACGGCGCAGTTCGAAAGCGTCGCCGCGATAAAGGTCGCCGCGGTGAGCGGCATCTTCTTGAGCAAACCGCCCATCTTGAGCATATCCTGTTCGTGGTGGCAGCCATGGATGACCGAGCCAGCACCGAGGAAGAGCGTGGCTTTAAAGAAGGCGTGCATCGCCATGTGCAGGACGGCGAGGTCGGGGCGGCCGAGGCCAATGGCACAGCCCATAATGCCGAGGTGCGCTAAGGTCGAGTAGGCTAGCGACTTCTTGATGTCCGTCTGCGCCAGGGCACAGAGGCCAGCGAGCGCGGCCATGCCGGCACCGGAGATCGCGATCCATTGTAGGACTTCCGGGGCGAGCAGGAAACTCACGCGCGCCATGAAGAACACGCCGGCTGCCACCATCGTTGCGGCGTGGATCAGTGCCGAGACTGGCGTCGGACCCGCCATCGCGTCCGTCAGCCAAACATGTAAGGGGAACTGCGCAGACTTACCGAGGAAGCCGCACATGAGCAAGGCACCCACCGCGACCGGGACGGTGGAGCCAGCAGCGGCCTTGAGCGCAACAAAGTCGAGCGTGCCGTAAAGGTTAAGACAGAGCGCGATGCCGAGGATGAAGCCCAGGTCACCGATGCGGTTCGTGATGAAGGCCTTCTTTGAGGCGGCGGCAGCGAAGTCCTTGTCGAAGTAGTGTGCAATCAGCATGTACGAGCTGAAGCCCACCAGTTCCCAGAAGATGAACGTCATCAGCAGGTTGTCGGCGACGACAATCCCGAGGATTGAGAACATGAAGACCGAGAGCCCCGCGAAGAAACGGCCGCGGGCAGCATCGTCTTGCATGTAGCCGACAGAGAACAAGTGAATCCACGCGGCTACGAAAGTGACCACGAAGAGCATCAGGCGCGCGTTGGCGTCGATGAGGTAGCCGAAACCGAGGCTGATTTCCCCGAGCTTCGCGAGTTCGACGTGCCAGGTGACGGTGCCTGAGGACTGCAGGAGCAACTGCAGCGAAAGGCCTGCGATGGTGAAAGCCGTGGCGGTCGAGAACCAGGCAGCGATGGCACCCGAGCGTCGCAGGAACAGCGCGGACAACGCGGCGGCGCCGAGGGGCAGGAATAGGATCCAGTGGACTAGGGACGAAAAGTCAGGAGACATCGGAAAAGCTTAGTCGCGGAGGGTGACGAGCTCGTCGGACTTCACGCTGCCGCGGCGGCGGTAGAGGGCGACGATCAGGGCGAGGCCCACCGCGACTTCGGCCGCCGCGACGGTGATAATGAAGAAGACGAAAATCGCCCCGTCCATCGTGCGGTTGAAGCGCGAGAAGGCAACGAGCGCGAGCGTGGCCGCGGTCAGCATGAGCTCGAGGCACATGTAGACGACGAGCAGGTTGCGGCGGACGAGCACGCCCGTCAGGCCGAGTGCGAAGAGCAGGCCAGCGAGGAGCAGGTGATGGGCAAGGGTAGTATTTTCCATGGCGGCGGGCTTAGGCGTTCTCGTCGACGGGGTCTTTGCTCAAGGACACGACGCCGACAAGGGCGACGAGGAGGAGGAAGCCGGCGATTTCGAGGGGCAGCAGGTACTTAGTATAAAGGAGCCGACCGAAGCCCTTGGCGGCGGTCACGAATTCGCTCGGGTTCACGCTGAGTTCGGGCGGAGTCGCGCCAGCGGCGGTGCCGGGGACAGCGCCCGACCACACGAAGAGCCAGACGGCGCCCGCTGCGAGGAAGAAGAAAACCGCTAAGCCGAGGGCGGCCGATTTCCAGGGATAGCCTTCGGCCGACTCCGCGGTGTCCGTGAGTAGCATAATCACGAAGAGGAAGAGCACCATCACGGCGCCCGCATAGACGAGCACCTGGAGGACGCCGAGGAAGTAGGCGTCTAGTAGAAAGAAGTCCGCCGCCACCCCGACGAGGGCGAGGATCATCCCCATCGCTGAGGTGACCGCATTGCGGCTCAGGACCAAGAGGGAGGCCGCACCGAGAGTCAGCGCAGCGAAGAAAATAAACAGGCCGTCCGGCATGTTTTGAACCTAGGACGGGGGGGCACCTTGGAAAGGAGAAAACGAATTAAAAGCCGTTTTGTGGCGTTTTTTGAGGGCAGGGGGGCTTCTGACCCAGAGGATAGGCCCTAAATCCCGTTTAACGACTGAAATCTATCAATTAAGCCCCGTGCAAGGGTCGGTGGCGCTTCATGACGCAGGAGGGGTGCGTCTGAATGACTTCCCCTGCGTCAAAGTCCTTAGACCAGTCTGGGAAGAAGGCATCAGCCTCGGGTTCGAGGTCGACGTGGGTTAAGAGCAGCTCGGTGCACCAGGGGAGGGCCTCGGCGTAGAGGGCGGCGCCGCCGGCCAAATAGAGGGTGAGTTCCGGCACGAGGCGGGCCGCTTCTGACCAATCGCGGGCGACGAGGACCCCAGGGGCTGCCGTGAAGCCGCTTCGGCTGAGGACAATCGTGGTGCGTCCTGGGAGCGGGCGACCGATCGACTCGTAAGTCTTGCGCCCCATCAACAAGGCTTGGCCCATGGTGGTTCCTTTAAAGAACGCGAAGTCCTCTGGGATTCGCCAAGGTAACTTGTTATTCAAGCCGATGCCGCGGTTGCGAGCCACGGCGGCGATAGCGATGAGCGGACGTCCGAGCTGCACAGTCTTAGATGGCGACGGGGGCCTTGATGCCCGGATGCGGGTCGTAGCCTTCGATAGAAATATCTTCGAACGTGAACGCGAAGAGGTCCTTCACGTTCGGGTTCAGCACCAGGCGGGGCAGGGGACGCGGCTCGCGCGAGAGCTGCAGATCGACCTGTTCCATATGGTTAGAATAGATATGGGCATCGCCGAAAGTATGCACGAAATGCCCTGGTTTCAGGCCCGTAACCTGCGCCAGCATGTGCGTGAGTAAGGCGTAGCTAGCGATATTGAAGGGCACGCCGAGGAAGAGGTCAGCGCTACGCTGGTAGAGCTGGCAGCTCAGGCGGCCGTCCTCCGACACATGGAATTGAAAGAGCGTGTGGCACGGCGGTAAAGCGACATGGTCGGCCTCCTGCGGATTCCAGCCCGTGACGAGGTGCCGACGGCTGGCGGGGTTCTTCTGGAGTTGTTCGATGAGTCGCTTGATCTGGTCGACGCCATTATCAGCGTAGGTGCCATCGGGCAGTTTCGTGGCACCGAAGCGGCGCCATTGGTGGCCGTAGACGGGGCCGAGGTCGCCTTCTTGGCGGCCAAAGCGTGCACACTGTTCCGCCGTCGCCCACTCGTTCCAGATGCTCACGCCGCGTTCGGTTAACCAGCCGTTATCGGTGCGGCCAGCGAGGAACCAGAGGAGCTCTTGGATGATGGAGCGGGTGTGGACCTTCTTCGTCGTGACGAGCGGGAAGCCTTGGGCGAGGTCGAAGCGCAGCTGGGCGCCAAAGATCCCGCGCGTGCCCACGCCCGTGCGGTCGCGACGGACTTCCCCGGTTTCCTTCACGTGGCGGAGTAAGTCGAGATACGCCTTCATGAGTCCTCGGTTATTCCCCGGAATGGCTTCTCCGCAATACGGAAAGCCTGGTGGGCCCCGAACCTTTCGCCCTTGCCAGCCCGCCCGCCTGAAGGCACCCCTAACGGGAGTCATCATGAGCGAAAAGACCGACCTCAACGCGATCTCCCACGACCTCCATGCGGTGCGTCAGGAGAAACTAGCCCAACTCCGGGCGGCGGGCGAAGACCCGTACCGGGCCGAGTGGTCTCAGACCCACATTGCCTCCGAGTGCCCGGCCCTCCTGCCCGAAGGCGTCGAGGAAGGCCCCGAGGTCTCCATCGCTGGCCGTATCGTCGCCCTGCGCGTCATGGGTAAGGCCAGCTTCGTCAAGATCCTCGACCGGAGCGGTGTGATTCAGACCTACTTTACCCGCGATGCCCTGGGCGAGGCGTATGACACGCATTTTAAGAAGATGCTCGATTCCGGCGACTTCGTCGGCGTCCGCGGCAAACTCTTCCGCACGAAGACCGGCGAGGTCACGGTGCGCGTGGCCGAATATAAGATGGTCTCGAAGTCCCTCCGCCCGCTGCCCGAGAAGTGGGCTGGCCTGACCGACGCCGAGAAGATCTACCGCCAACGCTACCTCGACCTCGTCGTCAACGAGGAGTCCCGCCGCCGCCTCTTCATCCGCAGCCGCGTCGTCGAGACCATCCGCCGTTTCCTCTGGAGCCGTGATTTCACCGAAGTCGAGACGCCGGCCCTGCATGCCATCGCTGGCGGCGCCGCGGCCCGCCCGTTCGAGACGCACTCCAATGCGCTCGATTGCGATTTCTATCTCCGCATCGCCCTCGAACTCCACCTGAAGCGCTGCCTCGTCGGCGGTATGGACCGCGTCTTCGAGATCGGTCGCGTCTTCCGCAACGAAGGCGTCTCGGTCAAGCACAGTCCTGAATTCACGATGCTCGAGGCCTATCAGGCCTACACCGACTACCGCGGTATGATGGAGCTCGTTCGCTCGATGATTCAAAAGGTCTGCGCCGAAGTCCTCGGCACGACCAGCGTCGTCCGTCCGGATGGCGTCGCGATTGAGCTCGGCGGCGAATGGCGTGAAGCGAAATATAAGGACCTAATCGTCGAGCGCACGGGCGACCCGCAGTGGTTCTCCCGCACGAAGGAAGAGAAGATCGCCGCGTGCAAGGCCCTCGGTCTGCACGAACCGCGGACCGACTGGGAAGATTTCGAGGTCACTAACGAAGTATTCGGTAAGCTCATCGAGCCCGGCCTCATCCAGCCGACCTTCGTCACGCACATCCCGAAGGAACTCTGTCCGCTCGCCAAGGTTACCCTCGGCGACGACTCCACCATCGACGTCTTCGAGCTCTGTATCAACGGCCAGGAGATTGCCCCAGCCTACTCCGAGCAAAACGACCCCGGCGTGCAGCGTAAGATGCTGGAACTCCAAGCCGGCGCCGAGACCCAGAAGATTGATGAGGATTTCCTCCTCGCGCTCGAGCACGGCATGCCCCCCGCAGGCGGCCTCGGCATCGGCATCGACCGCCTGGTGATCCTGCTGACTGGCGCGGCCAATATCCGCGACGTCATCCTGTTCCCGACGCTCGCGCCCGAAGCGCAGGCCTAATCCTTTCCCTTGCCCTGGTTCTTCCATCTCGCCCTCCGTCAGCTCTTCCCTCCCGGTAAGCGCTTCCCTGCGTTCGCAACGGTCTCGATTCTTGGGGTTGGCCTCGGCGTAGCCGCCTTGCTGGTCGTGCAAACGGTGATGAATGGATTCGGCGAGGAGCATCGTCTGCGTATTCGTGAATCCTTCGGCGATTGCGTGGTCGTCGCCCGTACGCCCATCGAGCGCCCACAGGACTTGCTTAAGGCCTTGCGTGCCGACGCCGCCGTGGCCTCCGCCACGCCTTACTCGGAGGGCCCGGCCCTCGCCCGCCAAGGCGATTTCTCCGGCGTGGCTTTTGTCCGTGGCATTGACCCGACCGATCAGGGGCATCCTGCCCGCAAGTATGTCTTCGCAGGTGGTTTCGATGAATTAGACGATGGCCGCGTGATTTTGGGTTTTGGCTTGGCCCGCGCCCTGCGTGTGCAGGTGGGCGACAAGATTGAGGTCTGGTCTCCCGCGATGGCCGAACGCGCCGAGAAGGGGAAGGCCCCGCTCCCAGCCGTCTTCGAGGTCTGCGCCTTGGTGCGCACGGGCTTCACCGAAGTCGATGACCGCGCGGCCTTCATTCCCTTGCGCCGCTTTAATCAGCTCTGGTCCATGGGCGACCGCGTGCACGGCCTGACGCTCCGTCTCAAAGAACCCGCCCAGGCCTATGAAGTCGCGGCGCGTCTCAACGTCGGCCGCCCGACGCTGCAGTTCGTCCCCTGGCAGGAAATTAAGAAGAACTTCCTCGAGGCCATCCGCTTCGAGAAGACGATGCTCTTCTTCCTGATGTTCATCATCACCTTGGTGGCTTCGTTCTCGATTGGTAGTACGCTCTTCTCCGCGGTCATCCGTCGCTCCCGCGAAGTCGGGGTGCTCGTGGCCTTGGGCGCCCGCCGGCTCGATCTGGTTGCTTTGTTCGGCCTGCAGGGCCTGCTCATCGGCGCGCTCGGTACCTCCTTAGGCTTCTTGCTGACGTGGTTGATTCTGGCGTTCCGCGAGCAAATCTTGGGCACGATTAATTATCTCTTCGGTAATGGCGATATGGTCGCCAACGTCTACCAGTTCTCGAAAGTCCCCCTGCACTACGACGCATCGGACTTCTTCGTGGCGGCATTCTTTACCTTGTTGGTAACCACCATCGCTGGTCTGGTGCCCGCCCTCTGGGCCGCCGGCCGCAAACCCTCGGAGGCCATGCGCGATGCCTGAAGCTGAAGTCGTCCTTTCCGCGCAGGGCTTGCAAAAGTCCTTCGCATCTCCCGCTGGCCCACTGGTGGTGCTCCGCTCGGTCGACCTTGTTGTGCACGCGGGGGAATCCGTCTCGATTCGCGGCTCCTCGGGTTCCGGTAAGACGACGCTTTTGCAGCTCCTGGGCGGGCTTGACGTCGCTGACGCCGGCGAAGCGAACTTCCTGCTGCCTGGTCGTGGCCTCGTCCCGGCTCACTTGAATTTAGGTAAAGGGGTGGGCTTCGTGTTCCAGAATTATCAGTTGATGCCGGAACTGAATGCACTGGAGAACGTGCTCTTAGCCGCGCAGGTTGCCGGTCGCCCCGCTACGGGTGCCGACGCGTATGCCTTACTCGAGTCGGTCGGCCTGGGTGGTCGCGTCCGCCATTTACCCTTCCAACTATCCGGTGGCGAATGTCAGCGCGTGGCCATTGCCCGCGCGCTCATCAATCGCCCCAGTGTCTTGCTGGCCGATGAGCCGACCGGCAATCTCGATGAAGCCACGGGTGCGGAAGTGATGCGGCTGTTGTTACAGGTTGTCGCCGAAAGTGGCACGGCCTTGGTGTTGGTGACCCATAGCCGGGAGTTCGCGGCCCGGACGGATCTTCAATGGGTGCTGTCGAATGGGGTGCTTTCACCAGCCTGATTTGACACCGTAGGCGGAGTGGGTTGAGTCGTGGGACGATGACTCCTGCGACCCAGCCCGAACAACTTTTGAATGCCCTTAACTGGCGCTACGCCACCAAGGCCTTTGATACGAAGGCTTTGCCAGTTCCGCTTTGGGAGGCCTTACAGGAATCCCTTCGCCTCGCGCCGTCTTCCTTCGGCCTCCAGCCTTGGAAGTTCTTCGTCATCACCGACCCCGCCGTCCGGGCGAAGCTCCGCCCCGTTTCTTGGAATCAGTCGCAGATCACCGACGCTTCGCACCTCGTAGTCTTCGCCCGTCGTAGCGAAATCACCGAAGACGATGTTAACGCTTTCTTTAATCAGATGGTCTCTGATCGTCAGGCTGACGCCACGGTGCTCGAGCCCTATCGTCAGATGATGATTGGCGGCGTGGTGAAGGGGAAGGATACCGCCGGCCAGCGCGAGTGGGCTGCCCGCCAGTG
>CAMDWM010000047.1:0-11151 GCA_945878755.1 Akkermansia muciniphila
CGTCTTGGTCTTTGGGTCCAGGCGGAAGACGAACTGACCCGGCAGCTCCTTCTTATCCCCGGGCCGCTTGCTGAAAAGAAAGTCGGGGTCGGTCAGCCAGAGGGTGCCGTCCGATTTCACGACGACATCGTTCGGTCGGTTCAGCCTCTGGCCCTCGAAGCGATCAGCGAGTACCTCGACTTGTTCTCCCTTGGCGTTCCAACGAGCCAGCAAGCGCGTCTTTTGCTCCACGACATAAAACCCGTCCGAGCCATCGGGACGGAAGCTCGTGGCCTCGGGCGAATCTTTGCGCCAGATCACGAGGCCGGTGGTCTCGGACCATTTGAGCGCCAATCCGTCGTGATGGGCTGAATAGTAAAGGGTATCGCCGACCCATTGGGTTCCCTCGCAGCCAGCGTGCCCGGAACTGATGGCCCGCCAACTCGCCGCTGGTGCGAAAACGCCCGGCAGATCGCAGCTGACGGCTGCTTCCCTGGGCGCAGCGGTGACGGTCGCAGAAGCCGAGACCATCGACAGCGTCAGGATGAAGCGGGTCAAGCTGCTCACTTGGGTTGTCCTTTTTGGTTGAGATTCTGGATCTCAGCGGGGCTGAGCGCGGAGTGGTAGATCGCGAACTCGTCGATCGACCCGTTGAGGGTGCGAATCGGGAAAGCATGTCCCTTCGAGGGGAGCCCCCAGTTGCCTAGCTCACAGGGACCGAAGACGATAGGGCGGCCAGGTTGATGGAACACCGAGACTTCTCGGCCGACTTCCATCCCGTCGAAGTATTGCAGGACTACGCCCGTGGCATTGTCATAAGTGACCGCAAGGTGATGCCAGCGCCCTAGGCTATCGGCCGTGATGACCGGCTTGGAGTAATAGATCTGATTGTTCTTGCGGACCTGACCCTGTCCGGGCGCCAGGTAGCTGATCGAAAACATAAGGCTGCCATCCTCATAGATCTGCCAGTGGGGCTCGCCTGGTTCATAGTCATCGGTAAGGAGCAGCGAGTTGTACTTCTTGTCCAAAGAATCGACCTTTACCCAGCAGGAGAAGGTGAGGGCGGAGTAGCTGCCATCCAGATTGATGCGTACGCGGTCGCCAGGCCGTTTGAATTCCAGGGCATCTTTACCGGGCCAGCGTCCTTGCGCCCATTGGGCTCCGACCGCGCCGCCGGCGCGCTTCTTGTCGAGCGGTGCGGCGAAGTTACCCACGAGACGGTCCCAGCGGTCATCGGAAGGGTGCTGGAAGTTGTAGAACGAGATGAGGCGGGGATCATTGCTGACTCCGGCCGCCCAAGATTTCCACTCCTGCAGACGGCTTTTCTCACGCTGGCGGATGATATCCTGCATTTTGCCGACCGGGAGGAAGTCCTGCGATGAAAACTTGCCCGCCGAAGAGGCCAGGGTCATGCCCACCTTGAGGCTGGCAGGCGCCTTGTCCTTCTTGTGCGCGATGACCTCGCCATCAAAGACGTGCACCGCGCTGTCCTGGCCGTTAACGTTTAAGGCGAACTCGGTGCCCAGGTCCTCCAACTTGACGTCGGGCGCGTGCATGAGGAAACCCTTGGCCGCCGGCGGGACATGGACCCGCACCCGGCCGCGGTGGCACCGGACTTCCCATGCGGAGATGATCTCGATCTGTGCGTCTCCTTCGACGAGGAGCGTCGCACCGCTGAAGAATTCGATCTGCGCCAGGCCTTTGCGCAGTGTCAGGCTCCCGGGCGCGATCGTGTCTCCGTTACGCCGTGATTTTCCCTCGAAGTCGGCATCCAATGTCTGGCTTATGGTCGCCACGCCGTCGGACGTCGCCTCTTTGTCGGTCGGCTGCCGTGGCCAGGCCAATATCGCCAAGAGAACGATGGACGCCGCCGAAGCGACCAAGGCGTAGGTCTGCCAGCGTATCCTGCGACTGATGAGGGATGCCTGCCCGAGCCTGCCCGTACTGACCTCAGGCTGACGCAGCAGGCGGGCATGCTGGTCGGCGAGCTCCAGATAGCGCCTGCGCGCCTGCCAGTCGTCGCGGAGCAGGGCCTCCAGTCGGGCGTTCTGTTCGGGGGTGATCTCCCCTTCCAGCTTGGCGTTGATGAGTGATTCGAGGTCCATGTTCATCCTTCTGATTCAAGTTGGCGGGTGACGCAGTCGTGAAGCCGCTGGCGGAGCAGCTCCAGCCTACGAAAAAGGGTTCGTCGGCTCAGATGGAGCCTGTCCATGAGCGTCTCGGCGCTCTCACGCCGCGCGTAACGGCTGATGACGAGTTCTTTCTCCGGTGCCGGGAGTTTCTGCAGGCAGCCGTCCAGCAGCCGCAGTCGCCGGTCGAGATGATCCTCCACATGTTCACGCTCGCGGGCAAGCAGGTCGAGCACGTCGGGGTCGAAGGTCAAGGGGGAGCGTGCCGACTTCGCGCGATGCTTCTGGACTTGAATGAAGGCGAAAGTGAACGCCCAGGGTAGGAACGGACGGGAGGTGTCGAACTGCTCCCACTTGCGATAGAGCGCCAGGCTGGTCTCCTGCTGGATGTCCCGGGCATCGGCCTCGACCGGCACCAGGCAATAGATATAACGAAAGATGGACTCCTGGTGCTGGGAGAGCAACAGGACCAGGTTTTCGGGGCTCGATGGATTTTCCTCGGACATTTTTTACATAAGGTTCCCGGCTTATTCTTCCAGAGTGCCAGAAATCTCTCGATAAACCACGACGGAATAGCGGAACCCGCCGATGCGACCGGGACTCGAGGCACCCCAGTGTCTGCACGCCCAAAGGGGTGAGGGCAGCTCAGGGTCCAGTCGCCGTCGACCACTGGTACCTCCCCGTTCGTTGGACTAAGTCGGGTGGCTCGGGAAGCAAGGGGAAGGGCGGAGGCGAGGAAAATGGCCAGCAGGACCCATTCGTGTCGTTATCTGGCTAGAAGGAACACTTGTCGGTCAGGTGGGTCGTAGTGTAGACCTTTGGCACCCCCAGAAAGGCCTGCCCAAGGTCCTTTCCCCATTCATTTTCCATGCGCTCCTTCCTGCTCCTTTCCCTTTTTGCCGCCGCGGTTCTGGCCGATGGCCCGAAGGATAATATCCCGGCCGCCGTCCGACCAATCCCGCCGACCGATAAGGCCGTGGCTTTACCCGAAGCCGACAAGGTGACGCTGACCAAGGAGCTCGCCGAACTGCGAACGGCCATCGACTCCGCCGCGAAGGCTCAGGCGAAGAACCCTCGCCTCGAGGAGTTTCTGGCTGATATCGAAATCTTCCACAAGGCGGTCGATTGGGCCGGCAAGTACAACGAGTATTTCAACAAGGGCGAATTCAAGACCGCCCATGAGCTCGTCGCCGAGGGCAAAGCCCGCGCGGCTTCCTTCTTGAAGGGCGAGACGCCTTGGATTCGTCAGACGGGCCTGGTCGTCCGTGGCTACAAGTCGAAGATCGACGGCTCGGTGCAGCCTTACGGCATGGTGATTCCCGACAACTACGCCGGCTCACTCATGCGCCTCGACTTCTGGTGCCATGGCCGTGGTGAGACCTTGAGCGAACTCGCGTTCCTCAGCGACCGCCGGAAGAACGTCGGCCAGCTCCCGGCCAACAACCGTCTGGTGCTCCATCTTTACGGCCGTTACTGCTGCGCCAATAAGATGGCCGGTGAGGTCGACCTCTGGGAAGCCTACGCCCACGCCCGCAAGAGCTACAACATCGACGACGACCGCCTGTTCATCCGTGGCTTCTCCATGGGTGGCGCGGCTGTCTGGCAGTTCGGTGCCCACTACACCGATCGCTGGTGCGGTATCAATCCTGGCGCCGGCTTCTCCGAGACTCCGGAGTTTCTGAACGTCTTCCAGAACGAAGACGTCTCTAAAATCCCCTCTTGGCAGAAGACTCTCTGGGCTTGGTATAACGCCACCGACACCGCCATCAACTTCCGCAATGCTCCGACGGTCGCCTATAGCGGCGAGCTCGATAAACAGAAGCAGGCCGCCGACGTGATGGCCCGCGAGATGGGTAAGCTTGGCATGGAACTCACCCACATCATCGGGCCGCAGACCGCCCATAAGATCCACCCTGACTCCATGGTCGAGATCGAGCGCCGCCTCGCCGCCATCGCCGCCAACGGCCGCGTCCGTACGCCGAAGGAAGTCTCTTTCGCCACCTACTTTCTGCGCTATGACCGCATGCATTGGGTCCGAGTCGACCGCATGGTCGAACACTGGCAGAAGGCTCAGGTCGACGCCAAGCTGGTCGACGAGCGCTCTATCGAAGTAAAGACTTCGAACGTCGCTGGTCTCACCCTCGACTTCGCGTCCGGTGATGCCGTGCAGTCCCAGTTCGCCCCGACCGCCGTGACCATCGACGGCCAGAAGATCCTGACTTCCGTCAAGGCTGGTTCCGATCGTTCCTGGAAAGCGACCTTCGCCCGGGCGGCCAAGAACGGCGAGTGGACGCAGGTCTCCGCCTATGACGACCAAGGCGCCCGCAAGCGCCATGGTCTTTCTGGTCCCATCGACGATGCCTTCATGGACTCGTTCCTTTATGTCGCTCCGACCGGCCAGCCCTTCAACGCCAAGGTCGGCGGCTGGGTGAAGTCTGAGATGGAGCGCGCCGCCCGTGAATGGCGTCGCCAGTTCCGCGGCGATGCGCCCACGAAGATCGATGCGCAGGTCAAGGACGAGGACATCGCAAAGAGTAACCTCATCCTCTGGGGTGATCCTTCTTCGAACGCCGTGCTCGCTAAGATTGTCGCTAAGCTCCCGATCCAGTGGACGGCCGACAAACTCGTCGTCGACGGCAAGACCTACTCGTCTGCCGACCATGCGCCGATTCTCGTCTACCCGAACCCTCTGAATCCTCAGAAGTACGTCGTGATCAATAGCAGCTTCACCTACCGCGAGTACGACTACCTGAATAACGCCCGCCAGGTCGCCAAGCTGCCGGATTGGGCCGTGGTCGACCTTAAGGTCGCCCCCGATGCCGTCGCACCAGGTGCCATCCCCGCCGCGGGTTTCTTTAACGAAGTTTGGCAATTCCGCGCTTCTAAGTAATCTCACTCCCCCATCCCCATGGCCATTATCACCGAAAAAGAACTGCAGGCCACCTACGACGTCATCGTTGTCGGTTCCGGCGCGGGCGGCGGACAGTCCGCCTACACGCTCACCATGAACGGCGTAAAGGTCCTCATGCTCGAGGCCGGCCGTAATTACGACCCGGTCACGGAGACCCCGATGTTCCAGTCTCGTGCGGATGCTCCGTTGCGCGGCATGAGCACCAAGGAGAAACCGTTCGGTTTTCATGACGCGACCGTCGACGGTGGCTGGGAAGTCCCCGGCGAGCCTTACACCCAAGCGTCGAACGATCCGAAGCAGCGCTTCGATTGGTGGCGCTCCCGCATGCTCGGCGGACGCACCAATCACTGGGGCCGCATCTCGCTCCGCAACGGTCCTTACGACTTCAAGCCCTATTCCCGTGACGGCCTCGGCTTCGATTGGCCCTTCACCTACGACGACGTCGCTCCTTATTACGACAAGGTCGAGATGCTCGTGGGAGTCTACGGCTCCAATGAAGGCCTCGAGAATACGCCCGATTCCCCGAACGGTACGCTCCTGCCTGCGCCCAAAGCCCGCGCCGGTGAACTTTACGTCAAGAAGCACGTCGCCAAGTTCGGCATCCCCGTGATCCCGATCCATCGCGCGATTCTCTCGACTCGCCAGGACCATGTGAACTTCCCGGCCCGCCTCCACCCGAATAATCCCAAGGCGCAGAAGATCATCGCCAAGGCCATGCAGGAACGCGCCGCTTGCTTCTGGGCGACCGACTGCGGTCGGGGCTGCTCGATCAAGGCTAACTACCAGTCGACCACCGTGCACCTCCCGCCGGCCCACGCGACCGGCAACCTCGACATCCTTTGCAATGCCCATGCCCGCGAGGTCACCGTCGGTACCGACGGTAAGGCCAATGGCGTTATCTATATCGACAAGGTCACCGGCCAAGAGCGCGCCGTGAAGGGTCGCGCGGTCATCCTCGCCGCGAGCTCGGGCGAGACCGCTCGCATCCTGCTCAACTCCAAGTCCAACCGTTTCCCGAACGGCCTCGCCAACGGCTCCGGCCTCGTCGGCAAGTACATCATGGACACCGTGGGCGCCGGCCTCGGCGGCAGCGTCCCCGCTTTCGAAAATCTCCCGGTCCATAATGAAGAAGGCGCGGGCACCCACGTCTACATCCCTTGGTGGCTGTATAAGGATGCCAGCAAGCTCGGCTTCGCCCGCGGCTACCACATCGAGTTCGGCACCGGACGTCGGATGCCCGGACTCGGTACGGGCAGCGCCAGCCCTGGCTACGGCAAGAGCTACAAGGAGGAGGTCCGTCAGAAATACGGTGCCGGCATTGGCTTCTCTGGACGCGGTGAGATGATTCCGAACGAGAACTCGTTCTGTGAACTCGATCCGACCGTGAAGGATAAGTGGGGCATCCCCGTCCTGCGCTTCCACTGGAAGTGGTCCGAGCACGAGACCAAGCAGGCCGCGCACATGGAGGCCACCTTCGCGATGATGATCGACGCCATCGGCGGCAAAGCCCGGAACCCTCAGGCTGACGGATCCAAGGCCATCGATACTGGCGGACGCATCATCCATGAAGTCGGCGGTGCTATCATGGGAGCCGATGCCAAGAAGTCCGTCACTAACCAGTGGAACCAGTGCTGGGAGATCCCGAACGTCCTCCTCAACGACGGTTCGGCCTTCTGCAGTAACGCCGACAAGAACCCCACGCTCACCATCATGGCGCTCGCGTGGCGAGCCACCGACCATCTCATCGAAGAGATGCGCAAGGGTAACCTCTAAGACTTACGAACATGGAAAATATTCCCGCAGATAATTCTGGTCAGATCGATCGCCGTATGGCGCTCAAGTGGATCGGTGCCGCCGCGGCGGCCGCCGCGATCTTCCCGCACGCCTCCGCCCAGGACAAGCTCCCGCGTCCCGCTAGCACCGCCCCCGGTGGACAGCGGATCGGCACGGACCCCGTCCTGAACAAGAACTACGTCCCTGGCGACCTCTGGCCGCTGACCCTGACGTCTAAGCAGCGCAAGGCGGCCGCCTCGCTGACCGACCTTATCCTGCCGCCCAACAACCCGGGCGACAAACTGCCTTCGCAGCTCGGCGTCCAGGAGTTCATCGATGAGTGGATCAGCTCCCCTTACGACGAGACCTTAAATGATCGTCCGGTCATCACCGAAGGCCTGGATTGGCTCGATGCTGAAGCCCAGCGTCGCTTCCAGAAGGATTTCGCCGACCTCGCGGAACCGCAGAAATGCGCGATCGCGGACGACATCTGTGGCAAGACCGCTGTCAAGAAGGAGTTCAAGTCCGCCCAGAACTTCTTCGGCCGCTTCCGTTATCTCGCCGCCAGCGGGTACTACACCACTCCGCAAGGTTGGAAAGATGTCGGTTACGTGGGCAACGTCCCGACGGTCAACTTCGACGGACCTACACCTGAAGCCCTGAAGCACCTGGGGTTGGCTTAAGGTCGAGGGCAAGAGGGCCTGAGGCCACGAGGACCGGAGGTTGAAAAGCCTTCGGTCTTTTTGTGTCCTTTTCTGCACGTCGTGTCTTTCGGGTTGGAACAATCCCTCGGGCGGATTGCCTAAGACCTAACCCCATGAAGCGTTTTGTCCCCGCCCTTTGCTTGTTCGCCGGAGTCCTCGGACTCTTCGCCGCGCCGGCACCCTTGTTCGACGGCAAGACGCTCACGGGTTGGGACGGAGATCCCAAGGTCTGGCGAGTCGAGAACGGCGAGATCGTGGGCGGCTCCATGCAGGGCAATCCGCGTAACGAGTTCCTGACGACCAAGCGCACCTTTTACAACTTCCGCCTGACGCTCGAGTATAAGCTGACCGGGACCGAAGGCTTCGTGAACGCCGGCGTGCAGTTTCGCAGCCAACGCGCGACCAATCCGCCCAACGAGATGATCGGCTATCAGGCCGATATCGGCCATGGCCACACCGGCTCGCTCTACGACGAGTCCCGTCGCAAGAAGTTCCTCGCCCGCGCGGGCGCCGGCTACGGTGGCGTCGGCGTCAAGGAAGAGTCGGAAATCGCCGCCCTCGAGAAGAAGGGAGAATGGAATAAGTACGAGATCCAGGCCATGGGTCCGCTCATCATCATCCGTCTTAATGGCAAGCAGACGCTGGCCTACAGCGAGACCGATCCGTCGGTCGACGACGCCTATGGCCTCATCGGCCTGCAGATCCACGGCAATAACAAGGCTGAGATCCGCTACCGTAACATCACCCTCGACCCGTTGACCGAAGTCCCCGTCGTCACGAAGGGCGACGTCTTCAACCGCTTCGGCGAACCGAAAGCGGCTTGGGTTACGCCGGCGCCGTTCAAGGATGGCAAGTTTTCACTCGGTCAGGACGAAGTCGTCGTCTTCATCGGTCAGGAAAATCTCGTCCGAGAAGCCAAGTCGGGGGCGATCGAGTCACGGCTCGCCTCGGCCTATGCCGGTAAGAACCCGGTCTTCCGTTCGATGGCCTGGGAGGCGGATACCGTCCACGAGCAGTGGCGCGACCTGAACTTCGGTCCCTGGAAGGGCCAGCTCGAGACCGCCGGAGCGACGACCTTGATCGTGCAGTTCGGTCAGGCTGAGGCGCTGCAAGGGCAGGGCGGATTGGCCAAGTTCAAAGCCGACTACCACAAGCTGCTCGATGACCTGAGCCGCCATACGCCTCGCATCGTCCTACTCTCGCCGGCCGGGTTCATGGCTTCGACCCGTCCGCCCGACATGACGACTCCCGAGCACCGCACAGTTCTCGTCGCATACGCTTCCGCGGTGGCTGAGATCGCCAAGCAACGCGGGCTGCCTTACGTCAATCTCATCCAGGTCACCCGGAATGAATCATCCACCGACGGGCTGCATCTTTCGGCGAAAGGCTTGGAGGCCGTCGGCCGTGAAGTGGCCCGTGCCCTCGGGCTGGCGGATGACTCCGAGCTAGCGGCAAAGCTGCGCCCATCGATCGTCGAGAAGAACCGCCTCTGGGCGGATTGCTGGCGTCCGGCCAACTGGTCGTTCGTCTATGGCGACCGTATCTCGCAGAACTACGGCAAAGGCTTCGGTCCCGTCCCGTCGCTGAAGCAGAACTTCGAGGCCTATCGACCGCTCGTGGCGGCTTGGGATAAGCACATCCATGCCTTGGCTCGAGGCGAGAAGTCCGCCGAGCCGGCCCCTCAGGCCGGACCGAACGTCGGCACGGAGAAGGTGATGACCGCCGCCGAAGAGCAGGCGACTTTCAAGGTCGCCGAGGGCTTTGAGGTCAATCTTTTCGCCGACGAATCCTTAGGCGTCGCCAAGCCTACCCAGATGTCTTGGGACGCCAAAGGGCGGCTCTATGTCTGCTGTTCACCGACCTATCCGCAGGCCGTCCCCGGCGTGAAGCCTCGCGACTATATCCTCCGCCTCGAGGACACCGATGGCGACGGCAAGGCCGACAAGGCTGTCCGTTTCGCTGAAGGGCTGACGATGGTCCAAGGTGTTGAACCACTGACTGACGATATCGGCAATACGTCGATCCTCGTGTGCGACTTCGATCGCCTGATCAAACTGACCGACACCGATGGCGACGGGAAGGCGGACAAGACCGAGGTCCTGATGTCAGGCTTTGGCGTCGGCGATACCCACCAGCTCGTCAACTCGATCAGCCATGGTCCAGATGGCACGCTCTGGATGAGCCAAGGCCTGCACGCCATCACGCGGGTCGAGACGCCGCGTGGTATCGTCAGCCTGCCGAAGTCGGGCCTCATGCGCTACGACTTGAAGAACCAAAGACTCCAGCCGTTCTTCCAGTATGGTAAGGCCGGCCACAATTGCTGGGGCGTCGCCTTTGACGACTATTTCCAGCCCTTCCATAAGAGCGGTGACCGCGTCGCCGGTTTTTATAGCCTACCTGGCCTGGGCGCCATCGAGACGCCGGACGAATACGCGGGTACGCATGCGCTCTTCGATTCGCCGCTGAAGTCTAACTCCGTGGATATCGTCGGCACCAAGGCCATGCCGGCAAACCTCCAAGGCGCCGCTTTTATCGGCGGCTATTACGGCAACACCGTCGACTTGCATCGCTTCGTCGACGATGGAGCCGGGTTCAAGACCGAGCGCATCGTCAGCCCCATCATCTCGAGCAGCAAAGCCTTCCGTCCGGTGGACGTCTCCGTGGGCCCGGATGGCGCCCTTTATGCCTGCGATTGGTTCAATGCCGTCATCGGGCATTACCAGGCCAGCTATGCCGACCCGCGCCGCGATCGTTCGCATGGCCGTATCTGGCGCATCACTGCCAAGGGATTGCCGACCGTGAAGCAGCCCGACCTCGTTTCCATGTCTGAGAGTGATTTGTTCACCCAGCTCGGCTCACCCGAGCGTTGGACCCGTTATCAGGCTCGCCGTCTGCTTTTCACTCGCCCGACTGATAAGGTCGCCGCCGCCGCGGATGCCTTTATCGCTAAGGACCGCTCGGTGTCTCAATATCTCGAAGCCATGGGCGTACTGCAGTCGCATGGACTCGTCCGCACTGCTCTGCTGGATCGCCTGCAATCCTCGGCCGACTTCCGGATTCGGGCCTATGCGGCCCGTGTCGTCGGGGAATGGTCATCCCTGCTACCCGATGTCCAGGAGCGTCTGGCCAAGGCCATCGTCGATAAGCACCCTCGCGTCCGCCTGGAGGCCGTCGTGGCCCTCAGTCATGTTGGTGGTCACACTTCGCTGCGCACCGCCTTAGGAGCGGTCGAGCAGCCTTCAGATAAGTTCCTCGACTATGCCCTGAAGCAGACCGTACGGCACTTGGCTCCGACCGCCGGTAAGCTGGCCGCCGAACTCTCTGCCCCACAGGCCGCCTATCTCAAGAAGATCGCCAGCACCGGGCCGTCCGTCGTCTCGCCAGGACAAGCCATCTACGAGGCCCTCTGTCTCAATTGCCACCAAGCCGCAGGTCAGGGGCTCACTGGCGTCTATCCACCGTTGGCCAAGAGCGACTGGGTCGCCGGCGACGTCCAGACCTTGATCAAGATCACCATGCATGGCTTAGCCGGCCCCACCAAGGTTCAGGGCAAGGACTACGGCCTCGTGCCGATGCCACCCATGGGCTTGGACGATCAGCAGCTCGCCGATGTCCTGACCTACGTCCGAAACGCCTTTGGTAATAAGGCGCCGGC
>CAMDWM010000048.1:0-10953 GCA_945878755.1 Akkermansia muciniphila
CGCGGGAGACGGACGACGCGGACGTCGAGGGCGAACCACTTACCGCCGAACTGCGCGCCGATACCGAGCTGGTGCGCGACCTTGAGCAGCTCGGCTTCGAGCGCGAGGTCGCGGAAGGCTTGGCCGTGGTCGTTGCCGGAGGTCGGCAAGGCGTCGTAGTAATGCGTGGAGGCCAGCTTGACGGCCTTCATGGTCGCCTCGGCGGAGGTGCCGCCGATGACGAAGGCGAGGTGATACGGCGGGCACGCGGCGGTACCGAGCGACTGCATCTTCTCGGTCAGGAACTTGACGAGGGACTTCGGGTTCAGGACGGCCTTGGTCTCCTGGTAAAGGTAGCACTTATTCGCCGAGCCGCCGCCCTTGGCGACGAAGAGGAATTCAAACTTCATCCCGCCCGTGGCGGCGATGTCGACCTGGGCCGGTAAGTTCGTGCCCGTATTCTTCTCGGTGTAGAGATCGAGCGGGGCGAGTTGCGAGTAGCGCAGGTTGTTCTGCGCGTAGGCTTGATAGACCCCGAAAGATAGAGCCTCGGCATCATCGCCGCTGGTCCAAACCTGCTGGCCCTTCTTAGCGGTGATGGCCGCGGTGCCGGTGTCCTGACAGAACGGCAGCACGCCCTTCGCGGCGACTTCCGCATTACGGAGCATCGCCAGGGCGACCGCCCGATCATTATCGCTGGCTTCGGCATCGGCGAGAATTGCGGCGACCTGCTGCAGATGCTCCGAACGCAGGTAGAAATTAATATCGTGGAACGCTTGGTTCGCCAAGAGTGTGAGCCCTTCGGGCGCGACCTTGAGCACCGGCTTACCGTCAAACTCGGCAACCGAGACGTAGTCCTTGGTGACCAAGCGATACTTCGTCGTATCGGGTCCCAGCGGGAAAGGTTCCTGATAATGGAATTGCGAGGCCATCGGCTTCTAATGAAACGCCTCAAGGCTTAGTCGCAAACGGAAACCGAACGAGGTCGGGGACTCGCTTAGGCCTTAGCGAACGGTAACGCCGCGGGCGCGCCCAGCACCACCCCGCCGCTCACCGCGGCACAAACCGTCCCCACTGGCTGGTCGAGGTTAACCAGTGCCAACCCCAGCGGGCCAGCCGCCGAACGGACCTTGCCGATGACCTTGCCCGCCCCCGAGAGCTCGGAGCCGGCCACTAACGGTGTGCCGTCGGTAGATTCGACGCGACGCAAAATCCGACGCAGGGAACCCATGGACTGGATGCGTGCCATGACTTCCTGGCCGAGGTAGCAGCCCTTCGTGTAACTGACCCACGGCTCGAGGCCGCACTCCTGTGGAAACTCGTTCGCACCGCAATCCGCGGGGACCGCCGGCACGCCGGACTGGATGCGTCGGGCCTCTAGTTCGGCGAGATCTGTAAGGATGGTCGGTGCGGTCGCGCTCACGGAGGTCAGCACATCCCAAGCCGGGACACCGTAGCGCTGCGTCGCGAAAACGCGCACGTCAGCGAGCGCGGGAAGCTCACCCCATGCCATCCAGCGACGCCAAGATGGAGACTCATCCGTGGCGACGACATCGTCCGCAATCACGTTGGCCGTCACCACGGCAAGCAGTGCCTCCGCCGCCAAGTGCGGGGCCAGGAGTAAGAACGAGCCGTCGGCTTCCTTGCTCACCACCGTGTGGGCCAGCACCCGACCCTTGCGATTCAACCACAAGGCGTCGGCGGACGTCACGCCGCGCAGGTCGGCCGTGCACTGCCCCTGTAGAAAAGTTGCCGCATCCTCGCCGGTGACCCGGACGACCGCGGTGTCGGCGGCGGCAAAATGCGTGGCCATTAGAGGATGACCCAAAGCCAGGCAATGGCGTGCAGGACAAGGTTTGCGTAAATCGCAGCCATCACGTCATCGAGCACGATGCCGAAACCTCCGGGCAGCTTCTCTAGCGCCTTAATGCCAAAAGGCTTCGTGATGTCGAAGAGTCGGAACAGCAGGAACCCCAGCAGAATGAGGAGCAAGGATGACTTGCCGCCATACACATAGGGATTGAACAAGAAGACCAGCGGCATGGCCGCAAACTCATCGAGGATCACTTCTTGTGGGTCCTTCTTGCCGATCATGAGTGCCGCAACACCGCAGATGACAATCGCCATCAAGACGACCAGTGAGTTGAAGATGAACTCATGGTGCCACCCTTTCGCATGCGCGAGGCGCACCACCAAAGCCCACCAGAGTAAACCCGCAGCGGAACCCCATGTGCCTGGCGCCCGCAGCCGGCCCAATGGCCCCAGCGTGGCGATGCTGACCATCATTCGGACAAGCCCGGCAAGTGCCGGCGATGGCGGATGAGGTAACTCGCACCGGAGATGACCGTCAGTGCGACCGAGAGCCAGAAGAGGCTCATGATAATCACTTCCCAACGCTCGTGCCAGAGCGCGGAGAGCTTCCAATGCGTCTCATAGGCACGCAGGCCGATGAGGTGGCCGATGGCCAAGATTTGTAGAAAGGTCTTAATCTTACCGAGCCCCTCGGCTTCGAGCACCTGTCCCGAGGCGGCTGCCACGAGACGCAGGCCCGTAATGAGGAATTCGCGGCAAAGTATCAGCACCACACCAAAGGCCGCCAGCAGGCGTTCGCTGTCGGAGGGGCTCAAGTAACCAGCGGCCGGCAAGTCACCGATCACGGGCCCAAGCACGTGACGACCAGGTAGGCAATCGGCAGCCATCAAACCCACGAGCAGACCGAGGATGAAAATCTTGTCGACTAAAGCGTCCATCAGCCGGCCGAAGTCCGAGACCGCCCCGAGCTTACGGGCAACCCAGCCATCAAAGATGTCGGTCAACGCGGCCAAAATGAACAAAGCCAAGGCCGCGCTAGCCCAAACCCCCGCCCAGGAGGTCCAGAGTGCAATCAGGAAGACCGCCGGCAACCGGGCCGCGGTGAGGAGATTGGGGATGTGCCGAAGGAAATGCATGCGGGCTTGCGGGGACAATGTTCTGGGGCGAGAGTCAGCCGCAACAGGAAAACAATGGCCCTCAAACCGCGCATCGCCGTCTACCCCGGCACCTTCGATCCGATCACCCTTGGGCACCTCGATGTCCTCCGTCGCGCCTCCCGGCTCTTCGACCGCGTCATCGTCGCCGTCGCGCCAAGCGACTCCAAGAACCCTTTATTCCCGTTGGAGGAACGCCTGATCATGGCTCGCGAAGCCTGCAAGGGCATGGGCAAAATCCGGGTCATCTCCCTCGACGGCCTCACGGTTGAGTTTGCCCGCAAACAAAAGGCCGTGGCGATTATCCGAGGCCTCCGCAAGTTCAGTGACTTCGAGTTCGAGTTCGACCTAGCCCACGCCAACCGCCTCATGGCCCCCGAAATCGAGACGGTGGTCCTCATGCCCAGCCAAGACCAGTTTGTGACCTCTTCGACCTTCGTGAAGGACATCGCCCGTCATAAACTGTCCCAAGCGGCCGCTTTTGTGCCCCGTTGCGTGCTGCCGCGCCTCAAAAAACGCCTCGGTTCAGCCTAAAAAGGTCTTTCCTCCGCTGTTGACCGTGGGGGAATGTTCCATTTGCTCCCCCTTTCCCCCCTTGCGAGCCCGCTAGGGCGGCTCCCAAACCTCCTTTCTATACATCCATGGACATCAAAATCCAAGTTACCAACCCGACCCGCCGCTCCGTCACCGTGACGATTCCAGCTGCCACCGTCGCCGCCTCCGAAAAGGAAGTGATCAAGGGCTTCACGCGCGAAGCCGCCCTCCCCGGCTTCCGTCCGGGCAAGGCGCCCGAAGCGATTGTCCGCCAGAAGTACTCTAAGAACATCGCTGACGAAATCAGCCAGCGCCTCCTCGCCCAGGGCTATGATCGCATTAAGGAAGAGAAGAGCTTCACCGTCTACACCCTCGCCGACGTCCAGAAGGACGAAACCACGCAAGGCGCCGACGTCGTCATCCGCTACGAAGTCGATGTCCTCCCTGAATTCAAGACCCCCGATTGGCAGAGCATCAAGATTGCCAAGGAAGTCGTCACGGTGACCGACGCCGAAGTTGCCGAGCACCTCCAGAAGCTCCTCCAACAGCGTGCGCGCTTTGAAAAGACCGAAGCGGCCGCCGCCAAGGGCGACTACGTCCGTCTCAGTTACACCGGCACCGTTGACGGCCAAGCCGTCAAGGAAGTCGACGCCGAGGCTGGCCCGCTGGGCTCATCTGAATCCAGTTGGGAAGAAGCGGGCTCGGAAAGCGAAGTCGTCGCTGTCCCCGCTATTGCCAAGGCCATCATCGGCCTGAAAGCCGGCGACACCGCCCAGGCGGAGCAAGCCTACGGCACCGACGCCACCCGCGAAGCCCTGCGCGGCAAGACCGTGCAGTACGCCCTCACCGTCTCCGAAGTCCGCTGCAAGGAAATCCCTGCCGTGGATGAAGCCTTCTGCAAGTCCGTGGGCGTGAAGGATGAAGCCGACCTCCGTGACCAGCTCCGCAAGGGCATCACTGGTACCAAGGAACAGGCCGCCGAAACCGCCCGCCGCGAAAAGGCCCTCGACGCCCTCATCACCGGCCTCGACCTCCCTCTCCCCCAGTCCGCCGTCGATTCGGTCGCTAATGGCCTCTTCAATGAGTACCTGCAGCTCCGCATCCGCAATGGCACCCTGAAGCCCGAGCAGTTCGAAGCCCAGCGCGAGGAAATCATCACGGAATCCCGCAAGGCCGCCGAAACCAAGGTCCGCGCCCAGGTCGTGCTGGTCCGTATCGCCGAAGAAAACGGCATCGACCTCACCCGTGAAGAATTCACCCAGGCCATCCTCCGCGAGGCCTACCGCACCAACGTGCAGCCCGAAAAGCTGGCCAAGGACCGTAATCAGCTCCAGGTCCTCCGCCGCGACGCCGTCCTGAATAAGGCCCTCGACCTCGTCCTCGACGGGAAAGCCCCGGAAGCGGTTGAGAAAGCCTAAGGTCCGGGTATAGTAACCCTCACACTTCCCCACCATGTCCTACATTATCCCCAACGTTGTTGAAAGAGATGCACGCGGCGAACGGGCCTGGGACATCTACAGCCGCCTCCTCAAGGATCGCATCATCTTCCTTGGCTCGCCCATCTACGACGACGTCGCCAATGCCGTCATCGCCCAGATGTTGTTCCTGCAGATGGAGGACCCTAAGAAGGATATCTCGATCTACATCAACTCCCCGGGTGGCTCGGTCACTGCGGGCATGGCGATCTACGACACCATGAACTTCCTCACCTGCGAGGTGAACACTTACTGTATCGGCATGGCCGCTTCGATGTCGGCCGTCCTGCTCGCCGCTGGCACCAAGGGTAAGCGTCACGCGCTCCCTAATTGCCGCGTCATGATTCACCAGCCCAGTGGCGGTGCGACCGGCCAGACGTCCGATATCTCGATTGCCGCCAAGGAAATCCTCCGCTGGCGCGACACGCTCAACCACGTCCTCGCTAAGCATAGTGGTCGCACGGCGGAGGAATTGCAGCGCGACTCGGACCGCGATAATTACATGACGGCCGAGGAGGCCAAGGCCTACGGCCTCGTCGATCACGTCGTCCTGCCTAAGGCAGGCCGCGTCTAATCCTCATGGCCGGCGACCAGGCGGAGTGTTGCTCCTTCTGCGGTAAGCCCGCCGCTCAGGCCGGCAAGCTCATTGCTGGTCCGAAAGGTATCGGCATCTGTGACGTCTGTGTTTCCACCTGTGGGCGCCTCATCGACCGTGAGCGCACCCGCGAGGGTAAGCCCAGCGCTGGCTCGGCGGCGGGTCCGCTGATGCAGGCCGGCCCGGCCAAATATGTGCCGACGCCCGTCAAGCTCGTTGCCCCCGCGGCCCTCCGCGCGGAACTCGACATCCACGTCATCGGCCAGGACCACGCCAAGAAGGTCCTCTCCGTCGCCGTCCATAATCACTACAAGCGCCTCAATGATCGCCTCACGCAAGCCGCAGGCGGCGACAAGAGCAACGCCCTCGGCGAGGTCGAACTAGACAAGAGTAACGTCCTCCTGATTGGCCCAACGGGCACTGGCAAGACGCTCCTCGCCAAGACGCTCGCGCGCATGCTCGACGTGCCGTTCGCCATCGCAGACGCCACCACGCTCACCGAAGCTGGCTACGTCGGCGACGACGTTGAAACCGTCGTCCTCCGCCTACTCCAGGCGGCCGATATGAACGTCGAGCTCGCCCAGCGCGGCATCATCTTCATCGACGAGATCGATAAGATCGGCCGTAAGTCCGACTCCGCTTCCATCACGCGCGATGTGTCCGGCGAAGGCGTCCAACAGGCCCTGCTCAAACTCCTCGAGGGAACGGTCTGCAACGTGCCTCCTGCTGGCGGTCGTAAACACCCCGAGCAACAGTGCATCCAGATTGATACGGGCGATATCCTTTTCATCGCCGGCGGCGCGTTCGTTGGCCTCGACCGCCTCATCGCTCGCCGCTCGGGTACCAAGGCATTGGGCTTTATCCAAGGCGGCGATATCCCGCCGACGCTTTCGGCCGAACAGGTCCTCGCCGGCCTCCAGCCGGAAGACCTATTCTCGTTCGGGATGATCCCCGAGTTCGTTGGTCGCCTGCCCGTTATTTCCGTCCTCGAGCCGCTCAGTAAGGATGCCCTCATCCGGATCCTGACCGAGCCGAAGAACGCCCCGACCAAGCAGTACCGCAAGCTTTTTGGCCTTTCGGGCATGAATCTCGAATTCACCCCCGAAGCCCTGGACGCCCTCGCCGAACGCGCCCTCGCCCTCGGCACTGGCGCCCGTGGCTTGCGCTCCGTCCTCGAAGGCGTGCTGCTCGAGACCATGTACGCTTTGCCTGAACACTCGGCCGGCTCAAAGTTTACGGTGACGGCCGAAGCTATCCGCGGCGAGAAGCCAGTGACGGTGGCGGCCGCGAGCACGAAGGTCCGCAAGAGCGCCTAATTTCATGATCGTCTATCCCGCTATCGACATCCGCGGCGGTCGCTGCGTACGCCTCAGCCAAGGCCGCGACGACGCGCGGACGAACTATTACGAAGACCCCGTCGAACCAGCCGTCCAGTTCACCCAAGCCGGCGCGGAATGGATTCACGTCGTTGACCTCGACGGTGCCTTCGGCGGCGCCCCGCTCAACCTCGCGACACTCGCTCGCATCGCCCAACTCGGCCCGAAGATTCAGTTTGGTGGTGGCATGCGCGACCGCGCCCTCGCCGAGTCCGCTTACGCTACCGGTGCCAGCCGCGTCGTCATCGGTACCCGCGCCGCGACCGACCCCGCTTTTCTCCGCGAGATGGCCAAGGCCCACGGCCCACGCCTCGCCGTTGGCATCGACGCCAAGGATGGCCTCGTCGCCGTCAAAGGCTGGACGGCCGTGACCGCCCTGCAGGTCACCGATTTCGCCAAGGAAGCGGGTGAGCTCGGTGTCTCTACGGTGATTTATACGGACATCGCGACCGATGGTATGCTCACCGGTCCGAACTGGAACTCCCTCGAAGCCGTCCTCAAGGCGTGCCCTTGCGGCGTCATTGCTTCGGGCGGCGTGGCTGGCACGGAAGACGTCCGTCGCCTCGCGCAGATGTCCAAGGCCTACCCCAACCTCGTCGGCGCTATTGTCGGCAAGGCGCTCTACGAGGGCCGCTGCGATGTCGCCGGCCTCTTGGTCGCGGCCCGCGGGTGATCCTCAGCGCGCTGGCGTCAGGGACGGACCGTAACCACTCACGATACCGTTCAGCAGGCGCACTTCATGTGTGATCGGCGGCACCGCGCGCTTCTCGGCCGAATTCTTCCAGCCACCTAAAGCTTTGTTCGCGGCGGCATATTCGAGTTCCGCCGAAGTCGGTAGCATACGATAATAGAGCATCTCCATCGTCCCATCCGCCGACGCATCGCTCGGCACCCCGAGGAGTTCGATGACCTGCGCGCGGGTATCACCGACTTTGATCAGGTGTACCTTCGTGGCGGTGTGATTACGCCATTCATCCTCGGGCTGGGTGTTCTGGCAGGCCGTGAAGGTCAGGGTCAAAAGCAGCAGCGCAAGGATTCGCATGGCCCAAAACTTAGGCGGTTTGCCCGAAAGGGTCAATGCCGACCCCGCCCGACTGGGCGGAGGCTTGCCAAGGCCCACCGCCAAAGCCATACCCAGAAGTCTTATGGCATCTTTCCGGACCATGCTCGCTTGGCTAGCCTGCGCGACCTGCGCCTACGCCGCCGAGCTCACCCCCACCGAGGTCATCGCCCAGGCGCGCGCCGCCCTGGCCTCGGACCCCGCCGCCCTCGCGAAGGTGCGGAGCCTCCAATTCGAACTGACGTCCGTCGATGCGGCAGGAAAGCCCGCCGGCTTCACCCTGCTCGAGGTCAACACACCCGACCAGCGCTACCAACTCAGCCTCAACGCCAACCGCTCCACCGAAGAGATCCTCGCAACCAACGGTAACGAAGGTTGGCGCAAGTCCACGCAGACGACCCAAATCGGCGTGCTGCGCTCCGAGTTTGTCAGCGTGCTCCGCGACATGGCCACGAGTGACCTGACTTTCTTCGCCGCCCCCGCCGAGCGCCAAGGCGTGGTGAAGGCCGCGCCCGCCAGCGAAATCAACGGACGCAAGCAAGTGGCCGTGGAATACGCCTACAAGAGCGGCTTCCGCCTCATCCGCCATTTCGATGCGGAAACCTTCCGCCTCACTGCCACCGACCAGCCGATGCCCGACGGCAAGACGCAACGCCAACTGGTCATCGCGACGACCGTCGTCGAGGGAATCCTCTTTACGCAGAAGGAAGCCATCTTGATTGATGGTAAGAAAGTTGCCGAAGCCACCTACGAAAAAATCGCCGTGAACCCCACGCTCGCGCCCATTCACTTCATCTTCCCGACCCGCTAAGCCCATGCCCGTCCTCCAGGCCCACGCCCCCGACTTCCTTGCCCGCCTCCGTACCTTCGTTGGTAATGGCGAAGCTTCGACCGACGTCCGCGCGACCGTCGCAGGTATCATCGCCGACGTCCGTGACCGCGGTGACGCTGCCGTCTTGGCCTATACGAAGAAGTTCGACCATGTGCAGTTGACCGCCAAGCAACTCCGCATCCCTGAAGCGCGCCTCAAGCAGGCCGCTCAGCAACTTGCCCCAGCCAAACGCAAGGCCATCAATGAAGCGGCGCGTTGCGTGACCGACTTCCACCGCCGCACTTTGCCCAAGGGCTGGTCCGCGAAGAACCCGCATGGCGCCACGGTCGGTGAACGTCACCACGCCATCCAACGGTGCGGCCTTTACATCCCAGGCGGCCAAGTCCCGCTCGTTTCGACAGTCCTGATGACGGCACTCCCCGCGAAGGTCGCTGGTGTGCCCGAACTCTGTGCCTGCACGCCCCCCGGACCCGACGGCCAGATCAACCCTGATATCCTCGCCGCACTCTACCTCTGCGGCATCAAGGAAGTCTACGCAGTCGGCGGCGTCCAAGCCATCGCTGCGCTCGCACTCGGAACGAAGTCCATCCCTGCCGTCGATAAGGTCTTCGGCCCCGGTAATGCGTATGTCACCGAAGCCAAACGCCAGCTCTTCGGCGTCGTGGGCGTGGATCTCCTACCCGGCCCGAGTGAAGTGATGATCATCGCTGACCGTACGGCTAACCCTGTTTTCGTTGGCGCCGACCTCTGCGCGCAGGCGGAACACGGCAGCGGCAAGGAAAAACTCTACCTCGTCTGCGACCAAGCGGCCTTTGCCGACCGTTGCCTCGCTTCGGCCCACGCCCAAGCCCTCACGCTTTCGCATGGTGCCAAAATCACGAAGGCGCTCGAGAAGATGACCTGCATAATCCTCGTCCGGAAAATCTCCGAAGCGGCGCGCGTGGCTAACCTCGTCGCCCCTGAACACCTCGAACTCATGGTCGCAAAACGCGAAGAAGCAAAACTCTCCGCCGCCATCACGACCGCAGGCGCCCTGCTCCTCGGCCACGAGACCCCGACGGTCCTCGGTGACTTCACCGCTGGCCCGAGCCACACGTTACCGACTGGTGGTACGGGGCGGTTCTTCAGCGGCCTCCGCGTCGCCGACTTCCTTCGCCGGACGAGCTTCGTGCGCTATGACCAACGCTCGCTCGCTAAAGCCGCCAGCGTGGTCGCCGCCTTTGCGGGCATGGAAAGCCTCGATGCGCACGGGCGCTCGCTGCAAATCCGCCTCGCGAAGAAGCGTTAGTCGTTCAAGGTCGACAGTACTTGCGCGTGCAACTTCGGCGCGGCGGCAATGATGTTGCCGCTCGCCACGGCGTTGCCGCCGTGCCAATCGGTGACGACGGCGCCGGCCCCCTTGAGCACCGGAATCACGGGAACGAGGTCCCACGGGTTCATCACCGGGTCAGCCACCACGTGGGCCCGGCCACTCGCGACGAGCATATGGCCATAGCCGTCACCCCACGTGCGCGTATGGGCAACCGAGTCGGCGAGGCGGTTCCAGCGAGCCCGCTTATGCAGACGCCGGATGTGGTCGAAATCGGTTGAGACGACGACGGCATCCTTCAACGCGACTTCGGCCACGCGCACAGGCTTGCCGTTCAGGCGGGCCGTCCGACCATCGCCGACGATGCGTTCGTCCAATATCGGCTGATCAATGAGGCCCAATAACGGCTGACCTGCATAACGTAGTCCGATGAGGGTGACGTAGAGCGGCACGCGCGAGAGGAAAGACTTCGTGCCGTCAATCGGATCGAGTACCCAACAGAACTCGGCATCGACGTTCTGCGGGCCAAACTCTTCGCCCAAGATACCGTGCGAGGGGTAGGCCTTCGTGATGAGCTGACGCATGAGGCGCTCGGCCTCCTTGTCGGCCCAAGTCACCGGCGTGCCGTCGGGCTTAATCTCGAGGCGGGTATCCGGGTCAGCGTGCGCGGGGATGAGCACCGAGCGGGCGACGTCCGCCAAGGCTTCGGCAAACTTCAGCAACTCGGCTTGGCGCGCATCGGAGAGCATGGGTGAGGGTTAAGCCCGTTCGCGGACCGCTCCAAGCGAAAAGCCACCAGCCTACGCTTGAAGCCCTCGGGAAACTGC
>CAMDWM010000049.1:0-10927 GCA_945878755.1 Akkermansia muciniphila
AGAGGCTGAACCGACCGAACGATGTCGTCGTGAAATCGGACGGCACCCTCTGGCTGACCGACCCCGACTTTCTTTTCAGCAAGCGGCCCGGGGATAAGAAGGAGCTGCCGGGTCAGTTCGTCTTCCGCCTGGACCCAAAGACCAAGACGCTGGTCAAGGCCGCCGAAGGCTTCGACAAGCCGAACGGCATCGTCTTTTCGCCGGACGAAAAGCACCTCTTCATCACCGACTCCGGCACGCCGAACATCTTCCGCTTCGCGGTTCACTCCGACGGAACCCTCGGGTCGCGCGAAACGTTCGCCACCTTCGCTGAAAAAGGACTCGATGGACTGGCCTTCGACCCGCAGGGACGCCTCTGGTGCTGTACCCGTGCGGGCATCCGCATCATCGGTGGAGACGGAAAGGTCCTGGGGCTTATCAAGACTCCCGGCAAACCCACCAGTATCGCCTTCGGCCCGGAAGGCCATCTTGCCGTGACCATGAGTGACGGCTGCTTCGTCGTCCTTCCCGAAAGAAAACCGTCAAAAGTTGGCACTCGGTGACAACGAGACGGGAATCATAAGACACCCTATCCAAAAACATGAATCATCTCAGCCGCCGTTCCTTCCTTAAGACTGCCGCCTTCGCCGCACCCGCGATCGTCGGTATGAATTCGCTCGTCCGGGCGCAGAGCGCCCGGGAGGGCAAACTCGGTGTCGCCCTCTGCGGACTCGGCGGCTTCAGTAAACAGAGTATCGCGCCAGAACTGCCCTCCGCCCAGAATGTCTATTTTGCAGGCGTCATCACCGGGAACGCCGCAAAAGGTCGTGAATGGGCGGCCCAATACGGCTTCCCAGAGCGCAATATCTTCAGTTATGCCGACATGGCGAAACTCGCCGATGCCAAGGATATCGCGATCGTGCACGTGGTGACGCCGAACGCGCTGCACGCCGAGCACAGCATCGCCGCCGCCAAGGCAGGTAAGCACGTTATGTGCGAGAAGCCGATGGCCACCACCGTCGAACAGTGCGAGGCGATGATCGCCGCCGCTAAGGCCGCGGACGTCAGTCTGGGCGTCAACTACCGCCTGCACTGGGAGCCGCATCACGTCAAAGCCATCGAAGCGCTTCGGAACGGAGCGGTCGGCGACCTCAGTAACGGCAATTATGAATTCTCATGGGGATATGCCGCCGGCCTCGCCGACCCGGTGAGAGCCGCGACCATCAAGAAGTGGCTACTCGACCCGAAGATGGCGGGCGGCGGCGCCATGTTCGACACGGGCGTGTATCCCGTGCAGGCCGCGTGTTACCTCACCGGCAAGGTGCCCGTGTCCGTCCGCGCCTTTCCGACCACGCGGCACAAGGACCTCTTCCCCGAAGGAGTGGAGGAAACGATGAGCTTTGAGCTGATGTTCGACGACGGCTTCCAGGCTCTCTGCCGCGCGAGCTACAGCAACAGCTTCCATCAATGCACCACGCTGGGCCCGAAAGGCAGCGTGGAAATCCTCCCCGGAGACAAAGGCAGCGTCTATGGACAAAGCGGTGGCAACAAACCCAATCCGAAGCGCCTCGTGGTGAACAAAAAGGAAGTGCCCGCCGAGGACACCATGCAGCTAGCCGTGCTGCTCGACGAGTTCGCCAAGGCCATCACCAGCAAGTCGCCCTTCAAAGCCGACGGCGCGATGGGCCTGCGTGACGTTCGCATCATCGAAGCCATCTACGCTTCCGCCAAGCAGGGCGGCGCCAGCGTGGCGGTGAAGCTGTGAACCTTGCCACGAGGAATCCAACGAATGAAAACGGCCATCTCTGTTCATGTTGTTCAGTTGCTCATACTACGCTGGCCGTTTCATGCAACTCAGCCAGTTCGTCGACACCGTCATCAAGGCCCTGATCTCACGAGCTCTTGTCCGATTCCAACCATGAGACTCACATCCACCCTCACCGTTGCCTGCATCTCTTTGAAATCAGCTTGGCCGACTGTTTGCCGACGTTTTCACCATGAATTTCGTCGGCCATCTCCGCTGCGCTTCGGTTCGCTCCACTTAGCTCTTACCGCCCTGCTGCTCGCACCGCTGGCTGCGATTCATGCTGCTGATTCACCGAAGCCCGCCGCATACGACGAGCCGTATCGTCCGCAGTTTCACTTCACCCCACCGACGGGTTGGCTGAACGACCCGGTCGGCATGTTCTACCACGAAGGGGAATATCATATTCACTACCTAGGAGCCCCGGACAAGCCCGGTGGCTGGGGCTACGGCTGGAATCACTACTTATCCAAGGACATGGTAACCTGGCAACCGCTCGCCGACTCAGTGGCCGGAGACAAAAAGACCTCCATCGGAGGCGGCTCGGCGGTGGTGGATCTGAAAAACACATCCGGCCTCCAGTCGGGCGAGGAAAAGCCCCTCGTGCTTTTCTGGAACACGATGAGTTCAATCCCCAGCGATGGCTTCGTCGGCGGACCCTGGCGGGCGGAGCAGAAAATATGGCGCACCCACAGCACTGACCACGGACGCACCTGGCATGCCGATGAGAAACCGCTCCTAGCGCCCACCGACGGGAACCTGGACTTCCGCGACCCGAGCGTCTTCTGGCACGAGGCCACGCAACGCTGGATCATGCTTATCTGCCGGGGATATCATGATTTCAGCGATGTCATGGCTTCCTCCGATTTAAAAACCTGGAAGCTCGTCGGCAAGGCGTCGAACGGCGAGGAACCTCGCCTCCTCCAGCTCCCGGTTCGCGGCACTTCAGAAATGAAATGGGCCTTCCTCGGAGGTGATTACCCGATGTCCCCGCCGCAACTCGGTGGGAAATATGTCATCGGGGATTTCGATGGGAAGAACTTCATCCCTGAGTCCGGCGCCCGACGTCTCGGCGGCAATCACTTCGTCGGCTCAAGTTTCTCGAATCTTCCTGGCGGCCGTCAGATCTGGATGGGCTGGAAGTGGCTTCGCGACGAAGGCGCACCCGGGCCATGGACTGGCGGCCCGCTGACGCTTCCCGTCGAACTCTGCCTCGACCGCGACCTCGAAGGTCAGATGGTGCTCCATTACGCTCCCGTGAAGGAGTTGCAGTCGCTTCGACAGCAGCCCATCAGCCTTCGCGACCAGACCGTCGGCGAAAACTGCTCGCTGCTCACCGAGAAGGGCATCAAAGGCGAACTATTCGAGGTCATAGCTGAGTTTGAAATCGGCAAAGCTAAAGAGTTCGGAATCGAGTTCGGCAAAGGCCCCGGCGGGAGCTTCAAGATCGGCTACGAAGTAAGCGGCAAGAAACTCACCCTCCGCGACCCCAAGGGCACCGAGTTGCTCTCGCAACTTCTCCTCGCCAAACGCGGTTGTGTGAAGCTTCACGTGCTGCTCGACCGCTCGATGTTGGACGTCTTTGGCAACGACGGCATCACCTGGAACTGCGCCTTCTTCAAGCCCGAGAATCCCAAGCAGCAGGGCATCGAGCTCTACGCCAAAGGCGGCAACGCGAAGCTCATGTCCCTGGAACTCTGGCCGCTGAAATCCATCTGGAAATAAACATGGACTCCACCCTCACACTCCTTGCCATGCCGCTCACGCCGCTGGTTGCGTTGAACGCATCAGGAGTTTCCATCCCCTCTGAGCCGGACAAGCACGACGCCTACGACTACCACGAGAGTATCCGCGAGAGTTTACAGCGCCATGTGCAGGAGATGCGTGAACGCTGTGGTCCCCGCTTATATGCTCTGTTCATAATGTTCGGTGTTTCGGGCGAAACAAACAGCCGTATCTGATGCAACTCACTCAACTCTGCCCTCCCCTATGGAACCGCGCCCGCCTTGGCGGGGTTTGTTTTTTGATTTCGCTGCTTGGGGTTGTGACACCTTCGGCCTTTGCGGACGAAAAAGCCGAACAGCTTTTCGTCCGACGCATCAACCCGCTTTTCCATGAGAAGTGCCTCGCGTGTCACGGCAAGGACGAGGCGAAGATCAAGGGCGGACTGGACATGAGGACGTTGGCCTCGACCCTAAAAGGTGGCGACAGCAAGCTACCCGGCTTCGTCTCCGGTAAGCCAGAGGAAAGCCCTCTCTATCTGGCGGTCACCCGCACGCACGAAGACTGGGAGGCGATGCCGCCGAAAGAAGCGGACAAGCTTTACGAAAAACAGGTGTCGTGGATCAAAGAATGGATCGCCGGTGGCGCGCCTTGGCCTGAGGCCTCACGCGCCCAGGCTATCGCTCAGGCGAACGAAGCCAAGTGGTCGGGGGAAGACGGCACGGTCATGAAGACCTCCGGCGGCCTGTCCCCCGAATGGACCAACCGAAAATACAAGCCCGAGGACATGTGGGCTTATCAGCCCGTCAAGAAACCTGCGCTTCCCGCTAACCAAGGTAACCCCGTCGACGCGTTCATCATGGCGAAGATGCCGGCCGGGCTAGCGGTCGCCCCGGCTGCCGACCGTGTTACCTTGATCCGCCGCGCGACGTTCGACCTGCTTGGCCTGCCGCCTAAGCCGGAAGAGGTTGCAGCTTTCGTCAAAGACCCTCGGCCCGAGTCCGAGGCCTTCGCCGCCCTAGTCGACCGGCTGCTGGCGTCCCCGCACTACGGAGAGCGCATGGCCCAGCACTGGCTGGACGTCACCCGCTACGCCGATTCCTCCGGGTTCTCCAATGACTACGAGCGCGGCAACGCCTGGCGTTATCGCGACTACGTGGTGCGTTCCTTCAATGCGGATAAGCGCTACGATCAGTTCGTCCGCGAGCAGATCGCGGGCGACGAAATCCAGCCTGACAACCCGGAGATGGTCATCGCGGCGGGTTTCTTGCGCATGGGCCCATGGGAACTGACGGGGATGGAGGTGCCGAAGATCGCCCGACAGCGCTTCCTTGACGACGTGAGCAATAGCGTAGGCGAGACCTTCCTCGCCCATTCCTTGCAGTGCGCCCGCTGTCACGATCATAAGTTCGACCCCATTCCGACGAAGGATTACTACTCCCTTCAGGCCGTGTTCGCCACGACCCAGCTCACCGAACGGGCTGCGCCCTTCCTCGCTGTCGAGAATAAGCAGGGATTCGAAGAAAAGAAATTCCTTGAGCTCAGCCGAGCTGATCACCTCAAACAGTTGGCGATCCTGGATGATGTCCTTCTCCGGAACGCTCTGGTCTGGCATAAGGAGAACAAGAAAGATTCCACCAAATGGGTGGCCGCGGCCGAAGTCGTCGATAAGTCGTCAGCCAAGAACAAGTTCGGCTTCTCCGATGTTTTTACGCGTGTGCGTGATCGGGTTAAAGCTCAGGGCATGCCCGAGAGTGACTATCCTCCTAAATTAGTCGGCTTCACTCCGGAACAATTCGGGATGGATCGAGTCGCGCGAAAAGGACTCGAGCGCCTGCAGTGGGAGCTCGACCGCTATGAGCCGGTGGCGCTCACCGTCTACGACGGCCGCACCCCGCAGGTGACGTCCATCTCCGCCCCTTTCCGTCGGCCAAACAATCACCTGACCGAAGGGGAACTAGAAGAGTCCACCATCCTCACCGGCGGAGACCCCCTGGGTTCCGGAGAAAAGGTGAAGCCCGGCGTACTCAGCGTACTGGGCGACGTGCAGAAAGCGGCGATTCCGGAAACCATCGAAGGGCGTCGCAAGGCCTTCGCCGAATGGGTCGCCAGCACCGAGAACCCGCTCACCACCCGTGCCATCGTGAACCGGATCTGGCTCTGGCATTTCGACCAACCCATCGCCGGCAACCCCAACAACTTCGGCAGCACCGGCAAGAAGCCAACCCATCCCGAGCTCCTCGACTGGCTGGCGGCGACATTCGTCGAGAAAGGCTGGAGCTTCAAGGCCCTGCACCGGGCCATCATGACCTCGGAAACGTATCGTCGCAGCGCCACCCATTCCAACCTGAAACTGCTCGCGGAGAAGGATCCTACCGCGACGAGCTATGCTGTGTTCAAGCCCCGTCGGCTATCCGCCGAGGAATTACGTGACGCGATGCTCACCGCGACCGGCGAGCTCAATCCTACGCTCGGCGGCATTCCTAATCGCCCTGAAATCAACCTCGAGGCGGCGCTGCAGCCTCGTCAGGTCATGGGCACCTTCGCCTCAGCCTGGACACCCAACCCCCTCCCCTCGCAGCGACACCGTCGGTCGATCTATTCGCTGAAGACCCGCGGCCAGCCCGATCCGCAGCTTGAAGTATTCAACGCGCCGACGCCCGACTTCTCCTGCGAAAAACGTGAATCATCCACCGTGACCCCGCAGGTATTCAGCCTGTTCAACGGGCAGAGTACCCGTGCCCGGGCCCTCGCCCTCGCCAATCGCGCAATCAAGGAGACGAAGAACGACGACGAAGCCATCAACCGGCTCTTCGCCCTCGCCTTCTCAAGATCACCTAAGACCGCTGAACTCGAAAACTGCCGCGAACACTGGACCGCAATGACTTCCTTGGTGGGTGACGCTAAGCCAGTTGTAATCCAGCCGCCGCTCGTGGTCCGACGCGACGCGGTCGAAGAGAACACCGGCGAAAAATTCTCCTTCAACGAGAAGCTTTACGCGAACGCCGAATTCGTCCCGGACCTCCAGCCGGCCGATGTCTCACCGCGTACCCGCGCCCTTGCTGAGGTCTGCCTCGTCCTCCTCAACTCCAACGAATTTTCCTATGTCTACTAAGCCGTTCTTCCCTTGTGCCGGCTCCCGTGCCTTGCATGCGCCGACCCGACGTGACTTCATCTATGGCCTAGGAGCCAGCCTCGGTAGCGTCGCCTTCAGCGCCCTGATGGCTGAGGAGGCGAAGCAGTTGTCAACGAATACCCAAGCCCACTTCCCGGGCGCGAAGGCGAAGAACGTGATCTTCCTCATGATGGAAGGAGGCCCATCGCACATCGATACCTTCGACCCTAAGCCGAAGCTAGAAAAGCTGCACCTTCAGGAGTTCACCCGCGACGGTAAGCAGAAGTCGGCCATGGAATCCGGCAAGCGTTACTACGTCCAGAGTCCCTTTAAGTTCATCAAGGCGGGTAAGAGCGGTGCGGACATGGCGGACAACTGGACGCACCTCGCCAAGGTCGCAGACGATCTCTGCTTCTTCCGAGGCTGCACCGTCGACAGCGTGAACCATCCGACCGCAATGTATCAGATGAACTGTGGCAATCGCTTTGGCGGCGATCCCGGTCTCGGTGCATGGGTAAACTACGGACTCGGTTCGTCGAATCGCAACCTGCCCGGCTTCGTCGTCCTGCCTGAAGTCAGCTACCCTCAAGGCGGCGCCGCCAACTGGAGCAACGGATACCTGCCTGCCAATTTCCAAGGAACACCCTTGCGCGCCAAAGGCTCCCCGATCCTCGACCTCACGCCGCCCGCCGGAGTGACACAGGAACAGCAACGCAAGAACCTTGACCTGATGGCCAAGCTCAATGCCGCCCACGCCGAGCAGCACCCTGGACATGACGAGCTGTCGGCCCGCATGAACAACTACGAACTGGCCTTCCGGATGCAGATGCAGGTGCCGGAGACGCTCGACCTTTCGAAGGAGGACGAGAAGACCAAGGAGCTCTACGGTATCGGCAAGGATTCGACGGACTCGTTCGGCCGCAAATGCCTCCTCGCCCGTAAGCTCATCGAAAAAGGCGTGCGGTTCGTGCAACTGTACAATGGCTCTTGGGACAGCCACGACTACATCGAGCGCGCCCACGGTAACCTCGTACGAGGCGTAGACCAGCCCATCGCCGCCCTCATTACCGACCTCAAGCAGCGTGGGCTCCTCGAGAGCACCCTCATCGTCTGGTGCGGCGAGTTCGGTCGCACGCCCGATAACGGCGTCCGTGGCGGCACCGCCTATGGCCGCGACCATAATCCCAACGCCATGACCATGTGGCTGGCCGGGGGTGGCTGCAATGCCGGTCACACCATCGGGGCCACCGACGAACTCGGCATGACCGCAGTCGAAGATAAGGCCCACGTCCGCGACTTCCACGTCACCCTCCTGCGCCTCCTCGGCCTCGACGACAACAAGCTGACCTACTACCACGCCGGCCGCTTCAAGCAGCTCAGCCAGTTCGGCGGTACGGTGATCAAGAAGCTCATCGCATGAAGCCATCCCTCGTGCTCCTCAACGCCCTGCTGCTCTCATCGCAGGCCGATGTTCTGTCTGCCGCCGATGGTGGCGCCAACGGGGCGGCCCCGCCCGAGATTCTGCTGCCGGAAGAAATGACGTACGTACGCGAGTTGGCGACGGCTACCCTCAAAACCTGCGTGGTGGCTCCGGGTGCCAAGGTCGGCGACAAAACCAACTCTTTGGGATTCCCGGCCATCACGCCTGGTGGTTATCCGGCGATCTGGATCCTGGACTTCACCATGAATTTTTCCAGCGGCCTGATTGCGCGCGAGGACGGCCTCCGGCACCTCCAATTGATCTTGGAAAAGCAAAACGGCGCGGAGCCAACGGAGCTGGGCAAGCAGGTGGTCATACCCGCCTACGCCATCCCCGATCATATCAACGTCGACGGCACTCCGGTGTTCTTTCCCGGCACCTACGATCCATTGGCCCACATGAATGGCGACTGGGGGTTTCGCCCGCCTAGCAACAACCAGTTCGAAGTCATCTCGCTCGCCCACATGCTCGCTCGCAGTGGTGATGCCAAAGTGCTGCTGAGCCGCGAGGTCGGCGGACGCACCGTCTATGAGCGACTGAAACTGGCTTTTGCCGTGCCGGAGATCGATCCGGCCACGCAATTGGTGCGCACCACGGCGGCGCGGCGGTCGGTCGGATTCATTTTCTATGATGCCATCGAGATGACGGGCGACCTCCTGATGGCCTCGCTGATCCGCTACCGCGCGGCCCTGCAGCTCTCCTGGCTCGCCACCAAGATGGACAAACCGGAAGACGTCAGGCATTATGCCGACATCGCTCGACAGATCCGCTCTCACATCCTGCCGGTCTTTGCCGACACCGATGGCACCCATGGCGGCTGGCTTAAAGCCTCCAACGGCATCTCCGCGCAGTCGGATGTGTGGGGCAGCATCTATGCGATCTATATCGGTGCGGTTGAGGGTGAGGCCCGCGCGGGTTTGCTCCGGACGATTACGGCAGCGTTGGATAAGACCGGAGAGATCGAGTTCGAGGGTGCCCTGCGCCACGTCCCGCTGAGCGGCGACTTCTCGCCGACTACTATGTGGGAGAAAGCCAGACCCCCAAAAAACAGGTATATGAACGGCGCCTACTGGCACGTCCCTGTCGGCTGGCTGCTGACCATCCTGCAGCCGGAGCATCCGGAGTTGGCGCAGACCATGAAGCGGCATTGGCTGGGCCACCTGCGTGCGCAGAAGGGCAAGGTTTGGGAGTGCATCGGCTGGGACGGGAAGGCCAACAAGAACCCGTCGTTCGGAACATCGATTGCCCTTCCCTTAGGCGTGCTGAGCCGCGGGGAACTGAGCGCCGACCAGTTACCCGCGCCGCTTGCTGTTGAAGCACGCACTCCTTCCACCACGCCGGCCGCTTCAAGGAGCTCAGCCAGTCCGCGGGCACGGTGATCAAGGGGTTGATGGCCACATCATGGCGGATACGCCCATTTTCCTCGCCTCCGCCCTTCCCCTTCCTCACATCTCCGGGCAATGGCCCTACTCAGTCTCCTCGACGTCTATGTCAGCTTCGGCGGCCCTCCCGTCCTGGACCACCTGAACCTCCAGATCGAGGAGGGCGAACGGGTCTGTCTGCTCGGACGAAACGGTGCAGGTAAGACGACCCTGATGCGCCTCGCCGCGGGCGAATCCCCTCCAGATACCGGTACGGTCACAATCCCAGATGGCGTCAGCATCGCCCGCCTAACCCAGGACATCCCCGAGAGCCTGCCGGGCAATGTCCGCGATATCGTTACTTCCGGAATCAGAGCCGATGACCACTCCGAGGATTGGGAAAAAGACCTCCGGGTCGACGACCTGATCGCCCGCCTGGGGCTCCCTGAAGACCGCGAGTTCAACGACCTCTCCGGCGGCCTGAAGCGTCGATGCCTCCTCGCCAAGGCCTTGGCCGCCAAACCAGGCCTGCTGCTGCTCGACGAGCCGACCAATCACATGGACCTCGATTCGATCCTGTGGATGGAAGAGTTCCTGCTCGAACAGAAGATCCCCCTGCTCTTCGTCACGCACGACCGCGCCTTCCTGCGCCGCATGGCCAACCGCATCATCGAACTCGATCGCGGTAAGCTCGCGAGCTGGTCCTGTGACTACGACACCTACCTCGTCCGCAAAGAAGAACTCTTTGTCGCCGAAGAACGTCAGCGCGCGGCTTTCGACAAGAAGCTCGGCCAGGAAGAAGCCTGGTCTCGTCGCAGCCCCGGCGCCCGCCGCACGAAATCCAACGCCCGCATGGAAGCCCTCGTGCAGATGCGTGCTCAGCGCGGTGCGTTACGCTCGGTCGCTGGCTCGGCCAAGATGGAAATCAGCGAAGCCGAACGCTCCGGCGTCCGCGTGGTCGAAGCCGAAGAAATTGCCTTCGCCTACCCAGGCGGCACGCCGCTCATCCGCGAATTCAGTCTCGTCCTCAACCGCGGCGATAAGGTCGGCCTCATCGGCCCCAACGGCGCTGGCAAGACCACCCTCGTCAAGATGCTCCTGGGCCAGCTGGCCCCGACTTCCGGCGTCCTGAAGTTCGGCACGAAGATGGAAGTGATCTACTTCGACCAGATGCGCGAGCAGATCGACGACGACAAGACCGTCGCCGAGAACCTCGCGGGTGACAGCGATACGGTCACGGTCCAGGGCCGCTCGCGCCATGTCATCAGCTACCTGCAGGATTGCCTTTTCGATCCCACGCGCGCTCGCTCCAAGGCGAAGGTGCTCTCGGGCGGCGAACGTAACCGACTCCTGCTCGCCCGCCTGTTTACCAAGCCGGCCAACGTGCTCGTGCTCGACGAACCGACCAATGACCTCGACGCCGAGACCCTCGACGTCCTGGAGGACATTCTCGTGGATTATGCCGG
>CAMDWM010000050.1:0-10544 GCA_945878755.1 Akkermansia muciniphila
TTACCGCGAGCGATGACCGTGAACTCGTTCCACTGCGAAATATCGGCCTGCACCCGTGGGCGTTCACCGACTTGCCAGCGCTGACCAGTCGGGTCCATCACCACGTCGACACCGTTATAGCCGAAGATACCGCGGCCGCGTTCCTCGTAGGTCATCGCCGTATGCACATCCGTTGGATGGACGTCGCACTGATAGCCGAGGATCGTCCAAGGCGTAACTTCTGTTAGGCGGCGGCTGCGGTATTGGATACCCGAGTTGTTATCGCCGACGACTTTGACCGTCGCGCGGAGTTCGAAGTCCTTAGCCTTGCCGTTCCAAATGAGGAACGAATTCGTCTTCGGTTTACCGACCTCGCTCGTGCCTACAATCACCCCGTCAACGACTTTCCATAGGCCTGGTTCGCCGTCCCAGCCGGCGAGGTCCTGGCCGTTGAAGAGCGGCGTGAAGCCGTCCTGGGCGAAGGTCGGTGTGGCGAGGTGGAGGAGTAGAAAGGCGAGGACGAAGCGCATCGAGATCAGAGCGCTAGGAACACCAGTTCGCCGGCTTTGCTATCGGGAACGATGAGCACGCCGGCCTTCTCGTCGAGGAAGTGGTCAGCGGCGGCCTTCAGGCCTTGGCCGAGTTCCTTGGGGGCGGAGCCATCGGCTTCGTAACGCGTGACGCGGCCGGTCATGACTTCGGAGATGTAGAAACGACCCTTGGAGTCGTGGACGATGCCGTCGCCGGAGCGGTGGCCCTTGGCAATCGTGGTGAAGACGCCGTCCTTATATTCGAGTACGTCACCGATGAAGAACTCGGCGATGCGGATGCGGCCGTCGGCCAGGACGTCGATGCCGTTCGGGTTGAGCATCTTGGCAGTCGGTGCGATGACTTCGGTGACCTTGCCTTCGAGGGTGACCCTAAAGACGCGGGCGACGACGGGGATGGCTTTATGTTCGGGGCTATCGATGGCGAAGAGTTTGCCGTCGGCGCCGCGCATCTTGGTGACCGCACCCATATCAGTGATGAGGACACTCTTCTTGTCAGGCGAGACGACGACATCGTTTAGGAACGTCGGTGGGGTAGGGAAGGCGGCGGGGCCGGCGAGGAGGGTCCTTTTGCCCTTGGCGTCGATGGACCAGACTTTATCGAAATCGGCTGTGATGAGCTGGTTTGCGACGAAGACGATGCCCTTGGGATCATCGAGCCCTTCGGTGAGTACCGTCACCTTATCGCCGTCGACCTTGACGATTTGGCCGTCGCCGTCGCCCGCTTTGCGGGAGGTGCCCATGAGGGTCACGAAATATTTTCCACCGAAGCCCTTGGTCACGCTCTCGGGCGTGGCGCCCACGGCGAGGTTGCGCTGGACAGGCACCACCTTGGCCGGAGCGGCGGTTTTCTGGGTCTGACAGCCGACGAGGGCGAGGCCGGCGAGAAGGGCGAGTACGGGGGTCTTCATAAGACCTATATTTCCGCTTTTCCGCTAGGCGGAGTCAAGCGGTCAGCCAAGTGCCGACGGATTTCAGGAACCCGATGCCGAGCGCCCCGAACAGGCCGTGCAACGGTATCGAGTCGAGCATCGGTATGAGTGAGTCTTAAGAGCCCCGGCGTTTTAGTCCCGTGCTCCCGCCTCGCCTATCGAGGTGTTTCTGAGCAGGCCGGATCTGCCTTGGTGGGCAGGGTCGCGTTCCAGTCCAGTACGAGTCTCGTCAAGCGCGTAACGTCTGCGGGATGCTCCTTGGCTACGTCCTTCGCCTCAGCCCGATCCGCCTTTAGATTGTAGAGCCCGACCTGCCGGCCATCGAAGGTCGTGACGAGCTTCCAATCCCCATCGCGTACCGCTAGGTCAGGCCAAAAGTTGGGGTTCTTCTTGTCGCCGTTGTTCCGCCAGAAAATGGGCCGGGTGCGCTGGACGGATTCACCCTTGAGCGCCGGAAGCAAGTTTTCGCCGTCGCCATGGGCGTCGGTCGGCGGAGTCACTCCAGCGGCTGCGCAGAAGGTGGGGAGTAAATCCACCGCCGTCAGGACCGTGGAGGTATTTTTTAAGCCAGCCGGAGCCTGACCCGGCCAACGGACGATGAATGGCACGCGCACGCCCCCTTCAAAGAGACTGGTCTTTTGTCCGCGCAGGCCGCCCGTCTCGCCAACGTTGTAGTGGCCCCGATATTTCCCAGGAGCGCCTGTATCGTTTTCCTTGGACTTCGCCGGGCCGTTATCGCTGGAAAAAACTACCAGCGTGTTCGACGCGATTCCGCAGCGCTCCAGCGCATCGAGAATCAGGCCGACCTTGTTGTCACCGTCGGTGATGACTGCGGCATAGACCTGTTGCCGGGAATCGAGATGTTTCCATCGCGCCATGGATTCGTCCGAAGGGCTGTGGGCCAGATGGCTCTCATGCAGCCAGACGTTCACATAGAACGGCCGGTCTTTGTTTGCTTCGATGAACTTTACCGCCTGGTTGGGGATATCGTTTCCGTATGGTCCGACTTTCGGCCCCGGCCCGTGATAGACGGCCGAGTCGTCAATGCCGTAGTCCGCCATGGTCGGCTTCCCTATCCCCAGATGCCATTTGCCAAAGTGCCCCGTGCGATAGCCCGCGGCCTTGAGTAAGCGTGGGGTCGTGGGGGCCTTGGGGTCCAACCAGTCGGGCATCTCCGGCGGCTTACTGACTCCGAAAACCGTATTGATGCCGAAGCGACCAGGAAAACGCCCCGTCATGGCCGCGGCGCGACTAGGCGAGCACACCGGACTCAGCACGTTGAATTGTTGAAAGTCGATGCCCTCGCTGGCCAGCTTGTCGATTCGCGGAGTCTTTAGCCAGGTGTTGCCGTGACAGGACAGGTCACCCCAACCCCAGTCGTCGGCGTAGATGAAGACGATGTTGGGCTTCGCAGGTTTCTGGGGTGAGTCGGCCGCGTGTAATAGGACCAGCGGGGAGAGCAGTAGGGCCGTGAGGAAGGTGAGGGCGAGTTTCATGCTTTGAGCTGGAGGATTACTTCTGCTTTTGGACTCGACCTTTATTGAGTAACTCGGGCTCACCCTTGTCACCGCCGAGTTGAATCATTGCGGGGTAGAGTGTATCCCACCATTGGTCGTAAGATGCGGCGAGCTTGGACGCTAGTTCAGGCTTTTCTGCGGCGAGATCCTTCTGGCAAGTCGGGTCATTTTTAAGGTCGAACAAAGACCAGCGCCCCGGCGGCGTGACGCCCCAGTGGAACTGCGCATCCGCTTTGGTGTACGTCGCTGCGGTGGCGCCGGCTTCGACGGAGCGCAGGGTGGTGCACTGGCTGGAGTAGGTTTTACAGGCGGGGTCATCGCACGGACGGCTGCGCACGAGCAGGAGGTCGCCCGTCTGCACGGAGGCCATCGCATACTTGTGTGCGGCCGCCAAGCCGCTGGGCCAGCGGCCGACATGGTGGAATAGCAAGCGGTCGTCGTTCCATTTGGCCGGCGTTGCGGACTCAAGCAAAGGACGGAGCGTGAAGCCTTCGAGTTTTGCGCTGAGTGGGGGCGGGATGGTCGCACCAGCGAGGTCGCACAGCGTCGGTAAGACGTCGAGGTGGGCCGTCAGGTTGCTCACTTTGTGCGGCGTCCACTTCCCCGCCCATTTCCAGAAGGATATGGCGCGTGAGCCGCCCTGCCAGATGGTGCATTTGCTGCCGCGCATACCGGCGTTGAAGACATCCAGCCCGTGGGTCTGACCGTTGTCGTTCATGAAGACGATGATCGTATTGTCCTCTAGTTTGCGTGCTTGGAGATACTTCATCAGTCGTCCGAGGTTGTAGTCGAGATTAGCGACCATGCCGAGATAGGCCGCTTCATCTTTATCCACCTTGCCGCGGAACGGGGCCACGAATTCCTCGGGGGCGGCCAGCGGAGCGTGCGGCGAATAGGTGGCGAGGTAGCAGAAGAATGGGGCGTCCTTGCACTCATCCATGAAGGTCATGGCCTCGTCGAAAAAGATGTCTTCGCGGTAACCCTTCCGCGCCTCTCGCTTACGGTTGCGGACCATCGCCGGATCGAAGTGGACGTTGGGCCCGCCGACATTGGTGGAGCACCATTCAAACCCGCGTTTCTCGGGAGCATACTCGCCCTCGCCGCCCAGGTGCCATTTGCCGACGAAGCCCGTGCGATAACCTGCGGACAGGAGGAGCTGCGGCAGGAGGACGGCGTCCTTGTTCAGGTGCTCCCTGGGCTGGGTGGTGTGCGTGACGCCATTGCGGAATTCATGCATGCCCGTCAGGAGCGCCGCGCGCGTGGGCGAGCACGACGGACTCACATAAAATTGATCGAAGCGCACACTCTGGTCGTGCAGCGCATCTATATTCGGCGTCTTGAGTAATGGATGCCCGTGTCGCCCCAGGTCCCCGAAGCCCTGATCGTCCGTTAAGATGAAAATAATATTAGGCTTCTTCGGTGGGACTATTTCGGCGGCGGGTAGCGCGGCCAGCGGGGCGAGCAGCAGCGCGGTGAGAAAGATAAAAGGGTTCTTCATGCTAAGGTTATTTGGAAATGGGCTTCTTGGCGGTCTTGGCTTTCGGCGAACCGGCCTTGGGGTAGCGAAGGACCTCGACGTCGTTCTTCTGCGGCTCGCCCGCCGTGGAACGACCATCGGTGATGAGTTTCTCCAGTAGCAACTTCATTTCCGCCACGCGCTCAGTTTGTTCGTCGGCGAGGTTCTTCGTTTCGCCGAGGTCGGTCGCCAGGTCGTACAGCTGGGCTGGTTGGGTCGCGATGTATTTCCACTGACCAAGGCGTAGGCCCGGGGTTCCGGCCGCGGCACAACTGATGGCATGATAGCGAGTCGGCTTGGACGCCCCCTTGAGTAAGGGTAAGAAGCTGAAACTATCTTCGCCAGCCTCGGGCGGGAGTGCGGTGCCCCAGATATCAGCCAGGGTGGCGATCAGGTCGGCATGATGGACCAGTTGGTCGCAGGTCGAGGCGGCCGTCACCTTGCCGGGCCAGCGGACAATGAATGGTTCGCGATGACCGCCTTCATAGACCGACGACTTATAGTCGCGGAGTGGGCCGCTGGGGAAGTGACCTTGCTTTTCGAGGTCCTTGACGCCGACATAACTGGCGAAGCCATTGTCGCTGGTAAAGAGGACGAGTGTGTTGTTGGCAGCTCCGCTCTTTTCGAGCGCAGCGAGGACTTGGCCGACCGCCGCATCCGTTTCCATAATGAGGTCGGCCGCTGCGTTATTCAGCCCGCTCTTACCCTTCCACGCCTCGTTGACGGCCAAGGGGGTATGCGGAGTCGTCAGCGGAAGGTAGAGCAGGAAAGGCTCTGGCTTCCGAGCGGCTTCATCGATGAATGCGCAGGCACGTGTAGTGAGCGCCGGCAAGATGCCTTCCAGTTTCCATTCGGGTAAGGCGGGGCCGGGTACGCTGGCTTGGTTGTTTCCGAGTAAGCCCTTGGGGAGCGGCCGGTCGGGGATGCCGATGGTTTGATTATTTTCAATGAAGCAGAACGGCGGCCAATTCGGCACATCAGTTCCAAAGTAAGTATCGAAGCCACGGGTGGTGGGCCCGCCTGGGATCTTTTGCGTGAACACCTTCTGCCAAGTGGCCTTGTCGGCCTCGGGAGAGGCGCGGTCAGCTTCCTTGTAGTTGCGGAATAGAGCCTTGTCGCCATCCGCAATCGGCCAATCCCAGCCCAAGTGCCATTTGCCGATCGCAGCGGTCCGATACCCCTGTTTCTTAGCCAAGCTGGCGATGGTTAGGCGGTCGGGCGCAATGAGCGGTTCGCCGAAGACCCCGACGATGCCGTTCTGCAGGCGCGTGCGCCAGTGGTAGCGACCCGTCAGTAAGGCATAGCGCGAAGGCGAGCAGACCCCCGATGAGGAGTGTCCATCCGTGAAGCGCATGCCCTCGGCGGCGAGGCGGTCGAGGTGCGGCGTGGCGATCTTGCCGCGCGTTGGATTGTAGGCGCGAATATCCCCGTAGCCGAGGTCATCGGCGAGGATGATCACGATGTTCGGCGGTCGGTCGGCAGCGAGCAGGGCAACCGGGAGCAGCAGGCAGAGTAAGGCACGCATGGGGTCATGCCCACTGTGCCATGTCGCTTGAACCATTCAACCCACATGTCGCGGAAGCTGGCCTCGAGTTTGCGGGTGAATTCCTCCGTATCGACTGGTTTTCCTGTCGATGGACCTTCACTGCATAGTTGAGCGGGGCCAGTGGGTCGGTGAACGGCGCGTCGCCGTCAGCGAAGCACTCCGATCAGCGGTTTGCCTGCATCATCCAGCAACTGGAACTCGTGCACGCCTTCCTTGGAGGTATCCGTGTGGGTCCAGACGACCTTCTTGTCGCGGGTAATCTCGACCATCTTGGCCTGCGGAGAGCGGGCGGCGTAGTTGCTGAAAACGATGTTGCCGTTGGGGAGCCAGGAGAGGGCGGTGGTCCGATTCAGCGGCACGCCCTGGAGGTCGCCGTCTCGGAGTTCCCAGACAATCTTCCCGGTCGCGTCCACTTCGATGAGGTGGCTGCCGACGGTGAGGCTGATGAGGGTGTGGCCGGCGGCGTTGCGTAGGCCGCAGAAGGTGCGGTTATCCAAGGTCGACTCGGGGCTCTGACGTTCCCAGACGACTTTTCCGGCGGCGTCATATTCGCGGACGGTCTTCTCCTGCGGCACGAGGTAGTTGCCGTTAGGCAGTTTGCGGGCCATGCGGCTTTGCATGTGGTGGTTGGTGGTCTGGCAGCCCAGCGGGATCTCGACCTTGATCGAGCCGTCGCGGGCGACCTCGAGGAGTCGTGGTTTGTCGCCTGCTTCGGTCAGCAGGATGCTACCGTTATCCAGCAAGACGGCTGTGTTCACTTCAGTCTGCGTGCCTTTGTATTCCCAGACGACTTTCTGGTCGCGGGTCACTTCAACGACGGCGCCGCCGGGGTAGGCCTTGGTCTTGGAGAGAGTGAGCAGCAGGTTGCCATTGGGTAGGACGGCCCCGTCGCGGGTGACCGCCGGGTATTTCCAGGTCACCTTGCCGGCGGCGTCGACGATCTGGGTTACGCCGCCAAGCATCAAGAATGAGCGGCCGGCAGGCTGGTCGGCGGCGGTAAGCGCGAGGGTCGCACCGAACAAGCAGAGGAGGAGGGTGCGAATCATTTGATTTCTTGGTAGTCAGAGGTGAGGGTGAGTTTGTCGGCGTAGGCGTTGATATACCAGGCCGTCGTACCGGCGGGCAAAGGGGCTGAGGCCGTCGTACCGCCTCCGCCGCTGGCGGCCATGGCTGGTGTCTCGACCCACTTGCGCGTGCCGGTGAAGCCTTTGTCAGTCGTCGAGACGAGCACGGCGCGCGTAATGCGCTTCTTGGAATGAAATATGGCGATGGCGGTGCCGGATTCGGTCTTGGCCGAGGGCGAGCCGCCCCACGGCTTGCCGGTCTCGACCACGCTCTTGGCGAACGCGTAGCTATCGGGCGGATTCCAGCCGGCGGGGTGGCTGTGGCCCATCTTCGAGACGAGTGAGACCATGCGGGGGCCGGGCGCCTTGCGGTAGTTCTCGGCTTGGCAGCCGAGCGGGAAGTGGGCGTCCTGCGGCCAGGAGAGCCAGAGCACCGGCATCTTGACGCGGTCGGCGTAGTTCATGCCGTCCCAAATCTGTTTATAGCCTTCGTTGTCGTGCAGTGCCTTGCCCCAATGATTCTCAGCGTCGAAGAGATGGCCGCAGCCGTAGGTCGGGATGCCGAAGGCGAAGCGGTCGTCGAGCCCGAGGACCGTGCTCGTGATCACGCCGCCCCAGGAGACACCCATCACGCCGATCTTTGTGGCGTCGACTTCGGGCAAGGAGCGGAGCAGCGAGTTCGCCAGCATCGTGTCGGCGAGGGCGTGATACATCCACTGTTCCTTCAGCGGGAGCTTCGTGTCGGCGAAGGTGCCGTCGCGGGCGGGGCCGGCGAAGGCGTGGCGGGCCCAGCCGGTGCGACCTTTGCCTGCCGGCTTCTCCTCTTGGTCCGTCTGGCCCTCGACCGCGATGCTGATGGCCGCGAAGCCTTGGGCGTTCCATTTCTGGACCCATTCCTTGTAGGCCGTACCACCGCCCCCGTGGACGAGGACGATGCCGGGAACCTTGCCCTCGCGCTTGGCAGGGAGGCCAATCCAGGCGAAGACGCGGGTGGGTTTTCCTTGGGAGGGCAGGGCGTCGAAGAAGATCGCGCGGATCGGGCCATCCGCCTTGAAGCCCTCGGCGTCGTAGGTCTTCGGGGCTTGAGCGCAGGTGTCCACAAGTCCCAGCACCACCTTACGGTCGGCGATGGCCTCGGCGAAGAGGGCAGCGGAGAGCGCGAGTAGGCAGAGTAGGGAGCGCATGGGGTCGGGGGTAAGTTGGGCGTATAATCCTTTCGGTGCAAAAACAATGGAGTCAGAACACGGGGTCAGGCCGCACCTTTTGAGCACTGAACTAAAATTCGGCTTAAAGTGACGGTTTTCGGTTCAGGCCCCGAGTGGGTAAGGCCTGACCCTTGAGATGCCGTGAACCAGAAGCTCCCGCCCGCCGTCGACGCCGTGCAGTGGCTAACCGTGAAGCGCTCAGTCGCCCCACCTCTGGGCAATTGACGGATAATGAAGGCGACCCGGCCCAATTCCGCCTAGAATACTGGAGAAGGCCTTCGATAATCGGGTGCATCATCCCGATGAAGCCACTCACCTTCTGCAGCCTGTTGCTCGCTTCCCTGGCACCGCTCCTGGCGGCGGAAACGAAGAAGCCCAACGTCTTGTTCATCGTCGCGGATGACCTCGGCTACCGAGAGCTGGGTTGCTATGGCGGCAACGGCATCCCGACGCCGAATATCGACCGGCTCATCACCAAGGGCGCACGCTTCACGGATGGCTACGTCACGGCTCCTTTCTGTGCCGCGTCCCGTGCCGCGCTGCTGACGGGCCGTTACCAGACGAGCTTTGGTTTCGAGTTCAACCCAATCGGCAGCAAGAACCTGGAACCTGGCATCGGCCTGCCCGTCGGCGTACCGACCATCGCCGATCGCCTGCGCACCGCAGGGTATCACACCGGTCTGGTCGGCAAATGGCACCTGGGCGGCACCGCCCCCTTCCACCCTCAACAGCGAGGCTTCGCCGACTTCTTCGGTTTCCTCCACGAAGGTCGCTACTTCGAGCCCGAAATCGGCAAGGGCAATACGACCTGGCTGCGCCGGAAGAACTTGCCTGATGGCGCCATGGGGCGCTGGACCTCACCAGATGGCCGCCTAATCCAGAGCGACCACCTTAAATCCGACGAACCGGAATACAATAAAGACAACCCGATGATGCGCGGCGACAAAGCCATCGAGGAGCCGAGTAACCTCACCGATGCGTTCACGCGCGAGGCGATGAAATTCTTCGACCGCACGAAGGAGCAACCTTTCTTTCTCTATCTCGCTTACAACGCCGTCCACAGCCCGATGCAGGGAACCGACGCCCACATGGCCCGCTTCAAGCACATCCCCGATGTGCAACGGCGCATCTTCGCCGCAATGCTCACGCACCTTGACGAATCCGTCGGCAAACTCATGGCCAAGCTCGACGCCAATGGGCAGACCGAGAACACGATCATCGTCTTCCTCAGTGACAACGGCGGCCCGACGCGCGAGCTCACCTCAAGCAACCATCCCTTCCGCGGTGAGAAAGGGCAGCTACTCGAAGGCGGTATCCGCGTGCCCTTTGCGGTGACTTGGCCCGGCGTGACGAAGCCGGGAACGGTCATCAGGACACCCGTCATCTCCACCGATCTTACCGCAATGGCCCTCGCCGCCGCCGGCATCGCGACCCCAGCCGATGCCGACGGCAAAGACCTGCGCAGCCGGTTCGTGAATCCTGACGTCGGACCCATCCATGAGACACTCTACTGGCGAGTCGGCAAGAGTGGCGCCTTGCGATCCGGGAAGTGGAAGCTCTTCAAGGGCGGACCCCGCTGGGAACTCTACGACCTGGAAACCGACCCTTCCGAAAAAAGGGAAGTGTCCGCGAGCCATGAAGAACTGACCAAGACCTTGGTCGAGCGATGGGAAGCGTGGAGCAAGACGCAGGCCGAACCGCTCTGGCGTTAAGCCTTCTGACAACTGAGAGCGTAAGGGCAAAAATAATAGGGTCAGACCCCATTAATAGGGTCTGACCCTATTATGGGGAAGCCGGGTGACTTATTTCTGGGTGAAGACGAAGACGCCGTGCTTGTTGGCAGTGACAATGGCCGGCTTGGCCTGCTTAGTCAGCGGGCCCGTCCAGAATTGCGTGCCGACGCCACTATCGCGGTCGACTTGATGAGGGATGAACGTCGCGCTGCCCTTTCCATCTCGCTTCAGTTCGAACCAATACACGACGGGGTCGCCCATGGGATCGTCATCGGCCTTCGGGCCGTGCGCCCAGCGGCGCTTGCCGGTAACGATGTCGAGAAGGCCGTCGCCGTTCACGTCGGCCATTTGGATGGCGTGGAGCTGACTGAAGACGACGCCTTGCGGGTTCTCTGCGGCCGTGGCGCCCATGACCTTGCGTTCGGTGAAGGAGCTATCGGCGTTCTGTTCAAACCAGGAAAGGCCATAGCCATGGGCCTTAAGGCTTGTGATGACGTCGTTGCG
>CAMDWM010000051.1:0-10493 GCA_945878755.1 Akkermansia muciniphila
CCCGTGGCGGCGAGGTTGGTGGTCACGTTCAAGCGTGCCTTCGCGCCCGCGGCGATAGTAATATTTCCCGTGGTGGCACCCGCCCAGCCGTTCTGGGCGAGGAGCGTGCCTGTTAGGACATTGGTACCGCCGGTGTGGGTGAGTGAGCCGCCCGCGGTCAGCGTCTTGCCGGCCGCCGCTTGGATGACGAGTTCACCCGTACCCGAAACAAGCCCAGAGTAAGTGACATCATTGGTGGCATTAAGCACCAGGTGGGCGGCGTTACTGTTGAAGGAATTGATGACCGCAGCGCCGTTCGTAGACAGCGCGTTCATTTCGAGCCAACCATTGTTCACAAGGGTCGTGCCAGAATAAGAGACCTGGCCGACGGCGAGGGTCGGGTTGAGGACGAGGTAACCGACGCCGTTCTTGGCGAAATTACCCGTGCCGAGAATCGGCGTGGTCAGCGTACGCTTTACCGCGCTCGGGCCCGCCACATAGGCGTCATCCACCGTGACAGCAAGGGTGCCGCCGGTATTGACCGTGATGGCGGAAACGTTGTTGAGGTTGTTGACGGCACCGACAAAGGAAATGTCGAGCGTGCCACCGTTGACCTGAACTTGACCAGTGAAGCCGGTACTGAAACCGCGCAGGAAAAGCGTTTCGGAGCCCGACTTCACGAAGGTCCCCGTGCCGACCAGCTGGCCGTCGAAGGACAACGAGTTGGTGAAGGAAATATCCGTGGTGGGAGCCACGTAGCTGCCGAGATTCGTCCCCACGGCCACCGTCGAGAGGTAGCGCCGAGTCAGGGCCGACATCGGGGTCGAACCCGCGTAGAGCGCGTTGAGTTCGCTGGCGGTGAGGCCGAGCGACGACACATCGATGGTACGGACCGTACCCGCGTTAACCGGCACAGCGGCGAGGGTCGCCGTGAGCGGGTTATTCAGAGAGATGAGCGCGCTGACGGTCGCCGTACCCGAAGCCGTCGCGGTCAAAGCGTTGGTGAGGCCAATCAAGGCGCCGACGGTGACGGTGCCAGCGGCCTGAGCGGTGAGCGAAGCCGAGATCGTAATGGAAGTCGGGGTGACCGCCGTGATGATAGCGCCCGCGGGGATACCTGTGCCGGTTAAGGTCTGGCCGACGAAGAGTCCGGTCGTCGTGGTTGTGGTGATGGTCCGCGTGCCGACCGTACCACCCGTGGCGAAGAACGACGTATTCGGGGTGATGGAGGCAATCTGGCTGTTCAGCGCCAGGCCGGTGCCCGCGATGGTTTGGCCAACGGCCAGGCCAGCTGAAGAAATGGTCTTGACCGTCGTCGTGCCGGCGGCGCCGGCGTTAATCGTGAAGCTGGTGTTCGCAACGATGGCCGTGATGTAGGAACCATCGGCAATCCCCGTACCAACGATGATCTGCCCAACGCCGAGGCCGGCCGAGGCCGTGGCGGTTAATTGCGAGGCACCCGAGACACCCGAGGTCGGCGTAAAGGTAACGGTGGCGGTCGCCGCAATCACACCCGTCGCAGCGGCGGTCAGCGGTTTGCTGATATTAACGGTGCCGGCGCCGATACCCGTGATGAGGGTGCCGGGTTGGATACCGGTGCCCGTAAGCACCTGGCCGACGGCCAAGCCAGTGGTCGAAGCCGTGGTGATAGTGGAAGCGGCAATCGCTCCGCCCGTTGCCGTAAAGCTCGCCAGGTTAAGGATGGGGTTAATCTGGTCGGTCGTGCCGAGGTAATCGGCGAGCAAGGGGTTGGACCCCGCGAGCTCGGAGGTCATCAAAGCTGCCCGCGCCGGCGTGTAGCCCACGGTGACGGTCGCGGCGCCGATATTCAGGGTCGAGGCAGCCGAACCGAACAGGCCACCGAAAGTCTGATTAAGGCCACCGGTGTTAAACGTGCCGGCACCGACGAGGATGAGGGCGGAGGTGTTGGGCGTCGCGTTAGCGGTGCCAGCGATGAGCGCACCCCCTGGGCGAACGATAGTCGCACCATAGTAGGAATTCTTGATGGCGCCACCGGGCGTCGTGCCAGCGAGCGTGAAGCTGGCGGAGCCCTGCTTGATTAAACTGCCGACGCCCGTGATGGAGCCCTGGAAATTAGCGGTGGAACTGTTCTGCTCGAGCGTGATGTCACCGCGGCCAAGTTCAACGCGGGAGAGCAAATCGCCGCTGAGGTTACGAATGAGTTGGTTCGTGTCACCGAACTTGAGCACGGTTTCACGGGTGTTGCCGGAGTCGAGCGTGATGGAACTGGCGTTGGCAAACGTGTTGTTCGCACCGCCCGAGAACGAGAGATTAACGCCGTCGTTAACGACGATGTTACCGAAGAAATTGGCCTGTACATTGATGATATTCACTTGGCCCACATCATTCCCACTATTAACCTGAATCTTCGCGCCGCTGCCGTTGTCGATAAACGCTGAAGCGAGTAGCTTGAGCGTGGAGCCAGCGGAGCCGGAAAGGCTCGCAAGCAGCACACCCGCGTTGGTCTGCAGGATCGCGAAGGTGCCCCCATTGCCGATAAAGACGTCCTTCTGGCCGAGGCCCTGAACGCTGGCAATGAAGGTGCCGCCCAGGATTTCGGTGTAATCGTAAAAACTATTGGTACCCATCAGGGCGAGCGTGCCGCCCCCCGTCTTGATGATGCGGCCACCCGAAACACCCGTGGAGAGGTCCGAACCGTAGATATCGCCGAAGTAAAGGCCATCGCGACCCGTGGCGTCCTGATTAATAGTCAGGCTATTGCCGTTGAGGAAAAGCTTAGAGCCTTTGCCCGTACCCGAGATGACGAGCTCGCCCTTATTATTAACGTTGGCCGCCGTGCTGACGGCATCCGCGGCCGTGAAGACTTCCCCCGAGGTCGCCGTGCCAATATTGGTCGTGCCTTTGGATTTGAGCGCAAAATCGGCTTGGAAATTACGAACCGTTTGGTCGCCGACTAGGACGACCTCGGCACCAGAGACTACCGTTCCCGTGAACTGGCCAGCACCATTGGTGGTGACGGTCACGGTGCCAATGTCTGGGAAAAGGGCGGGGCGGTAGTCGACGTGCGGGTCATTAGGGTTCGGGTCATTAAGTTCCTGGTAACTGATGTCCGCCCCGAGACGCGCATCGGTCCCGGCGATATTGAAGGAACTGCTATTGGCAAAGGTCAGCCCCGTGGCGCTCGCCAAGACCGTGCGGCCGCCGCCCGCGATGAAGTCGCCGTTCATGCGGGAGTCACTGAGGACCGTCAATGTGCCAGCACCGGTCTTGATGACCTTGCCCGAACCGGCGAGAATGCCGACGGAGCCATCGAAGCCTTGGTCGATGTGAATACCGAGACGGTAGTTGTCGTCAGGACCCGTCGTGACCGTCGTCTGAAACTGATCGTTGTTGTCCCCCGCCTTAAGGTTGTGGAGGAAGTTGAGGCGCACCGCGGTGGCGCCGCTTCCAACGTTGACCGGGGTGTTCGTGAAACTGATTTCCGCTGAGCCATTGAGGACGACGGAGGAGACCCCCGTCATCCGCTTAGCGAGGCTGTGGCGCAGCTTAGTAGTATTGGCGCCCGCGGCGATATTCGCGGTTAGCAGCGGAATTTCATTCTGCGTGCCCACCGTGAGGATGTTGCCGTCGACGGTTTCGCCGAAGTCGTGCCACATGTTGAGGTGGCCGCTCACCATGAGCAGGCCGCCATCGACACGCATTTGGCCCTGAAGGCCAGCGAGACGAGCGCCATTAGCACCGTCATTAACGACCAGCGTCGGCGCTAAATCGAGCGGGCGGAGGCCGTACCCAGGGGGGTTAGCACCGTACAAAATATTAATAACCCCTAAGATCGTGTTGTATGAATAAGGGCGCGCTTCGGTGCCGTAGCGGAACATGTCGCCCGTAAAGCCCTGATACTGCAGGACGGCGCCGCCCATCTTGACGATATTCCCGTTGCCCTTGAAGTTGCCAGAGATGGTGGAGGCAACGAAGCTCTCCAGGTTAATCGTGGTGTCCGCGTTCGTGGCGGTAATCGCACCGCCGAAACTCGTCGGGTTACGCAGCGTCAGGAACGGCTGAGCGGAAATCGCCCCAGGAATCCCCGCCACGGTGAAGGTGACGTTCCCGATCTGCAGGGTACCATTGGGGGCGGCGGTGTACGGGGCATTGACCACCGTGCGGGCCAAATCGATGTCTTGGAAGTTGGTGGTGGTCGGCTGGATGCCCGAGGCGAAGGCACCCGGCAAAAGGCGATAGCCTGACGACTGGAAGCGGAGCGTCTGGGACTGGCTGGAAATGATGTTCGAATCGATGAGGATGTCGTTCGTGGCACCCGCGGTGAGCGCCGTACCCGTGTAAGTAAAGAGCAGGTTAGCCGCATTCGTCAGGCGGACGCCGGACACCGCCACCTGGGGCGTCAGGTTGGTGGCCTGCCAGTAGTTGTGCGCCGTGGGGGCCGTATTCCACTTATCCCAAATACCCGTGCCGCCGTCGCCGGCAGAGCCGAGCCAAGTGGCCTGGGTCACGTTTTGCTGGGCCTGGGCGATACCTGCGGAAGCAAGCATAGCGGCGGCCACCAACAGAGACTTAGAAATCCGCATGGTGAGGGGTCGGGGTAGGGTTAAAATAGGGGATTAAGGTATCTAATTCAGGCCTAAGAGTGTCAACCCCCGATGCCCTAGGGTAAAAAGCCTATTACCTAATTCACCCTAGGCCACTGACCCCGACCTCAGCGCCCGAATAAGCTCCGGTCGGCAAAAGGATCGGCGGACTTCCGGCTGGCTTTCTCCTCGGCTGACTTCGCCAAGGCATACCCGCCAAAGGCGGCTGAACCTATAAAGATGACTAAACATAACAGGATTAACCACTTGGGGGTTTTTCCTTCGGCCTGTTCGGAAGTGCTCATACCTAGAGACCCCACAAAATGGTTTCTAATGGGCTTGGCAACCACGGGCTCTTTTTTACATATGTAAGCACCCCGCCGCAAACCCCCTTTGCGGCAACCCCGCAGTCCAACCCCGTTTTTCTGCATGAGTCCCCAGCAGAGGCCCCTCATCGTTATCGTTGAAGACGATCGTAGCTTAGCCGCGACCCTGCACCAGCAGCTCGCCGAGGCCGGGTTCACCACGCAAACATTTCACAAGGGGGCCACCGCCCTTAAGTTCGTCGAAGAAAACCACGTGCACTTGGTGCTGCTCGACCCCACCCTGCCCGACCTCGATGGGCTCACGGTTTTGGAACGCATTCGCAAGTCCGGCGCCCCCGCAGCAGTGATCTTCCTGGCGAGCGTCCAGACGCCGAGCGCCATCGTCAAGGCGCTCGAGGCGGGCGCCGATGACTTCATCGGTAAGCCGTACCACCCCGAAGAACTGGCGGCCCGCATCCATGCGGTGCTCCGGCGCAGCGAAACCGCGGGCGATAGCCGTCTCACCCGCAACGCGGACCTCGCGACGAACGTCTTCCACTTCAACGGTACCGAAGTTCATCCCGAGCGCCTCGAGTTGGTCTTTGGTCCAGGCAAGAGCTGTAAACTCGGGCGGAAGGAGATCGGCATTCTTTATCACCTGCACGCCAATCCCGGCGTGATCATCAGCCGTAATAGCCTCATTCATGCAGTCTGGGGCGTCCACGCGAATGTACGGAGCCGTTCCTTGGACCAATATATTGCGAAGATCCGCGAGGCCTTCCAAAAGCTCGGGCGCGGCTTAGAGTGCTTCCGGACGATTCACGGCATCGGCTACTGGTATGAGCCTGAGGCCACCAAAAAGGGTGCCAAAGGCCGTCGCGCTTGATTCCGGCCGAAAGACGCGCATGTTAGGGGCATGCTCAAAATCAAGGCCTACCTCAAACCCAGCTGCGGCTGGAGCAACGGCGTCCGCGCCGTCATGCGTAAGCATGGCCTCGCCTTCGAAGACGTGGATATCATCAATGTCCAGACGAACTACGCCGAGATGGTCGAGAAGACCGGCCAACGGCTCTCCCCTTGCGTCGAGGTTAACGGGGTGATGCTCGCTGACGTCTCCGGCGAAGAGGTCGAGAAATACCTCCTCGCGAACGGGCTCGTGCAGTCCACCGATAAGCCCGCGGACGCGCCGACGAACGCGCCTTGCACGGACGCCGAACATGAGAAGATGAAGGCGAAGACGATCCGGTTCTTCTGAGAGACGAAGGTCGTAGCGGTTGGCGGAGAGCGGGTAGCGGTAAGATACGCTTCAAAGGGAAACCGGAGACCAGATGATTGGCTGGGTCACGGGTAGGGGCGCGACTGCGTCGCGTCCGTTCTAAACCGATGCCGAGAGTCGGCGGGGCTTAGATACGTTAATCGGACCACTACGTTGCGCAGCGAACGGACGCCACGCAGTGGCGCCCCTACCTCCGAATCACTCCGTCTTCCCGGCCGCAAAATCCGCGAGCGAATCCGCTACCCACTGACGTTGGTCCGGGGCGAGTTCAGGGAAGATGGGAATACTGAGGACTTCAGCCGAGAGTTGCTCCGAGATGGGCACACTGTCCCCGCCTCGATAGCCCGCCGAAGCAAAACATTCCTGGCGATGGAGCGGAATCGGGTAATAGATTTCGCAGCCAATCTTGCGGGCCGTGAGAAACGCCTTGAGCGCATCGCGACGGCCACCAGGGACCCGCAAGGTGAATTGATTCCAAATGCCTTGGCCCGAGAAATCGACCGGGAGCAGAATCTTCGCCGTAGCTTCCACGCCTGGTCGGTTCTCCGCGATACCCGCCTGGCCCTTCAGCGACGCATGGTAGAAATTCGCATTCCCCGCACGCGCGCAATTATACTCCGGCAAGTGCGGTAGTTTCAGGTGCAACAATGCGGCTTGGAGCGGATCCATGCGGAAATTCGCGCCAATCTCGCGGTGGTAATACTTCGGCTGCATGCCGTGGACGCGTAAGATACGCGCGCGGTCCGCGAGGGCGTCGTCCGAAGTCGTCACCAAGCCCGAATCGCCCATCCCGCCCAAGTTCTTTGACGGGAAGAAGCTGGTAGCCCCCAGATCGCCGACCGACATCGTGCTCCGTCCTTGCCAGCGAGCGCCCATGGATTGCGCGGCGTCTTCGAGAATACGGAGGCGATGCGCGGAGGCAAAGGCCTGCAAGGCGACGAGGTCGCACGACTGGCCGAAGAGGTGCACCGGCATGATTACTCGGGTGCGCGGGCTGACCTTGCGGGCAGCATCAGCCAGATCGATGTTGAAATGGTGTGGGTCGACGTCGACCCAGACGGGAACAGCGCCGAGGCGCGCCACGGAACCAGCGGTCGCAAAGAAGGTGAAGGACGGGATGAGGACTTCATCGCCTTCGCCAATATCGAGGGCCATGAGGGCGAGCAGGAGTGCATCCGTACCCGACGACACGCCGAGGGCGTGCTTGACGCCGAGGAAAGCCGCACAGTCCTTCTCGAAGACCTCGAGCCGCGGCCCCATGATAAACTGATTGGAGCGTAAGACATCGCGAAAGGCGGCCTCGAACTGGGCTTCAAGGGCGCGGTTCTGTGGGCCGAGGTCGAGGAGCGGGACGGTGATCATGACGCGACCACGCTTCTCCCACCGACGCGTTCAGCGGGCAACATCTTTCGCCCCCGCGCGGGCACGGAAGATAAGGTAAAGGCCACCGATCGCCATCGGCAGGGTCCAGAACTGCCCAGCGGTCATTCCAAGAATATAACCGTCCTCGGGCAGGCGGAACCATTCGCTGATAAAGCGCGCCACCGCGTAGAGGAGAAGGAACTCGCCCGCGACCTGACCCGGCGGCAAACGCTTCGGGTAACGCCAGAATATCCAAAGCAACGGGAGGAGGCCTTCGCCGAAAGCCTCGTATAGCTGCGACGGGTGCCGCGGCTCTTGGCCTTCACGCGGAAAAATTACCGCCCAAGGGACCGTGGTCGTGCGCCCGACGAGTTCCGCGTTCACGAAATTGGCTAAGCGTCCAAAGAGTAGCCCGGCGGGCGCCAACGCGCAGACTAAGTCACCCACCGCCAAGAAAGGCACCCGGCGCGTCCGGGCAAACCAGACGGCCGCTAGGAGTACGCCCAAGAAGCCGCCATGGCTGGCCATGCCGCCTTGCCACACGCGGAAAAGCATCAGCGGGTCCGCCATGAATTCATCGCGGGCGTATAAGATCACATGGCCCAAGCGGCCACCGAGGACGACCCCCACCATGATGGCGGTGATGAGGGCGGATTCATCGACCACATCGCGGACGGGCGCCACCGCCTGGCGACGCCAGTGGGCTAGGAGCAAAGCGGCGACAAGGAAGCCAGCCGCATAAGAGAGTCCATACCAATGAACGCCGTGTAACGGCCAGCCCTCCGGGAAACGGAAGGCCACTGGGTCGAGGTCATGCACCCAGTAAGCAAGGGCCGCCGACACCGCCGCGAGGTTCATAGTTTATTGCCAGCCTCACCCGAGGGGCGGCGGCCGACGCGATGTCCGCGTTGCCGGGCTAGTTCGCGCATGTCCGGATGCGGGTCATCCTTCTCATAAATCTCGACGCCCAAGAGCGACTCAAAGACGTCTTCGAGCGTGATCACGCCGGCAAAGGCGCCGAACTCATCGACGACCACCGCTAACTGCTGGTGGGCGCGCACGAGGTCGTGGAGCGCATCCGAGAGGGTCGCATTCTCGGGGACAATATGGGCCTTGCCCATGAGCTCCCGGACCTTCACCTCCCGGCGGCCCTCACCGGCCGCCTTCAAAATATCGCGACGGCGGACAATGCCGACAATCCGGTCAGGGTTACCTTCCCACACCGGCAAGCGGCCATGCGGGACGTTCGGATACATGCGGAGCACATCGCCGACCGAAAGGTCGACATCAACTGCCGTGACCACGAGCCGAGGCGTGAGGACCTGCGAAACCGGGATGTCATCGAGGCGGACGGCGTTGGCAACTAAAGTGCTCTCAGCCTGCGTGATCTTGCCTTCACGAGCGGCGGCCTGCGCCATACTGCCGATATCTGCATCCGCGCGGTCAATGCCCGGCTCTTCCGGCGGTGCTAAGGAATCGTGCAATTTACCAAAACTCCGCAGCACGGAAGCAGCCCCGCGCACCAAGGAAAGCGTGGGCGCAATCCGCGGCGCGAGCGAGATGCGGAGGTGCATCCCGAGCTTACGGGGGAGCATCACCGTCAGCCACGACATCAGAAAAGAAACGGCGACAATCGCTAGGGCAATCCCCGCGGCCATCTGCCAACCTGCAAAAGCCTTATCCATGAGCCTATCCCCGAGCAGGATGCCGCCAAGCAAGGCGCTCATCCCGACGAAGGCCGCCGTCAGGACTTCGAAAGCCGCCAAGGTATTGCCTTGGTCACCACGGCAACGCTCCAAGGACACTGCCGCCTTCGCATCTTGCCGGCGCAACTCTTCGATTTCCCCCGGGGAAAAGGCGGCCACGACCCCTGCCACGAGCGAAACGCCAGCGGCACTGCCGTTTAGGAGGATAAAGAGAGGCCAAAGAAAACCGACGTCCATAGGAACAGGGACCCTAGGGCGATGGGTTGCCGTTGGCGAGGGAGAATCCCGATATTGACCGCGAAGGGCTCGATGGAAACAATCCGGTCATGAACCCCCGCGAGCTCAAAATCGTCTCGGCCCTGGCCGTCTTCCTTTCCGCCGCCCTCCCGACATCCGTGGGTGCCGTGGCGTTCCGCGCTCAACCCATTCTCATCTCCCTTATCCAAGGTGAACCCGGCGCACTGCCTGCCGTGACTGGCTTCTTCTTCAATTATTTCACCGCGGCGCTACTCACGCTACTCGTACTCGGCGTCATCGCGACCTGGGTCGCCGTCAAAGGCTACCGCCAAGCGGATGAGGAAGGCGCTAGCAAGATGGCCACGCTGCTCGTCGCCGTCTGCTTCTCGGCCGTCGCCAGCGTAGGCTTCCTGACGCTCTTCATCCTCTCGACTGCGCTCCCGCTTTACACGAGGCTGACGAATCGCTGAGCACGCCACGCCGCCAAGTCGGCCAAGCGGGCATGGGCTTCAGCCTGATCGGAGGATGGCAGCCATTGAACTTCCCCCGCAGGCGTCCGGTAACTCCGCGCCAAAACCGCCCCTACCGTGAAGGTGGACCGCAAGACGACGACCGAACGCGCTTCCACCGGGAATGGCACGGTCACGTCGACGCAGGTCCGGCCAGCTTGCGCCACAATCGAACGGAACTGTGCCGCGGCCGTGCCCGGTAAGCGTCCGGTGGAAATCGCGGGAAAACACCAACGCTCGCCATCCCACCAGGCCAAAGAACTCCGCGTGGCTTCGCTGACATGACCATCCGCGTCACACTGGACGCCTTCGGTATCGCCGCGATCGGCGATGGATTTAAGTTCGCGCCAGGCGGTGGCGGAATTCTGCCAAGGCCCGCTCTTGGGGCGTGGTAACCACTCCGGGGCGTCGCGCCGCGTCTGCAGCGCAAATAAATCTATCTCGGACGGGGTCGGCGGCAGTGGCCGCACGCTGACCCATTCGCGCGCTAAGGCATCAGGGCGGGCCGCCACGATTAAACGAACGATGGCGTCGGTGAGATTGGCTGACGCCAG
>CAMDWM010000052.1:0-10453 GCA_945878755.1 Akkermansia muciniphila
ACGCCACGGCCTTCATTAAAGGCCCAGACGACTAAGGACTGGCCGCGACGGCAATCGCCCGCGGCGAAGACGCCGGGGAGGTTGGTCACGTACTTCTCGTGCTCGGCCTTGACGTTGGAGCGGGCGTCGCGCTCAAGGCCGAAGGCTTCGATGAGCGGCTGTTCCGGACCCATGAAGCCCATGGCGAGCAGGACGAGTTGAGCGGGCCGGACCTTCTCGGTGCCGGGGATCGGCTGAGGGCTGAAGACTCCCTTGTCGTTCTTCTTCCATTCGACTTCGATGGTGTGGACAGCCTCGAGGTTGCCTTGGGCGTCGGTGTCGAACTTGGTCGCGGTGGTAAGGTAGACGCGCGGGTCAGAGCCATACTTGGCAGCAGCTTCTTCCTGGCCGTAGTCAACCTTGTGGGTCTTGGGCCATTCCGGCCAGGGGTTGTCCTTGGCGCGGGTGAGCGGGGACTTGGCCATGATCTCGAGCTGGACGACGGAATTGCAGCCGTGGCGGAGCGAGGTGCCCACGCAGTCGGTGCCGGTGTCGCCGCCGCCGATGATCACGACGTCTTTACCTTTGGCGGTGAAGGACGCGTCGGGGGACAGGCCGTCCAGGAGGTTCTTCGTGTTGGCGGAGAGGAACTCCATTGCCAGGTGGATGCCCTTGGCTTCGCGGCCCGGGAGGGGGAGGTCGCGGCCCTTGGTGGCGCCGACGGTGAGGATGACCGAGTCGAAGTCCTTGCGGAGCTGTTCAGGCGAGATGTCGACACCGACGTTGACGCCGCACTTAAAGGTCACGCCTTCGGCCTCGAGGAGCGAGATGCGGCGGAGCACGACTTCGTTCTTATCGAGCTTCATGTTCGGGATGCCGTACATCAGCAGGCCGCCTGGACGGTCGGATCGTTCGAAGACGGTGACGTTATGGCCGGCGTAGTTGAGCTGCGCGGCGGCGGAGAGGCCGGCGGGACCGGAACCGATGACGGCAACCTTCTTGCCGGTGCGCTTGGTCGGCGCGCGGGGGATGATCCAGCCGTTGTCCCAGCCCTTGTCGACGATCGAGACCTCGATATTTTTGATTGTGACAGCCGGCTTGTTCATGCCCAGCACGCAGGAACCTTCGCACGGGGCGGGGCAGACGCGGCCGGTGAACTCCGGGAAGTTATTGGTCTTGTGGAGGCGTTCGAGTGCCTCATTCCAGAGGCCCCTATAGACGAGGTCGTTCCACTCAGGGATCAGGTTGTTGATCGGGCAGCCGCTGGCCATCCCGCCGATAAGCTTGCCCGTGTGGCAGAACGGCACGCCGCAATCCATGCAGCGAGCGCCCTGCTTCTGGAGCTTCTCGTCGGAGTGATGGTGGTGAATCTCCTTCCAATCGCCGATGCGGGTGAGGGCATCGCGATCAGGCGGGAGTTCGCGCTGGAATTCGACAAATCCGGTAGGTTTTCCCATGGTGCAGAAGGTGCTTAGGTGTGGACGGGGTGGGTGCTCAACCGCCGCCGACGCGGGCGAGGTCGCGGGAGTTGATCTCGAAGGCTTCGTTGAGGGCGGCGTCGCCGCTGAGTCCCTTGGCCTGCGCCGTGGCGATGGCCTGGAGGACGCGTTTATAGTCCTTGGGCATCACCTTGACGAACTGGGCGAGGGAGGCGTCCCAATTGGCAAGGAGCTTCTTCGCCTTCAGGCTGCCCGTGAGCTCGGCGTGACGTTCGATGAGGCCGCGGAGTTCCAAGGCATCGCCAGCTTCGGGCTTCTCGAGACCGACCATCTGCTTATTGCAGCGGACCGCGAAATCACCTTTTTCGTCGAGGACGTAGGCCACGCCACCGCTCATGCCGGCCGCGAAGTTACGACCCGTGAGGCCGAGGACGACGACACGTCCACCGGTCATGTATTCACAGCCGTGGTCACCCACGCCTTCGACGACGGTGGTCGCACCCGAGTTACGGACGCAGAAACGTTCGCCCGCCATGCCGCGGAAGAAAGCTTCGCCGGAGGTTGCGCCGTAGAGGGCGACGTTGCCGAGGATGATGTTATCCTCGGCGGGGAAGGTGGCCTTGGCGTCGGGATAGACGATGACGCGTCCGCCGCTGAGGCCCTTGCCGACGTAGTCGTTGGCGTCGCCTTCGAGTTCGATCGTCACGCCCGCAGGGACGAAGGCACCGAGGGACTGGCCCGCGCTACCCTTGAACTTCAGGTGGATGGTGCCGTCCGGCAGGCCGTCGATGTGCTTCTTGGTAATCTCGTTGCCGAGGATCGTGCCGACGACGCGGTGGGTGTTCTTGATTTCGCCTTCGTAGCGGACCTTCTCGCCGTTGTTGATAGCGGGTTGGCACTTCGCGAGGAGGATGGAGAGGTCCAGTCCCTTCTCGAGGCCGTGGTCCTGCTTCTCGGTGCAGAAGCGACCCACTTCGGGGTCGGCCTGCGGCGAGTAGAGGAGCTTGGAGAGGTCGATGCCCTTGGCCTTCCAATGTTCGACGGCGTGACGCGCTTCGAGGGCGTCGGTGCGGCCGACCATTTCGTTGAGCGTGCGGAAACCGAGCTGCGCCATAATTTCGCGAACCTCCTGGGCGATGAAGCGCATGAAGTTCACGGTATCTTCAGGACGTCCGGTGAAGTTCTTACGTAGCTCTGGATCCTGGGTGGCGACGCCGACTGGACAGGTGTTGAGGTGACAGACGCGCATCATGATGCAACCGAGGGTCACCAGCGGGGCCGTGGCGAAGCCGAACTCTTCGGCGCCGAGGAGGGCGGCGATGACGACGTCACGGCCGGTCTTCAGCTGGCCGTCGGTTTCGACGACGATGCGAGAGCGGAGGTTGTTGAGGACGAGGGTCTGGTGGGTCTCGGCGAGACCGAGTTCCCACGGCAGGCCGGCGTGCTTGATGGAGGTCTGGGGCGAAGCGCCCGTGCCGCCGTCGAAGCCCGAGATGAGGACGACGTCCGCGTGGGCCTTGGCGACACCAGCCGCAATCGTGCCGACGCCGACTTCCGAGACGAGCTTTACGCTGACCCGCGCAGCGCGGTTGGCGTTCTTCAAGTCATGGATGAGTTCCGAAAGGTCCTCGATCGAGTAGATGTCGTGGTGCGGGGGCGGGGAGATGAGGCCGACGCCTGGGGTCGAGTGACGTACCTTGGCGATGGGCGGGTAGACCTTGCCGCCGGGGAGCTGGCCGCCTTCGCCGGGCTTAGCGCCCTGGGCCATCTTGATCTGGATTTCCTTGGCGTTGGTCAGGTAGCGGCTCGTGACGCCGAAGCGGCCGGAAGCGACCTGCTTGATGGCGGAGTTCTTCGAGTCGCCCTGTTCGTTGGTCCAGGTGAAGCGCGCCGGGTCTTCGCCGCCTTCGCCGGTGTTGGACTTGCCGCCGATACGGTTCATCGCGATTGCGAGGGTTTCGTGGGCCTCCGAGGAGATGGAGCCGTAGCTCATCGCGCCGGTCTTGAAGCGTTTAAAGATATTTTCGACGGACTCGACTTCGCTGATGTCGACCGGGGTGCGGGCCTTGAACTGGAGGAGGCCGCGGAGCGTGAAGATCTGCTGCATCTGGTCGTCCACCAGTCGGGTGTAGACCTTGAAGGTGTCGTAATTATTCGTGCGGACGGCCTTTTGCAGCGAGTGGATGACCTGCGGGCTGAAGAGGTGACCTTCGCCTTCGTGACGCCACTGGTAGTCGCCGCCGACTTCCAAGGTGGCCGGGGTGTCGACGCGCTCAGGGAAGGCATAGGCGTGGCGGGAGAGGGTCTCCTCGGCGATCGCGGCAACGTCGGCGCCTTCGATGCGCGTGGCGGTGCCGGTGAAATACTTGTCGACGACCTTCTGCTGGAGGCCGACGCATTCGAAGATCTGGGCTCCGAGGTAGCTCTGGATAGTCGAGATGCCGATCTTGGAGGCGACCTTGACGATACCCTTGGTGACAGCCTTCACGTAATTCTTGCAGGCGGTGTAGTGGTCGACGCCGACGAGAAGGCCCTGCTTGATCATGTCATCGAGGGTCTCGAACGCCAGGTAGGGATTGATGCCTGCGCAACCGTAGCCGATGAGCGTGCAGAAGTGGTGCACTTCGCGCGGCTCGCCGGACTCGAGGATGAGGCCGACCTTAGTGCGCTTGCCTTCGCGAATCAGGTAGTGGTGCAGGCCGGCGACAGCGAGCAGGGGCGGGATGGCGGCGTTGTTGCGGTCGACGCCGCGGTCGCTCAGGATGATGAGGTTGATGCCGGCGTCGATTTGCAGGCTGGCCTGGCGGCAGACTTCATCCATCGCCTGCTCGAGGCCCCTGGCGCCGGACTTGGCGTCGAAGAGGGTCGGGATGGTGACGGATTTGAACTGGCCGTGAGCGACGTGGCGGAGCTTGGCGAGTTCCTCGTTGGTAAGGATCGGCGACTGGAGTTCGATCAGGTGGCAGCTGCCGGGTTTCGGGTCGAGCAGGTTGCGCTCGGGTCCGATTGTCGTGACGGAGGAGGTGACAATCTCTTCGCGGATACAGTCGATCGGCGGATTGGTGACCTGCGCGAAAAGCTGCTTGAAGTAATCGTAGAGGAGCTTCGACTTGTTCGACAGTACGGCGAGAGGGATGTCGGTACCCATCGAGCCCATGGCTTCGACGCCCTCCTTGGCCATCGGGACGAGCAGCTTCCGCTGGTCTTCAAACGTGTAGCCGAAGGCGAGCTGGCGTTGGACGGTGTTGCTGTGGGCGGGTGCGGGGGCGGCCGGGGCGTCGGCGATGTCAGCAAGCTTGATGAGGTTCTTATCGAGCCATTCGCGGTAGGGCTTCTGGGAAGCAATCTTCTGCTTGATCTCCTCGTCGGCGACGATGCGACCTTCTTCCATGTTCACGAGGAACATGCGGCCCGGCTGCAGTCGGCCCTTGGAGGCGATGTTGGCAGGGTCGATCGGGAGGACGCCGGCTTCAGAGCCCATGATGACGTAGTCATCCTTAGTCACATAGTAGCGGGAAGGGCGGAGGCCGTTACGGTCGAGGGTGGCGCCGATCATCGTACCGTCGGTGAAGACGACTGAGGCGGGGCCGTCCCACGGCTCCATGAGGCAAGAGTTGTATTCGTAGAAAGCCTTCTTCTCCGGGCTCATCGATTCATGGCCGTTCCATGGCTCTGGAATCATCATCATCATGGCCTCGGGCAGCGAACGGCCGCCCATGACGACCAGCTCGAGGACGTTGTCGAACTTGGCAGAATCGGAACCGTTGGGGTTCACGATCGGGAGGATTTTTGGGAGTTCCTTGCCGAACAGCGGGCTGGCCAAGAGCGGCTCGCGAGCCTTCATCCAATTGACGTTGCCGTTGAGGGTGTTGATCTCGCCGTTGTGCGCGATGTAGTGATAAGGGTGGGCGCGTTCCCAGCTCGGGAAGGTATTGGTCGAGAAGCGCGAGTGGACGAGCGCGAGGGCGGTGTCCATCGACTGATCTGCGAGGTCGGGGAAGTATTTACCCACCTGTTCAGGCATGAGCATGCCCTTGTAGATGATCGTGCGGCAGGACAGGGAGCTAGCGTAGTAGAACTCGTCCTTACCGGTGGCGCGGATTTGGTGGTGGGCCTGCTTGCTCAGGATAAAGAGCTTCCGTTCGAAATCTTGATCGGTGGCGCAATCACCGGGGCGACCGAGGAAGGCCTGGCGGACGACGGGCTCGCTGCGGACGGCGGTCGGGCCGAGGGAGGCATTGTCGACGGGGACGGTGCGCCAGCCGAGGATCGCGAGACCGAGGGATTTGGCGAGGTCGGTAAAGGTGGCTTCGGTGGCCGCGCGGATCTTGTCGTCCGGGGAAACGTAGAGCATGCCCACGCCGTAATGGCCGGGCTGGGGGAGATTGGCCGGGCCGTTCTTTGCGAAGAACCCGTGGGGGAGCTGGAGCAGGATACCGGCGCCGTCGCCGGTGTTCACTTCGCAACCACAGGCGCCGCGGTGATCGAGGTTCACCAGGATGGTGAGGGCCTGCTGGATGATATCGTGCGAACGCTTGCCCTTCATCTGGCAAACGAAGCCTACGCCGCAGGCGTCATGCTCAAACTGGGGGTCGTAAAGACCCTGTTTTTCGGGAAGTCCGGGATTCTTCATTTCTGGTGTGGGCAAAAGTAGTCGGATGGGCTGGCGGCTGAGCCGCCGGGTGCCTTGGCGGAGACCGCAAGACATCTAAATCTAGTGGGCAATAATCCCCCCCTGTCAAAGGCAACTTGTCGATTGTCAGGACGGGGGCGGAGACGGGTTTTCGTGCCAACTTCTCGAGCCGACATTCACGTGTCCGCTTTTGGTTAATTTTGTTAGGAAAATGCCCAAAGTGCGACACGCGGAACCTGGCACTGGCCGCGGTCAGGCTCGGGTCGCCCGCCTGCGTCTCCCTTGACTTTGCCGCCCGCCCGCCCGACTTACCAAGCCATGAAAGCCGATAACGACCTTTACCGACAGCTCCGGGAACTGCCCGCGGGGCAGCTTTGGGGTGTCGAGGTCCCCAAATTCAATCAAGCCACGGGCAAGGAGCGCGCTCGTCAGGTCGCCTTAGTCCGGGCAGTCGGCGTCGTTTTCACCCATTGCAGCGACCCGGCCTTGAAGATTCAGGTCAAGGCTTGGCTCAAGGGGTTACTCCAAGATCCGGAGGAGAAGGTCCGCCGTTACGCCATGGCGGCAATTCCGAAGCTGGGCGAAGACGTCGAGGCGGAGCGGAATATTCTTACAATTCTTAAGACGAGCACGGTCGACCGCGAGAAGCGGAAGGCGGGCGCAGCCTTAGAGAAGATTGCCGGCGAAGAAACCTTGAAGGCCGTCGGGGCAGGGGCGGCCGGCTTGCCGCTCTCCGAACAAAAGGTCCGTGCCAATGTTGCCCGTCGCGAAAGCCCGGCGACCATTCGCGTCGATGCTATCTTGGATCGTTACGATACTTTGCGCATCAGCCTGCGTTGCCGTCGTGGCCTCGAAGCGGTGCTGGCTGACGAAGTACGGGCCAGTGATACCGCGGGTGGTAAGTTCCGCGTGCTCGAAGTCCGCGGTTGCCACGTGGTGGTCGCGGCCAAGGGGCCTTTCAGTCTCCGTGATCTCTATCAGTTGCGTTGTTTCGACACGATGGGCTTTGGCTTGGGCCGCGTGCGCGACCCCGAAGGCCCCGAGGCCTTCGCCGGCTTGGCTAAACTCATTGGCTCCCCTTTGAGTGAGCGTCTCATGGACTCGCTCACGGATGGGTCGTGGCGCTATCGCCTGTCTTTTTCGGGCAGTGAAAATCATGGCGACGACGTGGCCAAGGTGGCCGCAGAGGCGTTTAAGTTGAATCCCCGTATCTTGAACGACGCCCGCGAAGCTCCGTGGTCGGTTGACGTTTTCTTGGCACCGTCCGCTGCCTTGGCGGAACTCCGTCCGAAGGTTTCGCCGGATCCACGTCTGACCTATCGAAAGGCCGCCATTAATGCCGCCTCACACCCGCCGCTGGCCGCCTGCTTGGCGCGCTTGGCTGGTCGTCAGGCTAATGAAGTCGTCTGGGATCCGTTCTGTGGTTCAGGCTTGGAGCTTATTGAGACCGCCTTGTTGGGTGACGTGAAGCAGGTTATTGGTACCGACCTAAATGAGAAAGCCATCGAGATTGCCAAGGCGAATTGGGCGGCCGCTGGCTTGGAGGGCGTAAAGAGCACCTTCTTGACGGGCGACTTCCGTGGTTACGCGGAAGTGCCGGTCTTGGTTTCGGGTAAGCTGTCGCTCATCATCTCGAATCCGCCCCTCGGTCGGCGCGTCCGCGTGCCAAACCTGCACGGCCTGTTCGCTGATTTCTTCCGGGTCGCCTCGGCGACCCTCCGTCCAGGTGGCCGCTTGATCTTCGTCAACCCGCTGCGCTTGGAGTCCACGGACAAGACGATGCGCCGGGACTACCGCCAGGAAGTCGACCTTGGTGGCTATGATTGCAAGGTTGAGATGTACGTAAAGTGCTAGGCCACCCTCGGTAGGGCAGGGCTTGCCATCTGCCGCTGTGGGCATTTTCTTTAGGCATGCGTTACCCCTCGCTGTTTTTACTGCTGGCCGCCCTTGGCCTGCAGGCCGCCCCGACTAAGGTCTTCATCCTTGTTGGCCAATCCAACATGGAGGGACATGCCAAGGTCGAGACCATCGATTATATCGGCGAAGATCCGGCCACCGCGCCCTTGCTGAAGCGGATGAAAGGGCCCGATGGTAAAACGCCCGCTGAAGGGGCGGGCGTGTGGATTTCCTATCTTACCGGTAGTGGCGACAAAAATGGCGAAGGCTTCGGTAAGCTGACGAGGGGTTATGGCTCGCGGCAGGATCCGGCCAAGGACGGCGGCAAAATCGGGCCCGAATATACTTTCGGCTTAGCCATGGATCGCGCTTACCAGGAGCCCGTACTGCTCATTAAAGCAGCGTGGGGCGGTAAGTCGCTCAACTATGATTTCCTTTCGCCGGGGGCTGGTCCGTATCCGCGCACGCCATCGGACCTCGAGAAGGACCGTCACCCGTTAGCGAACTCCGGCCATTACTACCGACTCATGCTCGCGCACGTCCGTCAAGTCTTGGCTAACCCTGGTCGGGTCTGCCCAGGCTACGACCCCAAGCAGGGCTATGAAATCGCCGGCTTCATCTGGTTGCAGGGCTTTAATGACATGGTCGACTCGAACTTTTACCCGCGTCAGCCCAAAGGTGCTACGACTAATCGCTATGCGAAGTACTCGGACTTTATGGCGGCCTTCATTCGCGATGTCCGCAAGGATCTCGGCGTCCCCAAGATGCCGTTCGTCATTGGGGTGATGGGCGTCGGCGGTAAAGAGCCGGGTGAAGATAACCTCGCCTTCCGTGAAGCCATGGCCGCCCCGGCAAGCCTACCGGAATTTAAAGGTAACGTGACTGCGGTGCGTACGGGGCCCTTCTGGGATGAATCACTCGCCGCCATCCAGGCCAAGCGCGATAAGGTCCGGCAGATGGCCTATGAATTGAAGAATAAGAACGCTAAGTCAGCGAATGCCGATGGGAAGATGACCGAAGCTCAGCAGCGTGATTACCTCAAGGCGTATGAAGCTAAAGTGGTCACCGAAGCCGAAGCAGCTCAGTGGAAACGTGGCGCCTCGAATGCGGGTTACCATTATCTGGGTTGTGCTAAGACTTTTGCGCTGATGGGCGAAGCGTTCGCGGAAGCGAACCTGGTGATGCTGAAGGACGCGAAGTGAGATGTGGCGATTGCGTGCAATCGCCATTGGGCTTTTAGCGGCTTGGCTGACAGGTTGCGACTCCCAGCCGAAGTCGGCGGAACAGGTGCAGGCCCAGGCTCGGACGCATCTCCAGTCGCTGGGGGCGGCTGGCCTGCTGGCCGGCACGCGTGGAGAGGTGCAGGTCGCTTCCGTTCGTCCAGTCACGCCGGTGGCCACACGCTGGTCGTCCGCGGGTGAGCCATTCTGGTGGGCCGAACTGAAAACGGGGTCTGGGGTACCGGCCGGTTACTTGGCTTGGCAGGCGAATGGGCGTCCAGCGCTAGTTGATTTTGCTTTGGAAGGCCTGACCGAGCTGGCGGCCCCGTCCGCCAAGGCCCTCGCTGGCGTGCCGCCGATTCAGCAATTTCCGATTAAGGGTGCGGATGGTCAGCCCGTGGCTTCCGGTTGCGGGCCGACAGCGGGCGGCAGTCTCATGGCGTTCTGGTCCAACCGCGGGACGTTTGATTGGCAGGCTGATGATAGTCATGAAGGCTTGGTCCGACGGTTGCGTGACCGCTTGCCGATGGCGGTCCTGGCGGATGTCGAAGGCTACACGGACGGTAAGATGGCTTTGGCGGGTGCGATGCCCGATGCCTTGGTAGCGGGCCTGCGCGCCGATGCCACCCAGTATCGTGTGTCCGTCGACATCCGGCTGGTCGGTTACAGTGATCAGGTGCTGCGGACAGAAATCTCCGAAGGCCGACCGGCCTTGTTGCTGTGCAATATTCTGGTCCCGCGGAAACCCGAACTCACTTGGGGTCATGCCGTGGTGGCGGTCGGCTATGCAGACGTTGCGGGGAAGTCCTACGTTGGCATCATCGATAACTTCTACGTCTGTCAGCAGCCCGGGACCGTTAGGTGGATTGCGGCGGACCGTTGCTCGGCCCTCGTGTTGGTGCGACCAACTCAATAGGCTAAACGAGTCGAGCCCACGACCGGGTGGTCGTGGGCTGTGACTGAGTTCGCTAAATGGTGGAGGTGGCGGGAGTCGAACCCGCGTCTTCCTATCCTTACGTCACATCTTCTACATGCTTAGCGTCATTGTTGATCTCGACCGCGTTTGGGAATGCGCACCCGTGCGGCCTATCTTCATTCTCACTTACCCCGGAGATAGAAACTAGAGGAGGGGATCGCCCACGTTAACCGAGCTGATCCAGGAATGCAGGCGCGTCCTGGGGCCCGTCGCTGTAATTAAGCAGCGAGTGCGAAAGCGTTGTCGCTTTCGAACGTGATGGTGTTTTTAGCAGTTATATGCTGCCAGCTGGATTTAAGAGGGAGCTGAC
>CAMDWM010000053.1:0-10419 GCA_945878755.1 Akkermansia muciniphila
CGGGCCAAGGTGACCTCGAGCGGCTTCTCGACGACCACATGTTTGCCGGCGCGGGCGCAGGCCAGGGCGGGAGCCAAGTGGTCGCCGCTGGGTGTGCAGAGGCAGACCACGTCGACCTCGGGATGTGCGAGTAAAGCCTCGGGAGTCGCGCACGCGGTCGCCCCATACTGGCGGGCAAACGCTTCCGCCTTGGCCGGAGTGCGGTTATAGGCGGCCACGACCTTGACGCCGGGGATCTCGGCGAGCGCCTTCGCGTGGAACTCGGCGATCATGCCGGTTCCCCAGATACCGAAACCAAGGGGGCGTGAGGTCATGACATTTTTTACCTCGAGATGGTAGAGTAAGGGAAGAAGGAATTCTTTGCGTTTACTGGAAAGGGGCGGCTTTCCACCAACTTTCCATGGACGTGCCCCGCAGCATCTTATATCGATGGTTGTCTAGGCCGCTGATTTGTAGCCCTTTGGCGAGCAGTCGGCCTGCGAGATTCATTTCCCCAAAGACCGCTGAGGTTGTGACAAAATACTTCATATTGAAAAATTATTAGTGAGGCCATTTTTGAAGTAAATCTTTAGCCCCTAGGAGCTCCCGATTGACTCAATAGTTTACCGCTGTCAGCTTGCGTTATGGCCTTACCGACCCCGCCGGTCCTTCTCATTGCCTTTAACCGACCCGACACCGCTGCGCGGGTCTTTGAGGCCATCCGTGCCGCCCGCCCGGCCCGTTTTTTCTTTGCTTGTGACGGGCCTCGGCCGGGGCGCCCAGAGGAAGAAGAGCGCGTCAGCGAAGTCCGGCGTCTGGTCGCGCAGGTAGACTGGCCCTGCGATTGCCGCGTGCTGTTCCAGGCGGAAAATCTTGGTTGCGGCCGCGGGGTTAGTGCAGCCATCGACTGGTTTCTCCGCGAGGCGGGTGAAGGGATTATCTTGGAGGATGACTGCCTACCTTCGCCGGCCTTCTTTCCCTTTGCGGCGGCGATGTTGGAGCGGCACCGTAATGATCCGCGCATCGGTCTCATCGCCGGCACGAATATGGTCCCCGACGTAGCGTTACCAGAGGATTATGGCTTCAGTAGAATCGTCACCACCTGGGGTTGGGCGACTTGGCGGCGGACTTGGGACGAGTATCGGCTGATTCCGGAGATGGTGCGGGCAGACGAGCCATGGCTTCGACTCTTTGGCGGTCGCACCTTTCGCGTCATAGAGCGGTCCTTTCTCCGCATTCAAGCGGGCGACGTCCACACTTGGGACTTTCAACTCCTTGTACAAATGCTCCGCTCGAAGCGCCTGACGATCATTCCCCGGCGCAATCTCGTACTCAATATCGGATTCGCCGGTGGCGGCACTCATTACAAGGGTTCAGTCCGCCCTTGGTGGGCGCCGGCACACGCTTATGACTTTGCCGGCGACTGGACTAAGCTGGTCAAAGTTGAGCCCGCTGTACTGTACGACGCCAAGCTGGCGGCGTCATGCCACGGCGGGACAAACCGATGGGCGCGGGCATGTATGAAGCTGCTCAGAAAAATCTATGACTTCCGCACTCGCCCAGCCGGGGATTTGTGGCTGTCCGACTAATGTCTGATTTACCCCCGCGCCCTTAGTTTTACCAAAAGCGCTCGTTCCAACTTGGCCTCCAGCATTTGTAGGCGAGCCCGGAGCCAAAGATAGCGAACCGCGGCACTCATAAAGCCCAGACAGCTTGAGATGGTGCGAGGTCGCTGGCGCCAGCGTTTACTTCGCTCGATAGCGGCCATCCGTGTGCCTATCGCCAAAGCGGCCAAGGCGGCATGTGCGGCCGGAAGTTCGCCGCGCGCTTCGCGCAGGAATATTTGATCTAGGATCGACTTCAGGTCGCCAGCCTCGGCGACGGGTTCTTTGGCGTGGATGCAAAAGTCGGCGCCGGCCACCGGCACTAGGCAGATGCTCATCTCCCCGCTATGTCGCAGCGTCCAAGCCGTATCGCCATGCGTGCCGTAATCAGTCGGGAAAGGTCGTGCTCGGAGGAAGGAGCCCTTGAATAGGTCGCTGGCGCAGCTCCCCAGCAGTGCGTTAGGCTTCGCCTTGCGGAACGCAAACAGTCGGACTAGTAAGGGTGGCACTACAACTTGGCCGAAGGGTGCTAAGGCCGCGTGCATGGCGGGGTTTAGGAATGGGCCATCCACGATGGGCTCGCCGGTCTCGTCGACGAAGCGCTGCGGGCTGACGACGACGTCGGCGTTCGTGCCGACGCCGGCGGCCAACAGACGGGCTAGATGCTCCCGCCCGATGATATCCCCCGCGGTACTGATGTAGACCCAATCACCCGTCGTGGCCGCGATACCCTCATTCCAAGACTGGTACAGACCGCGGTCGCGCTCGATGATTTGGAGGTTCGGGTGGTGTAGGTGAGACCGAATGAGTGCGAGTGTTCCGTCGATCGAGCGACTGTCGACGATGATAATTTCGTCCGCGAGATCGACCCACTTGGCTATCGACGCAAGATGCCGCTCCATGAGCGGAGCGCAATTATAAGTTGGAACAACTACACTTAGAGTCGGTTTGACTGCCATAGGTTAGATAGTATTGCCAGCGTTCGCTAAAATGAATGCAACCTTAGATTGCAAACTATTCTAATTGAGACAATATACAATAAGGTGTCGTAAAGTCGGATGCGTATTGGTCTTACGAGAGCGAAGGGAAAATTGGGATAAATTGCGGTCAAGGAACTGTTTACGCACCGGCACAAGGCGCCCCCTTATGTTGGAAGGTTGCCGCCTAGCGGAAGGCGACACGGCTAACCGTTACGCAATGGCGCCGCACTATCCGAGTCCTACGCCGCGGAACTCGGTCATTTGAAGCTACCGCTCACCGAGCCCCGTAATCGTACTCTTCGCCCAGAAAATAATGAGCCGCTTCAACCTTCCCAAAACTGTGAATTTTCCCTGAATCCCGTGTCCCGCTGAAAACTAGCGTGGGAGGAGTAAGCAGGATTTGTACCCGGGGGCCATGCCGAACAGGTGGGTAAATAAAGCGCTGTCAGTTTGTAGTGCCTTCATGGACCTTCGAGCCTGTCGCTTGTCCTTTAGTCGGTACCATAGGTAGCGTGCAGTGACGTACAGCCAGCGGAGTTTATGGATTACGCGATTCTCTGGGGCGTGCCAAAGTCGGCGCTTCTCCGCCCACAGCCGCTTCGTGCGTGCTGGACGTTCCTGCTCGTCCAGCAGGTTTGCCAGCCGCGGGCTGACCTGCAGGGTTTCGCGGAGACGGGCCGATTCATGGCCAATCAATCGTCGGTGAAGTTCCACGCACTGTTCGGGTGTCCCCTTGGATTCCTTCTCATGGATGCAGAAGGTGGACCCACTTCGCGGAGTCAGCGCCAGGCGCGTCTCGTGGCCATAACGCATGATCCAAGCGGTATCGCCGACCACTCCGTATTCGGCAGGGAAGAGGCGGGCCCGGAGATGCTCTCCGCGGTAGAGGTTGGAGGCCGAGCTGCCGAGGATTGCTTGGGGGCAGAATTGGAAGGCTAGGAATTGCGTGGCCTCTGGCTGCATCGCGAACGGTTGGCCTTTACCCAAGGCCGCCAGTAACTTAGCGGGTGGCCACCCGAGGTCGCGGGCTGGCCGTCCATCCTCATAGGTGAAGTCTGGGGGGCTGACGATCACGTCGGCCGAGAGTGCTTCACCGACCTCCCGGAGGTGCAGGAGTTGATCCCGGGTGATGGTATCACCGGCCGTGCTGATGTAGACCCAATCACCCGTCGTGGCAGCGATGCCCTCATTCCAAGACTGGTACAGACCGCGGTCGCGCTCAATGATTCGGAGGTTCGGGTGGTGCAGTTCTTGGCGGATGAGTTCCAGAGATCCATCCGTCGACCGACTGTCCACCACGATGACCTCATCGACTAAGTCTAGCCACGCTTGCATTGCACGGAGATGCGCAATGAGCAAGTATCTGCAGTTGTAGGTCGGTATAACCATACTGATGGTCGGAGGTGGAATCACATCACTTCACACGGCGGTTCGCTTGGACCGTCCAACCTTATCACTGAAACTAGGTTAAGCCCCCTACGGCTGATTGGGGTTGAACCTTCTTCTGTAGGTAAATATCTCTGGGTTCATGCGCATAGGCATCACCGGAGGGCGAGGCACGTTGGGGAAAATCCTCCAGGAGCAACTATCTGCCGACAGGCAGACCTATGATTGTTTCGCCGGCGATGTGTGCCGCCCCGAAGAGCTCCGCGTATGGTTGCAAGCTGGCGGCTTTGGTGCGGTCGTGCACCTAGCGGCCCTAGTACCCACGCAAGCGGTGCAGGCCAACCCCGCCCGGGCGTTTCAGGTTAACGTCGGCGGGACGGCTAACCTCGTGGCTGAACTGGGAGCCCTCCCGCAGAAGCCCTGGCTATTTTACGCGAGCAGCAGCCACGTCTATCAACCGCAGGCTGCCCCGATTTCGGAGTCCGCCCCGGTCGCCCCCATCAACCCTTATGGCCTCTCGAAGCGGCTGGGCGAGCAGGTCGTCGAGGCTTCCGCGGCCGCCGCGGGCGTGCCTTACTGTATCGGCCGCATCTTCAGCTTTTATCACCCGACGCAGACGGGATTGTTCCTTTACCCGTCCTTGCAACGCCGGTTTATCGCCGAGGACCTAACCCAGCCCTTCAGACTCTTTGGTGCCGAGGATATCCGTGATCTTTCCTTGGCTGACGACTTAGTGGCGCACATACGGTCCTTGCTGGCGAAGCAAGCGACTGGCCTAGTGAACATTGGGTCCGGACGAGGCACTAAAATCAGCGATTTCGTGCAATCCTTGGCCCCTCGGCGCCTAGAGATTGTGAACGCATCAGAAGGTAGCCCCACGTCCTTGGTTGCCGACACCGCCCGCCTCCGTCAACTTCTCGGGGCATGACCCCTCCGCAGGTCTCCATCGTCATCCCGACCTTTAACCGCTCCGGCATGCTCCGGCGCTGTATCGATTCGGCCTTGGCCCAGACGTTCCCTTGCGAAGTCGTGGTCTGTGACCACGGGAGCAGCGATGACACTCCAACGGTGGCCCGTTCGTATGGAGACCGTATTCGCTACGTCCGGCGCGAACAGGATTCGGGCGTCCATTTCGCTTGGCTCGATGGTGTGGTCTCCGCTCGCGGTGAGTTCGTCCATATTAACTACGACGACGACCTGATTGCCCCGACCTTCATCGAGAAGTGCATGGCACTCATGGGGCCAGACGTTGCGTTCTGCCTTTCTTCCGCGGAGGTTCGCGACGACGCTACACAGCAGCCGCTCGCCTACCTTTTTACCAGTCTCGGGCCGACAGGCGTCTACCCCGTACGACGTTTCATGTCCCATCAGATTAAAGGGCTAGTTTCGCCCGGCGCTACCCTGATCCGCCGCAAGGACATCCTCAACCACCTATTGGTCGGGCGGGTGCCCTTTACGACGTTCGAGTACCGCGGCGTCGGCCCGGACTGGCTGATGACCGCCATGACGACGCTCGACTACCCGAAGTTCGGTTACGTCGACGAGCCGTTGGCGGTATTCTCTGCGCACGAGGGGTCTATCACCATCGATGCGCATAAGGACGCGGCTCGGAAAAAAGCCCTCTACCGCGCCTACCAAGAGTCCCGGCTCTACTATACGATTGCCTGGCTCGTGAAAACCTTCCGTCTCGACTTGCCCGCCCGTGCTTTGCTTTTCTGTATGCGCGTAAGGGCCAAGGTCCTTAATGGCATCCACCGCCTGTTTCATCCTAAGCGCCCCCTGATTTCCCATGACTAAGCGAACCATCAAGCTAGCCGATAACACCATCTCCGAGGAGGAGATCCGGTCCCTCGCTGGCTGGCTCCAAGAAGGCAAGCAGCTCACCAAGGGCCCGCTAACCCGGGAGTTCGAAGCCGAGTTCGCTGCCTACACCGGAACCAAGTATAGCATCATGGTGAACAGTGGTTCCTCCGCGAACTTACTGATGGCCTACAGCCTCCTCGAGGCTGGTTACCTCCGAAATAAGAAAGTCATCGTACCAGCGGTCTCTTGGATCACGACCCTTTCTCCGTTCGTGCAGATGGACTTCGAGTGCTTCCTCTGTGACTCCGACGCGAACGATCTCGGCGTCGACCTTAACCATCTCGAGGCTTTGCTTAAGAAGGAGCGCCCAGCGCTGCTCATTCTCGTCCACATCTTGGGCCATCCGAATCAGATGGATGCCATTCATCGCCTGTGCGACCAATACGGCTGCCTCGTGATCGAGGATGCCTGTGAGGCCTTGGGCTCCGAGTATAAGGGCAAGAAAACGGGTGCCCTATCGTTGGCTGGTTCGTTCTCTTTCTACTACGGCCACCATATCTCCAGCATCGAAGGCGGTGCGATCACCCTCAGCGACGACAAGCTCTACAGCGTAATGCTTTCCATTCGCTCCCACGGGTGGTCGCGCGACGTGCCTGAAGCCGACCGCCAAGCCTGGAAGCAGGAATACCAAATCGACGACTTCCGGGAGTTCTACAGTTTCTACTACGCTGGCTACAACCTCCGCTCCACCGATCTCAACGCCTACATCGGCCGCCTGCAGTTGAAGCGCCTGCCCGAAATCGCCAAAGTTCGTGCCCGTAACTTCGAGCTCTACCGTCAGGCCCTCCCGGAGTTCTTCGCGCAGCGCAGCCCCGACAGCTTCGTCTCCAGTTTCGCCTTCGGAACCTACGCGGCCAACCGCCTAGAGCTTTCCAAGCACCTACTGGCACAGGGCATCGAGTGTCGCCCGCTAGTCTGTGGTTCGATGGGTCGGCAGCCGTTTTGGATCAAGAAGTATGGCGTTATGCACCTCCCAGTCGCGGACAAGGTCCACGACTACGGACTCTACCTGCCGAATCATGCCAATATCACACCGGAAGATATCGCCTACGTGGCGAAGCATTTTCTGGAAGTGGCGAAGCCGATCTAAAGCAGCCTAGCGCCAGCCGGCCCTCCATAGCAGCCCGTCCAGTTTCGTTCCGAGGCTGGAAAGGTGTCGGCCTAGCCCAGTGCCACGGACATGGTCGCGCAGTCCGCGGTTGCGGTAGATGCGGGGACGTTCCACCCAAGGGGTCGCGAGGAAGCGTTGCCAAGCCTGGAGGTGCTCCTGTGGATTGAACCAGCTCGGCGGGGTATTGTCGTTGAACCAAGGTTCGCGGAGATACTGTAGATAAAGTGCGTCGTCCGCATCGACCTTCAGGATGTAGTCAATGGCCGCACCAAAACTAGGGAAATGAGCGACGTCGATGAAGCTGCTGGGATTGAAGTCGCGCGCGACTTCCGGGTTGCCCCAGTAGATCGGGATACTGCCGGCGAGCATCGGCTCGACCAGTTTTTCGGTCGTATAGCCAGCGGAGACCGAGTTCTCGAAGGCCAACGTGAACTTGTAGTCGCGGATGAAGGCCAACTTATCGGCGATAGGCCGCCCGAGGTTGTTGAAATGACGCCCACCGGAATCGACATGGCGGCGGCGGTGGAGCTCACGGAAGAAGCGATTGCGCTCAGGACACCGTGGATTGGAGACAACGAAGTTTGCGAATTTCGACTTAGCACGCAGCGACGCCGAAGCATTGAAGCCTACAGGCTTCACCAGCCGCTGCACGTCGTCGACGTAGAACACGTACTGCGGGAGACGGAAATGCCGCGGATCGTCGGGAAGGTGGCAGAAAGTGATCGCGTGGTCGCAGGCGTCGAAGTCGGGCAGGACATTCTCTGAGGTGTAGAACACCTTGCGGCCACGGAAGGCCCGGTGGGCCTCGCCAAAGGTCGAGTAGACGAGGACCTCCGCCTCGGCCATGGGCACCACCCGGACGTCCCAATGCTGACCGAGTAGTCGGGTAAAGATATTATCCTGCGCATCGAACGACGCCATCCGGTCCCGGTCATTGCGACCGAAGATAAAGTCGCTAAAAGCAATCCTTAGTGGTGGCATGGTCAGGAGCGAACGACGCCGATGGATTTGAGCCACTGTTTGGTTCGACGGGTCGTCTGCGATAGCCAACGCTTAAACTGGTCGAGCGGTGTGAGTGTGTCCGGCCACCGCGCGGAAAATCCTTCCTTCGCCATTTCGGCGAGAACCGCCGGTGTTAGCCCATCTACACTCCAATACTGTCGAGCATGATAGAGCGGAAGCGGGGATTCACTGAGCTCCGTCCACGCGTAGTCCGAGCGCTCGCTTTGGAAAATAAAGAACCCAAGGAATTGGAACTCGCTGAACGCATTACGAGGCTGCTGTCGGGCGTAGTCGTCGATGGCAGGAAAGCGCCGACTAAAGGCTTCAAGGGAGGATTTTCTGAATAACCGCGCTCCATGCCCTTGCATGAAAGAGCAGGGTGGATCTTCCCCGAAAAGCTTCGCCACCACTGGCCGCCATCTCCGACTCGCAACGTCAGGTGGGTTGGGCCATTTACAGGTCAGGATTCGCGGCTTCCCCCCCTCCATGTAGTCGTCCACAGAGGCTCTAGGAAGGAAGACCAAATCGGAGTCGACGATGAGCACTAAATCGCCTTGTACCCGCTGATGGCAGAGGAGTTTGCGGACCTGTTGACCGATGTAATCATTCTCGTAAACGGGCGAGCTCACGATGCGCACGCCTTCCGCGTATCTAAGATGATGCTCTTGGCCTGCGGGAATGCACACGACGATTTCATCCCACCCTTTGAGGTTTCGTTGAATCGATTGCAGGCAGAAGTCCAGCCAAGCGATGTCACGCTTATAGGTCCGGATATAGATGGAGACCATGCCTGTATTTGAGGTTTCGCCACGCCCCTGCGAAGTCAACGGATAAGCGCCTAAGGCGCCCTCAGCCGAGGGTGAGTAGCGCGTTGTTGCGGGTGTTCCGCACGAGCTGGTAGCCTGCCTCGGCCAGCATCGCCATGACATCTGATTTCTCGCCCAGATGCTCAATGCAGATGCGTCGCGGCCAACGCGTCCTAGGCGCGTTCTGGAAGAACGGCCCTAGGGCGGCCATCTCGAAGCCTTCGACGTCAATTTTGAGTGACGCAATTTCGTTCACGCCGGCTTGGTCTAGAATGGCGGTGAGCGTCCGAATCTCGAAATCACCGCCAGTGGCGTCGCGGACTGTGCGGGCGATTGCGAGGTCGTCATGCTCTACAATCAGGTGGCCGCGCCCTGGCGAGTCGCCCACGGCGACCGGGAAGACGCCGTCGGTCGGCAGGTCGTTGAAGCGCAGGTTCGCGCGAAGGCGTTCGACGCAGATTGGATTAGGTTCGATGGAGACCACCCGTCCGGAAGCCCGGAGGGAGTTACCGAGCGCGACGGAATAGAGGCCAATGTTAGCGCCGATGTCGACGAAGGTGCCCCCTTCGCGCAAGCCCTCTCGGAGGAAGGTAATCTCAGCCTGATTGTAGCAGGGGTGAATGAGTAAAGCGCTGTCGACAAGGTTGGTGGTCGGGTAGACGCGAAAGCACCCGAAGGCGGACGTGACGTCCACGGGGCCGCCCCGCAGGGCGTTCAGGACCCGTACCCAGAAGGGACGGAGCGAGCCACGATAAAGCGGGGGGATGCGGATGAGTGCCAAGACGAACTTTTGTCCGAGGCTGGGGGCGAAGTCCCCAAATCTTTGCGAAGGGTCAACCATGGGACATAGGATACTTAGGCCACCGTGGAAGCAACCAGAACGCGCTTACCTGCTGTGAATGTATAGTAACAAACGAAGGCCGGGCCAGCTCAGGCTCGTGGGCCGTACTTACGTTGGGGCGGTTGGGTCGGGGGCAGGGGGTCGATCTGCACGCCGGCGAGGGCCGGGTGCTTAGCGAGTTGTCCGTAGATGACGGGATCAAAGCGCGTCGTCATGCCACGAGCGGCCTCGGCGATGAGCACGCGACCGTCGGCCTGGAGAATCCCGACCTGGACGAGGGTGCTGCCATCGACGCGGCGGGTGTGGGCGACGAGCTTCTCCATGAAGTCGCCGGCCTCCGGGCCCGGGCGCAACGCAAAGAGGATGCGCTTAATCATCGCTGGCGCGTTGCGGAGCGGTTGGACGGCGTGGGCGCTGATCGACCATTCGCTGCGCTCTTCACGGTATGAGAGGCGAGCGTCGACGATGACGTGCGCCCCATCCATGAGCAGCGGCAGGTCACCATCCTTTAAGACTGAGACCGCATCGTAGGCGTCGGTGAAGATGGTTACGGGGATGCTGACCGAGCGGGTCGCGACATGAAATAAGGCCCACGGGCGATTATCCTTCTTGGAGATCTTCTTCTCGAGGCCGCCGACGATGCCACAGAGGCGGACGATGTGGCGTTCTTTCTGGTCGAGGGTGATGCGGTCAAGCGTAGTGCTGAAGTTCGCAATCGCTTCGTCGAGTCCGTGGTAGTCTGCCAACGGGTGGCCGCTGAGGTAGAACCCAAGGAGTTGCTTCTCGTTATTAAGCATCTCCAGCTTCGGCATTTTGTCGGACTTACGCAGAATGAGGTCGGCGGCAT
>CAMDWM010000054.1:0-10260 GCA_945878755.1 Akkermansia muciniphila
AGGTCGTCGTCCTGCGCATACTGGAGCGCCGGAGAAACGGAAGGCTGCTGGAGCGTGAAGCGCCAGGCTTCGGGGCGACTCTTACCAGTGGCAGACTGCTTAGCAGCGGCGAGGGCGCTGGCCGGGAGGCCGGCCAAACGGGCTTCGTCGGTGACGAAGTGCTCCCAGTCATTCGTCGAATCGAGGACGTTTTCCGAATACTTCTGTGTCTTCGCGGCGAGGGCGGCATTCAGTTCAGCGAGTCGTTGCTTTTGTGCGGCCGGAAGGTCCGCGCCATTCTCCTCGAAATCAGCCATCGTCTCCTGCAGGAAACGGCGACGTACACCCGTCAACGCCTGGGCTTCTGCGGTCGCGGCGTAAGCCTTGAACACGGCCCAGATTTCGGCGTCGAGCGTGAGCGAAGTGTAAAACGCAGTCACCTCCGGTAGGAGTGCATTGTAGGCGGTACGAAGTTCGGGCGAATTCAGGACCGCATCGAGGTGCGTGACTAAGCCCCAGCCACGACCGAGTTCGCGCGTCGCATTCTCGAAGCCCAGCAGGACATTATCATAGGTCAGCGCCGGGCCGGAAATTTCCTTGAAGCCATCGACATTACTCCGTGCACGGCGCAGGGCCTCCCGAATGTCCGGCTCAATCGTTGCGGGCTGGAGTTGGCTCCAATTAAAGAGAAAGTCGTCTTCGAGAAAGGGGTGCACCACTCGAAGGTGCCCCAAAAGAGATGAATTTCAAGGTTGGTTGGCAGGAATATGCGACGGCTTTCGGGCGTAATCGGGCAGTCAGGCTTGCGAACCGCAAGGGATGGCCCAAATGCTTTCGTCATGAGCAATCTGCCCGTGCTGCCCGTTCAGCACCTCGAGGTCATTCCGACCAAGGGTGGCACGGCCGTATTCCTTGTCACCGAGCGCAAGACTATCGTCATCCAAGTCGACGCCTCGGTCGGCGAAGCCTTGCTGGCTGCCTTGGCCGGGAAGGTGGCGGATCGTCCGCAATCGCACGACCTGATGTTACACCTGCTGCTCGGCTTAGACGCCGTGGTCGGGCATGTCGTCATCCTGGAAGTTAAAGATGGCGTGTTCTTTGCCCGTATCGTCCTGAGCCAAGAGGGCCCGGTCGCCCGCAAGGTGGCCGAAGTCGACGCACGTCCCAGCGACGCACTGGTGCTGGCGGTGAAGGCCAAGCGGCCAGTTTTCCTCAGCCGCCAGGTGATTGAAACCTGCGAAGACATGACGGAGACGCTCGCCCGCCTCCGGAAGCAGGCGTGAGCACTCCCCTGCCCGACCCGCAGGTCGCCGGCACCCGTCCGTCAGTGTTGGCGCCGATGCAGGATGTCACCACCACGGGCTTCATGCACGTCATCGGACGGCGCGAGGGGCCTGACTGGTTCGTGACCGAGTACTTCCGTGTGCATGAATCGTCGACACCCGAAAAGCATATCGTCGACTCGCTCCTGAACCACGGCACGGGACGCCCAGTCTTTGCCCAGTTGATCGGTGAAGACACGCCCCACATGGTGCGCACGATCAAGTTGCTGCAGAAATACCCAATCGCTGGCATCGACCTCAACATGGGCTGTCCGGCCCCCAAAGTTTATCGGAAGAACGTCGGCGGCGGCCTACTCCGCGACCCAGCCAAGATTGACGAGCTCCTCGGAGTCATGCGCGCGGAAACGCCCGGACGCTTTACGGTGAAGATGCGTATCGGCTTCGAGGACCAACGTCACTTCGACGCGATCCTCGCGCTCGTGGCGAAGCACCAGGTCGACCTGCTCACGGTGCACGGTCGCACGGTCAAAGGGCTTTACTGGTCCGAGGTCGATTACGCTGCGATCACGCACGCGGTGAAGTCGGTCCCCTGCCCGGTCATCGCCAATGGGGACGTGACGAGTTCCGCTAAAGCCCAGCGACTCCTCGCCGAAACCGGTGCTTGGGGCATGATGATGGGCCGCCACGCCATCCGGAATCCGTGGATCTTCCAGCAATGGCGGGCCGTCCAGCAAGGCCGTGAGCCGTTCGCGCCCACGCTCGGGGACGTCCGGCAGTATATCCAAGAAATCGCCGAAGAATGCTGCGACCAAGCGATGGCCGTCGACCGCCAGGCCGGCCGCCTGAAGAAATTCCTGAATTTTATCGGCCTCTCCATCGACACGGAGGGGCGCTTCTTGTTCGAGATGCGTCGGACCGAGACGATGGCTGACCTCCTGAAGTGCTGCGATGCCCATCTCCTCGGTGCCCGCGCCACGGAGCGTTACCCCGAAGAGCCGCACCGCGGGCTCATCGCACGGCCGACGCGCGAGACCCAGCAAGGTTGCGAGCTTTAATCAGTCGCCCTTCACCGCGCCACGCAGCCGACGGTCACGGGCCAAGACTAGCAAGAGCGGGCCACCAATCACCAACAGCGACCAAAGGCCGGTGACCAAGGCGACGAACGTACCGAGACTACAGGCGCAGGACTGCTTACGTCGAAGTACCAGATACCAAGGCAAGCAGAGGGCCAGGCCGACGAGCGAGGCCTTGCTGGTGTGCAGGAGCGATGACTCCAAGGTAGACTCATCGGTACGGACGCGGCGGAGGAGAATGGCTGTCCAGACGATCCACGAGACCAGCCAAGCGACGAGGATACCGATAAGAAACGGACCGCTCTCGAATTCCTTGGGGTTTGCCCCAGGCAGGAAGTAATAGACATCGAGCAACGCGAACAACGGCAGCGCTACGAGGAAAGCCGTGCAAAAAGCGGCCCCAAGGAGTCGTGGCCAGAGTACCGCTGGCTGCGCCGAAAGGGTCAGCTTAGGTGCCAGTGGCAGGAAGAAGACGCAGGACTGCAGGAGCGCAAAGGCCCAGTAGAGCATCATCGGCACGACCTCGATGGTACTTTCCCCGAGGTGCTCCCAATTAATGCGAAAAACGTTTCCGCCCAAGAGGCCAAGCAGTTCGGGGGCATCCCCAAGGCTTAAAGATAACACTAGCTGCATCACTGCGTTGAACAAGAAGGCCAAGGGAATCGAGAAACAAAAAACCTTCAGAAGGGGTCTCATGGGGATAAAAACAGGGTATTTCCCGCAGCCGTCGGGGCGAGTTTAAACAGCCCCCCTTGACTCTGCCTGCAGACCTATAAAGTGATAGGCATGATCAATCTCACCGAAGCCGCCGCCCAACAGGTCCGGTCTTTGCATGCCCAACAGGCCAACCCGGAATCTTCCCTCCGCGTCCTCGTTGAGACTGGCGGCTGCTCCGGCTTCGAATACGGCATGGCGTTCGACATGCGCAAGGAAGGCGACCTCGAGTTCGAAAGCCAGGGCATGAAGATCCTCATCGACCCCACCAGCCACGCCTACCTCGACGGATCCACCGTACATTTTGACGACGGCCTGCACGGTAAGGGTTTTGAAGTGCGCAACCCCAACGCCAGCAGCACCTGCGGCTGCGGTAAATCTTTCAGCTAACACCATGAAGACCCTCCTCCTACTCTCCCTCGCCGTCGGCCTCGCCGTCGCCCTCTTCGCTGCCACCTCCCCTTCCGAAACCAAGCCCATGACCAAAGCCGAAACCTCCTCTTCGAAAGCCCCGCAAGTCCTCGTCACCCTCGACGACGGCAAAGGGGGCGTTAGCAAACCGCAGCTCGTCGACAAGATTGTCCGTACCGATGCCGATTGGGCCGCCCGTCTGACGCCGGCGCAGTACGAAGTCTGCCGCGGCAAAGGCACGGAACGCCCCTTCTGCGGCACCCTCCTCGACAATAAGAAGACCGGCACCTACCAGTGCATCTGCTGCGATCTCCCGCTCTTCTCGTCCGACGCCAAGTTCAATTCTGGCACCGGCTGGCCGAGCTTCTTCCAGCCCGTCTCCAAGGAAAACGTCGCAACCATCTCCGATAATAAATACGGCATGTCCCGGACGGAAATCCTCTGCGCCCGTTGTGATTCCCACCTCGGCCACGTCTTCGAAGACGGCCCGAAGCCGACTGGCCTGCGCTATTGCTTAAACTCCGAATCGCTGAAGTTTAAGGAACGCACCGGCGAGAAGAAGTAAGCCGCGCTTACTTCTTTTTGGCCTTGGTCTTGAAGGCCACCTTCTTCACTGGGGCGGCCTTCTTTTTGGCGACAACCTTAACTGGCTTCTTAGCCGCAGGCTTAACGGCCTTCTTGGCCACCGGCTTAACGACAGACTTTTTAGCAACAGGCTTCGGAGCCTTCTTCGCAGCGACTTTCTTAACGGGCTTCTTGGCCGCAGGCTTGGCAACGGGCTTGGCCTTCTTAGCCGGCGCAGCCTTAGCCACTTTCTTGGTGGGCTGCTTGGAAGCAGGCTTCGCGGCCTTGGCGACGGCCTTGGCCTTGACCGCCTTAACCTTGACCGGAGTCGGCTGGAGCAACGCACGTTCTTCGGGCGAGCCCTTCGCGAACTTCCAGAGCGTGGCCTTCAGCTCATCGAAACCTTCGCGGGAGTAGCAAGAAATAGGGGCGACGAGCACCGGCACCTTCTCGCGGAACTTCGCGAGGTTAGCGGCCGCTTCGGGGAGATCCATCTTGTTGGCCACGACCAAGCGAGGCTTACGCGCGAGGATCGGCGAATAGAGGGCGAGCTCGCGCTCGAGGATACGGAAGTCGTCCCAGGGATTGCGGTTCTCGCTACCCGCCATGTCCAAGATGAATACGAGCAAGGTGCAGCGCTCGATGTGACGCAGGAACTGGTGGCCGAGGCCACGGTTCTCGTGGGCGCCTTCGATCAGGCCAGGAATGTCGGCCATGAAGATACGGCCAAAGGTTTCCGGGTACTCGATCACGCCCACGTTGACGTGCAAGGTCGTGAACGGATACGGCGCCATCTTTGGGCGGGCCGCGGTGAAAGCATTAGTGAGCGTCGACTTCCCAGCATTCGGGTAGCCCACGAGGCCGATATCAGCGATGGTCTTAAGCACTAAACGATAAGTGCCGAACTCACCTGGATAGCCGGGAGTCGTGCGGCGGGGGGCTTGGTTGACCGAGCTTTTGAAGTTCATGTTACCCATACCGCCATTACCACCGGCGAGGATCACCACGCGTTCATTGTGTTCGGTCAACTCGGCGAGCAAGCGACCCGAGACATCGTCGACCACCTGCGTGCCCGGAGGGACGCGGAGAATCAAATCCTCGCCATCGGGACCCGCGCACTGGCGGCCCATACCCGGCGTGCCGTTGCGGGCGCTGCGGTGCGGCTGCCAGCGGTAGGCCTGAAGGTCGCCCTCGTTACGGTCGCAAAGCAGGACTACGTCGCCGCCCTTGCCGCCGTTACCGCCGTCAGGTCCGCCCTTCGGGATGAACTTCTCGCGACGGAAGCTGACGCACCCGTGGCCACCGGCTCCGGACTTAAGGATGACTTTGGCTTCGTCGATGAACATGCCCCAAAGTAGGGCCTCGTCGGCTCGCAGGGCGAGGAGGAAAGCGTCGGACTCGCCTAAACTCAGCGCTCCAGTCCGCGGGAACGGCGCAACCAGCGCTCCAGCGGGGCGAAGAAAACGAGGTCCGCCAGCAAGCCAACCAGCATGACGACCGCCATGACTCCCATGACTTGGTCCATGCGGAGCAGTTCGCGACCGGCGTTGAGCAAGGAGCCCAAGCCAAAGCCCGTGACGATGACAACGAAGATTTCGGCGGCCATCAGCGAGCGCCAAGCGAAGGCCCAGCCTTGCTTCATCCCACTGAGGACACCCGGTAAGGCCGCAGGGAAAATGACCCGAGACCAGAGGTGCCAGCCCTTGGAGCCCATCGTCTGGGCGGCTCGGAGGTAGAGCGGCTGGACGTTTAGAACGGATTCCTGCACGGCGATCACCACGGCCCACAAGGTGCCCATCACCACCACGAAGAGGACGGCTTCCTCGCGGATTCCAAACCAAAGCAAAGCCAGTGGCACCCAGCAAACCGAAGGCAATGTCTGCAGGCCCAAGGCGAGCACGCCAAAGGTATCGCGCACCCAGCGGACGCGGGCGCAGAGAGCGCCCAGGGGGATCCCGATGGCGGCACCGATGGCGAAGCCGATAATCAGGCGACGCATCGTCACCCAAGTGGCCGGCAGGAGTTCGCCTTTCTGGATAGCGGCGAGGTACTGGCCGGACTCAAAGGAGGCCTGATCGAAGAGCGCCCACCAGAACCATTGCACGATGTGCGACGGGGCCGGCACGAGCACGTCATTGACGTGGCCCGCACGCACGAGCCATTCCCAGCCGCCGAGAACGGCGAGGGCGATGAAGGTCGGGATGACGAAGCGCGGGAGTTTCATGGCCTTACTGCTTGTCCGCGGTGAGATGGGAGGAAAGTGCCGTGGTGACTTCAGCCGCGAGGTTCGCCAAGGCCGGATCGTTCATGCGGCGCGGGCGTGGCAGGTTGACGTCAAACACCTGCTGAACGCGGCCCGGGTTGGGCGAGAACAACACGACGCGATCGCCGAGGCAGACCGCTTCGCGAATATTGTGGGTGACCAAAACGATGGTCTTCTTGCGCTTCGTGAAGATTTCCTGGATGTCGCCGTAGAGCTGCTCGCGCGTCAAAGCGTCTAGGGCCGAGAACGGCTCGTCCATGAGAAGCACGCGCGGGTTAGGAGCGAGCGAACGGGCTAAGGCCACGCGCTGGCGCATGCCGCCGGAAAGCTCGTGGGGACGGGCCTTCTCCTTGTTACCGAGGCCGACGAGGTTCAGGTAATAGCGAGCCGACTCGAGGCGCTCGGCATCGGTGAGGCCCGGCTTGAGGCGGAGGCCAAAGAGGACGTTCTCCAAAGCGTTCAGCCAAGGGAAGAGCGCATCCTGCTGGAACATGACGAGCCGATCGCGACCGGGAGAATGCACGGGTTCGTCGCCCAGTTTAATAGCGCCCTCATCGGTATGCTCGAGGCCGGCGAGTAAGCTAAGCAGCGTCGACTTACCGCAACCCGAAGGACCGACCACCACGAGGAACTCCCCCTCCCGGACATCCAAAGTAATGTCCTCCAAGGCCGTGACGCGGCCCGCCGAACCATCGAAACGCTTGGTGACGTTCCGCAGGGTCAAGGCGGCTTGGGCGTTGGATTTATGGGTGGGGGGGCTCATGTAACTAACCGACGCCTGATTTCAGGGTCTGGCTTCAAGTTGTCAAGTTTAGTTAACTTATCAGGATTAGGACCTATCTTCAAAATAACCTAGCCCCGCAAAGGAGTCACCTCCCAAGGCGGGGCCCAGTAGATTGTAAACTCTTACTTCGCGGCGGGGGCGTCGGAGACCAATGACTCCAAGAGCGGGCCGATGGGTGCGTCGCCGTTCAGCAATCCGGAGTCCTTTGAGTCCTTCAGTGCGTGGGTGAAGGCAGCCGTTAGGCGAGCCTTACGGATGGCGTCATCTTCACGGGTATCGAAGATCACGCGACCGAGGGCCGGACCGATGAGGGTGGCCTTCGGAGGGGGCGAGCGGGTCTCACCGCCGAGGCCAGCGATGATGAGCTTCTCGTGCCACGCTTGGTCAGCGAGCAGCTTGTCGCGGAGCGCGTAGTGCGAACGGACGAAGGCTTCGATGCCCTTCCCGTTCTTAGCTAAGGCGGTCTTCGAGGAAGCCAGCACGGTGATAATCGCGTCCTTCTTCTCGAACAGGATCTCACCGCCGAACTCGCTCGTGAGGCGCGTCACCCAAGGTTCGGTCGTCCAGGCCGCATCCACGTCGCCACGCGAAAAGAGCAACACCAGCTCGGCGTTCTGCGCCGGGATGACTTGGGCATCACCGCCGTTGACCTTAATCGTGAGGCCACCTGCACGCAACCACACGCGGGCGTCGATGTCCTGCGTGTTACCGAGCTGCGGCGTCGCCACACGGCGACCAATAAAATCTTTCGGCGTCTTCAGACCGAGCCCCTTGCGGATCACCAACGCGTTACCGGCGCGGGCGACGGGCGCCAGGATGCGGAGCTCGTTCCCCTTGGTCCGGACGTGCGCGTTGATGACGGGCGATGGGCCGACGTAAGTGAGGTCGACCGCGCCGGCCAACAAAGCCTCCATCGCGGAGGGACCAGCATTGAAAGAACGCCATTCAATCTTCGAGCCCTTCGGCAGGTTCGCGAGGTGCCAATCGGCACCTTCGCGTTCGAGTTGGCGGGCGGCCAAGGCTGGCGAGTGCGTCAGGTTGGGGAAGAACCCAACACGGAGGGTCACTGGTTCCGCTTCGGCGCAACCCAAGGCTGCCCCAAAAAGCGTAAATAGTGAAAATAATCGCATGAAATTAAAGGAAATGGTCTTAATGATTACTACTTTAGTAAAGATATCAAGATTAATCACACCTTTCTGTTTCAGTATCGGGCCTAAATATTGAGCACGAACCACAAGCTCGACCCGGCGACCAGGGCCGTGGCGACCCAACCGAGCACGCTGATCCAGCGAGGCGCGACAAACACGCCCATCAATTCAGCGTCGCTGGTCATACGCACGAGCGGCCAGCAGGCGAAGCCGAGCTGCAGGCTGAGGATGACCTGGCTCCAGATGAGCAGGCTTTCCACCCTAGCCTCCCCAGCCAGCCCAATGACCAGCAAGGCGGGGACCAGCGCCGCGAGACGGGTCGACAAACGGACAATCCAGCCCGCCAACTTAATCTTTAGGAAGCCCTCTAGGACGATTTGACCGGCCAACGTGCCGGTGATGGTCGCGTTCTGACCCGAGGCCAGAAGTGCCACGGCGAAGAGCGTACCGGCGAAGGTCACCCCCAGAACACCGTCCAGCAACCGATGGGCTTCGCGGATATCCGTCACGGCTTCGGGCCGGCCGTGGAACGCCGCGGCACTGAGCACCAGTAGGCCAGCGTTGACGAAAAATGCCAAGCAGAGCGCGAGCGTGGAATCCCAGGTGGCGAAGCGCATGGCCTCGCGACGGGAAGCTTCCGTCTGCCCGAAATCACGAGAGCCGACGATCGACGAATGTAGGTAGAGGTTATGCGGCATCACCGTGGCACCGATGATACCCAGCGCGACGAAGAGCATACCCGGCCGAGTCAGCACATCCGTGGTCGGCACAAAGCCTTTCACTAACTCCGCAATCGCGGGCTTGGCCAGCAGGAGCTCAACGCCCACGCAGGCGGCCACCGTGAGCACCAACACCGCGACGAGGGCTTCCAGCCAACGGAAACCTAGGCGGGTCAGCGCCAGCAGCACCAACACATCGAGGGCGGTGATGATCGCGCCAAAAAAGAGCGGGATGCCAAAGAGGATTTGCAACGCGATGGCCGAGCCGAGCAGTTCGGCGAGGTCCATAGCAATGATGCCCACCTGGGCCGCGACCCAAAGGAACTTACCGACGGCCGGCGAATAACGCTCCCGACAGGCCTCGGCGAGATCAAGCCCGGTCGCGACGTTCAGGCGCACACAAAGGTGCTGGAACAGAATCGCCATTAGGTTCGACAGCAGGATGACCCAAAGCAGCGCGTAGCCATACAGCGAGCCACCCGCGAGGTCCGTGGCCCAGTTGCCTGGATCCATGTAGCCAACCGAGACTAGGAAGCCTGGCCCAATAAAACCCAAGAAGCGCCGGAAGGCACCCCAGCGGGAGGCGTTACGGGCGGGATTCAGTTCGGCTGTCCTCATCAGTATTGAGCATTACGCCCCGACCGTTGCTGTCAACCCGCCGCCAGCCGGACAGAGTAAATCGCCAAGCCTGACCAGACGGCCGTTCGCCAAGCGTGCGAATGAATCAGGCTGCCCAAGGCCGGCGAGGCGGGGCCTTGCAGTTGTAATCGCCGGTGGCACGGGACGGACCAGGCGGCCGTTAACACCCAGCAGACGAGCACGAGGCCGAGGCCAAAACCACCGCCCGCGATGACGGTCAGCCAGACATGACCCCCCAACTGGGCGAGCAGCAGAGGCCCGACGACCCAGCCGACGCGACGGGTATAAGCCTCATGCGCCTCGGCGAAGCCTTCGGGCCGCCAGCGAGCGAAGTCAGGATAGGTGCAGAGCAAGATCAGCCAGGAAACCGCGGCCATTGCGACATCGACACATGCCACGCCGAATTGGATTAAACGAAGGTCCATGAGGGTACCGAAGTGGGTTTTGCCCTTTGCACAACCCGGCGAGACGTTAAACCCAAAGCATGCCCCGCCTCCTCCTTGGCCTATTGCTCGGCGCCCTGCTCGCGCTCTCCCCTGCCACCGCGCAGGAGACCCCGCCCAACTTCGTCATCCTCTTCGCCGACGACCTCGGCATCAATGACCTCGGTTGCTTCGGTCGCAAGGATCAGAACACGCCCAACTTGGATAAGCTCGCCGCCGAAGGCGCCCGCTTCACCCAGG
>CAMDWM010000055.1:0-10223 GCA_945878755.1 Akkermansia muciniphila
TTGACCTTAGCCTCTGGCGCGACCATGGGCGCGGGCGCACTCTCAGTTGCTTCGGGTGCCAGCCTGGTACTCAACGCCTCCGCGACGACCGCTACTTTGACGGGTTCAGGTGCCATCACAATCGGCACTGGCATAACTTTTACCCTGAACACTACGGCGGGTAATCCGCAGTTCCTCGGGACGTTTAGCGGCGCGGGTAGCTTGGTTAAATCCGGGGCAGGAGAGGTATTTCTTACAGGCGACAACAGTGGCTTCACCGGAGCCATCACCATCAATGGTGGGATGATTTCCGTGCAAAACTCCATCAGCACCCTTGGATCCGGTGATATCACGGTGACTGCGAATGCGACAGTAGGGACCTACACTGGCCAGATTTACACAACTCCTGGTCGCTTAAACAATAAACTAACCGTGACGGCAGGGACGTTAACTCTTGGCCGCAATGGGCGAACCATCTTGGGCAACGATGTCATCGCCAGTGGCACGGGCAGCATTGTTGTCGGTGGCGGTGGCACCACGGTCATCGAGAAGGACATCAGTAACACTGGTACTGGTGCCTTGAGCGTCGCCTCGGGTACGACCTTACAACTCGGCAACGGTGGCACGACGGGCACCTTTAATGGTGGACTGTCCTTTAATCAGTCCGCGGGCAACCTAGCCTTTAACCGCTCTGACAATATCAACTACACGGGTGTTCTATCCGGTACGGGTAGCCTGACCCAAGCGGGCACGGGTAACCTGACTTTGACCGGTGCAAACACCTACACGGGTGTCACGACGGTATCGGCCGGTACGTTGACCTTGGCCTCTGGTGCCACCATGAGCGCTGCCGCACTCTCGGTTGCTTCGGGTGCCAGCCTGGTACTCAACGCCTCCGCGACGATCTCTACTTTTACGGGTTCAGGTGCCGTCACCGTCAATACGGGTAGCACTCTGAATCTCGGTACATCTGCAAACGTTAATAGTGTGACCATTGCTGGCGGCACCCTCGCTGGTACTGGTACGATTGGTGGGGTCACAGCTACATCTGGGACTGTTGCGGTGGGAATCGTGGGCTCTGGCGCCATTACCAAGACCGGCGCTGGTGTGCTCGAATTACAGGGCAACGGCGGGGCAACGGGTAATTTCACGGGCAACATGACGCTGACTGCTGGTACTATCAAATTTACGGGCACTGGTTCGCTTGGCAGTATTAGTTCGTCGGTCGCTAACTACTCTGGAGTAATCGCCAACCAAGGCATCTTAGAATTCGCGGGGACGGCCACCCAGTCGCTCAATGGCGTGATCAGTGGTGCTGGGAGTCTGGCCGTGACTGGGGGCGGGCAGGTGCTTCTGCAGGGCAATAACACCTACGCAGGTGGCACGACGGTATCCAGTGGCACGGCGACGGCCTACTCCACCACCGCTTTCGGTGCGGGGGCCGTGACGGTGTCCGGCACTGGGGTGGTTGACCTCGGTGGTCAGGCCACTACGAATAACTTCTCCGTCAACGGTGGCACTTTACGTGGGGGTAGCCTTAGTGCGTCGCAAGTGTCCGGAACTTCTGGCACCATCAGCGCGAATTTAACTGGCAGCGGTAGCTTTTCCAAGACGGGTACTGGCTCCCTAATTCTGAGCGGCACCAATAGCCATTCTGGCGGTACGACTGTGAGCGCTGGGACGCTTCTAGTTCACGGTACCACGGGTGCCGTGACCGTCGCGAGCGGCGGCACGTTGGGTGGTAATGGCTATGTCGGAAATACCTCTGTTTCCTCTGGCGGCACGATTGCCGCCGGTGCTTCGGTCGGCCTGCTGAACGTAGCCAACTTAACTTTAGCCGGAGGATCATTCATGGATTGGCAGTTGCATGATGCTCGTGCGATGGCCGGGGTCGGCTATGACTTGATTGTCGCGTCGTTTTTAGATCTCTCCGGCCTTAACCCGGTGAACCGTGTGACCTTGAATCTGATGACCTTGGCGAATCCCGCGGACAGCGTCTCGGGAACACCCCTGGCTTTTGACCGGGCGCTTTCGCAATCCTTCACGCTGATTAATTATGCCACGCTTAATTTGGGTGCGAATTCGAACGTAGCTAACTTGTTCACCATCGACCTTAATGGTTTCGTTGATCAAAGTGGCGTTGCCCTGAATGCAGCTGACTTCTCCGTCTTCAATAATGCTGCCAACAATAGCCTTGAACTGCGGTATGTCTCGGCGGTGCCCGAGCCCTCCACCTACGGCTTAGCTCTGGGCTTCCTCTCCTTGGCGGTCGTCGCGATTCGTCGTCAGCGCCGTAAGCCCTCTGCGCAGGCGTGATCATTACTGGCGACATTTATGTCGGGCGTGCGGCCGCTCGGAGTTCCTCCGAGTGGAACGCTCCTTTTATGAGTGTTTCGCTGGAGCGTCGGAGGTATCAGTCCTGCTTGGCCTGTGTGCTGGGCAATGATTCCGCCCTTAACTTCGAGTTAGTGGAAGCCGAGGGTCAAGCCGGGGTGGGTTACGACGTTGTCGAGGTGCGGCAGTGTTTGGATTTGAGTGCGGTTTCAGGGGCTGCGAGGGTTCGGCTCTGCCTTCGGAGCGGGCATGTTACTGAAGCCTTGGGTGTCATGGGCGTTGCCGGTTACTATCCTTTTGGCGAGTATCGGTTCACCCTAATTCGTTATGGTGCCTTGAGGCATCGGGCGCAGGCTAGTTTGGCCAGTCTCTTCGCCTTGGACTGCTCGCAGCTTTTCGATGCCCGCGGGGTGGTAATCGCGCCAGAGTCCTTATTGCTGCTCAATGTCCGTGGGCACGGGACATCCGGCAGCATCCAGTTGGTCAGCCGCGGCCTCGGACTTCGGTTATTGAAATCCTACCCGTCGATTTATTCGGCCTAAGCCTTTCCGGTGTAGGCGTGGCAGAGGGCGGCGGCCGCGGCGTCGGATTCGTCGAGCGGGAGTTCGGCGGGAAGTCCGAACACCGACTTAATCATGCGCCCCACTTGTTCTTTCTTGGCGGCTCCGTGGCCCGTGACGGCCATTTTGATACGCTTGGGGGCATACTCCGACACCCGGACGCCTAAGCGCGCCAGGACGCTCAAGGCCGCCCCTCGGGAAGCGCCCATGGCTTGGGCGGTCCGGAAGTTCTGTACAAAGATGGTTTCTTCGATGGAAGCTTCTTTGACCCCATGTGCCTTAGCGAGTTCTTCGACGGTATCGGCGATGCGGCCGAGGCATTCGTAGGCAGCTAACTTCGGGCCGAGCTTGACGGTTCGGCTGGCGAGCAGTCGCGGGGGCTCGGAGCGGGTGTCGATGACCGCGAGGCCGGTGCCGCGTAGGGAAGGGTCGATGCCCAAGATAATCGCGCGGATGCCGCGGGTCACTGGCTTGGTTGCTTCACTGGCCGCCCGGGTCTTTGCCTTACTGGATTTACCCGCAGCGGGCAGGGCTCCGCCTAGCAGTTTTGCAGTCCAGAGTGAGCGTGCCGAGCGGGCCATGCGATTTAATTAGAACCTTCCGTTCATGGCTTCGACTGCAAACTTCATGGCTCGTGGGTTGCCTTTACTCGGTCCGCCCGTCAAGTTTTTCCTATGCGATCAGGTTGGGCCATCCTTCTCTCCGTTTGGGCGGTGGGCTTTGCCGCTGAACTGGAGATCGTGCAGCGCACGCCCCCGGCCATGCCCGCGGTCGAGCTGAAGGCCTCGGCCAAACTGAATCTCAAGCAAGTCCCCGAATGCTCGGCGCTTTGGGCGAGCACCATACACCCCGGCCTTTTTTGGACCCTTTCTGATTCCGGCAATAAACCGGAAATAGTCCCCGTGCGGGCCGATGGCTCGACCGTGATGGGCCCCACTGGCCCTTGGTTAGGCGTCACGCTGAAAGGCCTCAAGAATGCCGACTGGGAAGCCCTGACGGCGGACGGGCAGGGTAATCTTATCCTCGGCGACGTCGGTAATAACCTCTCGCGCCGCAAGGAGCTCGCCTTCTACGTTTTTAAGGAGCCCACCCTCGGAGCGAAGGAAGTTAGCGATTTCAAGAAGTATACTTTTAGCTGGCCGGATCAGACCGTCTATCCGGACCCCGAGATTGCCCATGACTGCGAGGCCATCTTCGTCGTCCGCGGTAAACTCTATCTCCTCACTAAGCATCGGCGGGATACGCTGACCGATCTTTGGCGCGCCGAGCTCCCGGCCGTCGGCGAGCAAGCCGTGCTGACCAAAGTCGCGCGTTTTGACGCTAAGGGCATGGTCACCGACGCCTCCGTCTCGCCTGACGGTAAGCGCTTGGCCGTGCTGACCTATCGTATGGCTTGGGTCTTCGACTTACCGGCAACCGGCGAAACTTTCTTCCAGGGTCCAGCGAAAGTCGCGCCGTTTTCGCCGCCGTTGCTATCTTGGCAGGTCGAAGGCTGTGCGTGGCTTGATGCACAGACCTTACTCATCGGTTCGGAGCAAGGTGATTTATTCAAGCTGCCACTTTCTTTATTGAAGGATGTACCTTGAAGGTTTTTTCGTAGGTGAAGTGTTCAGCCTAGGTCGCTACAGGTTAAAGACTCCATAACGTTTTTCTTTCAGATAGATGGTCGCTTGATAATTTAGGCGATCTATGCGACATGTGCCGACCTGCTTTATTTCTTACGATAGGGTTAAGTCGCATGGTCCCTATACTATTCAAGTTATGCTCGAAGAAATTGAGCTATTCGGCCCAAGAGAGTTCGAGTTTGGGGCGATCGACCAGGAGACGGTTCAAGTCTGGAATCTCGGTTGGCGCAGGCCGCAGTCGCTGGCGCAGGCTAAGCCTTTCCTTTTGGCTGACCTGCGTAAATCAAAGTATACGTCCTGACGTCAGCGGTAGCGGGGCTTGGTGCCGTGGGGTTTGCCCACAAAGAAAGCGGGCCAACTTTCTCGCGAAGGCCGACCCGTTAGAAGGACTTCAGTAGTCGAACTTAGAGCGCCTTGGCGGCGTTCACGACGGCTTCCTTCGTGATGCCGAGTTCCTTCATGACCACGTCTCCCGGGGCGGAGAGGCCGAAGGTGTCAGTGCCAATCGCCTTGCCGGCGGTGCCGACGTAGCGGCCCCACGAGATGGTCACGCCCGCTTCGATGCTGACGCGCTTGGTGCAGGCGGCTGGCAGGACTTCTTCCTGGTAAGCCTTGGGCTGGCGCGCGAAGACTTCCATCGAAGGCATCGAGACGACGCGAACGCTGGCGCCGAGTTCTTCACCCGCGGCGAGGGCCAGCGAGAGTTCGCTGCCGGTTCCGATGATGATGTGCGTGAGAGGAGCGGTTTCCTGGCGTAGAATATAAGCACCCTTGAGGGTGCCTTGGCGGCGCGTGGCAACCGGGACGGCGTCGAGGGACGGGACATTCTGGCGGGAGAGGATGAGGGCCACGGGGCCGTCCTTGCGGGCCACCGCATGAGCGAAAGCTGCGGCGGTTTCCTCGGCGTCGCCTGGGCGGACTACGTCGAGGTTCGGAATACAACGTAGGGCGCTGACCGTTTCCACGGGCTGGTGGGTCGGGCCGTCTTCGCCGACGCCAACGGAGTCGTGCGTGAAGATGTAAAATGCCTGGAGCTTAGCGAGGGCCGCCACGCGGATCGACGGACGGAGGTAATCGGAGAACGTCAGGAACGTCGCGCCAGAGCCCTTGAAGATGCCGTGGTAGGCCATGCCGTTAAGGATCGCGCCCATCACGTGCTCACGGATACCGAAGTAGAGGTTGCGGCCACCCGGCGTCGCAATGTCGAAGTCACCGACGTCCTTGATGTAGTTCTTGGTCGAGCCGTGTAGGTCGGCCGAACCCGACAGCACGAGCGGCGAAGCCTTGGCGACGGCGTTGATACAGGTTTCGCCCGAGACGCGGGTCGCGAGGGCGTTCTTACCGAACTCAGGAATCGCCGTGAGGAGGGACTGCACGTCGCCGTGGTCGCCCTTTTGAGCCTTGGCGAGGAGGGCGGCCTTCTCGGGGTTGGCCTTAGACCAAGCGGCGAAGGTCTGCGACCAAGCGGCGTGCGCGGCGGCCTGCTGAGCCATCCGGGCGGCGAAGAAAGCACGGGTCTCGGGGGAGACGTAGAATTTCTCTTCCGGCAAGCCGAGGGCCTTGCGCGAGGCATCAACGAACTTCACGCCCGCTTCGCCGTGGCCCTTGGCGGTACCTTGGACTTCTGCGATGCCCTTACCGATGACCGTTTTGCAGATGATCAGTTTCGGCTGGCCGTTCTTGCTGGCGCGCGCCTGGTCGAGGGCTTGGGCAATCGGGGCGAGCTCGTTGCCCTGTGGGACCGTGAAGACTTCCCAGTTAGCGGCTTGGTAACGCTTCGCGGTGTCCTCGTTCTGCGTCTTCGAAGCCATGGCGTCGAGGGTGACGTCATTGGAGTCGTAGAGCATGATGAGGTTGTCCAAGCCGAAGCGGCCAGCGAAGGAAGCGGCTTCCTGAGAGATGCCTTCCTGGAGACAACCATCGCCGGCGAGGCCGACGACGATGTGGTCGAAGATTTTATGTTCAGCGGTATTGAAATGCGCAGCTGCCATCTTGGCGGCCACAGCCATGCCCACGATGTTGCCGGTGCCTTGGCCGAGCGGGCCGGTGGTGGCTTCAACGCCGACCGTTTCACCGAACTCAGGGTGACCCGGGGTCTTGGAGTGCAGCTTGCGGAAGTTCTTCACTTCCTGGAGTGGGAGGTCGAAGCCAGCCAAGTGGACCCAGCTGTAGACGAACATCGAACCATGGCCGGCGGAGAGCACGAACCGGTCGCGGTTGATCCACTGCGGGGCCGCGGGGTCATGGCGGAGGAAGTTGCCGTAGAGGACAGCACCGATTTCGGCGGCACCGAGTGGCAGGCCGAGGTGGCCGGAGTGGCAAGCGGCCACGGCATCCATGGCAAGGCCACGGGCTTCGGTGGCGGCGCGGGAAAGGTCGGCGAAATTATTGAGCGACATGGTCCGTATCCGTAAGGCAGAATAGGCCTCTCTTTCCAGCCTTGAATGCAGGGGGGCGTCCGTGCCAGATAGTGCTATGTCTGATATAGAACTAGAAGAAGGCTCAGTCCTTCGCTTGGACTTCCAAAAACTGCGTAAAATCGCTTCCGGGGCGGCCGATGTCATCCCCGCCGTGGCGCAGGACGCCCTGACCGGCGAAGTGCTCATCTTGGGCTACGTCAACGAGCTGGCCCTCCAGACCGCCCTGAAGGAAAAGAAGGCCACCTTCTGGAGCACCTCCCGCAATGAACTCTGGATCAAAGGCCTGACCTCGGGGGACTTCTTGGAGCTCCTGGAGGTTCGCGTGAACTGTGAGCAGAATTCGATTCTGTATAAGGTCCGGCCGGCCGGCCAAGGTGCCTGCCATACCAAGGAAAACGGCAAGGCCCGTACGGGTTGTTACTACCGCCGCCTCAACGCGGACGGTTCGTTGGAAAAGGCTTAACTCAGCGCGGCTGCGCGGCGAGCCGAAGGTACAGCGCATCGACCTCGAAGCGGACGACGACGAGCTTATGCGTCTTCGCGACCTGCTCCGCTTGCGGGCTGACCTTGAACGTCAGCACATTATTGGTGGTCGGCGCGGCGATGCGTTTGATCGCGGCGACGGCGGTTTCCGCATCGGAAAATTCTAGGCAAAGTCCGATCTGGGCTCGCGCCGGGGTGGACTCTTCGCCGACGGTAATCGTCAAGGCCTTGGCCTGGCTGAGGGTTTCACTCATGGCCACGCCGAGCCAGCGGCGCAGCCGCGGGTCAGCGGCGACGATGGCCGGGCTTTCGCTCCGCAGCAGCAGGTAGCCATTCGGTAACGCAGACAACTGCTGCAAGGACAGTGAAGGGACGGCTTGGACGACGCTTTCGGCGGGCGTGGCCGGGCCATCGAGCCAAGCCCAAGCGGGCGGCTTAAAGCCGATGCCTACACGAATCTCCCGGGCCGGTGCTGGTGACTTCACTTGCTGCTTGGCTGTGGCGCGGTGCGTCGCCGGAGCTAGCTGCGTCAGTAGGGTCAGGACGGATTCAACGGTATCCAGGCCGGAGGTGGCGCGCGTGTCGACAAAGCCATACAATTCGTGGGCTTGCGCGAAGTGCAGGGCGCGGGGGGACGGCGTCAGCGCCCACCACGCCAGCACGGCGAGGAGCGAAAACGAAACCGAGAAGAGCAGGGCGCGGCGCATGCGGGGGTTTATCTATACTGGTTTCGTTCGCCCTTCGCACAAGTGGCAAGGGTGGGCCACTAGGCCAAAAAAAAGGGGCGCCCGAATGAGCGCCCCGAATGAGTTGGTTATAATCCGAAGGGATTAGTAGCCGCCACGATCTCCGCCGCCGCCGAAGCCGCCACGACGATCGCCGCCGCCGAAGCCGCCGGAGCGAGGACGATCTCCGCCGCCGCCGAAGCCGCCGCGAGAGCCGCCGCCACCGCCGCCGCCGAAGCCGCCGCGAGAGCCGCCGCCGCCGCCGCCACCGAAGCCGCCGGAGCGGGGACGGTCGCCACCAAAGGAGGGGCGTTCTTCACGAGGACGAGCAACGTTCACCTTCAGGGGACGACCCATGAAGTCGATGTTCTCGGTCTTGGCGATCGCATCCTGAGCAGCTTGAGCGCTGGCCATGGTTACGAAGGCGAAGCCACGAGGACGACCCGTGAACTTATCCATCATTACTTCCACGGATACGACTTCTCCGCCTTGGGAGAAGTGTGCGCGGATGTCGGATTCGGTAGCAGCCCAAGGAAGGTTGCCTACGAACAGTTTGTTTTCCATATCTTTTATTTTCTGTGTTTTACCTGCACCGCATTGCCCGTTTCCGACCTTCGGATTTCGATTTGCCGTCTTAACGACCGTCAACTCACCGGATTCTTGCGGGGTTTCGCTCTTGGTTTGGTTATATTCAGAGCGGACCTGACCCACAGAAACACAGTATTGCTGGCCGCCTGCAAGTTTATTCACAATAGGGCTGATTACTTGGGGGTATCGCCAAGGGGAATTATGGGGTGTTTTATCTCTTTTGGGTGGGTGATCGGTCGGCCAGTGGGTGAAAAGCGGCGCGGGCTCAGGCGATTTTTAGTTTTTATAATTTATATAAAGCATTGTTCTTTATATATTTATGAAAGTAATGCCGCCTGCCGGCCCGTCGCGGCTACAGGGATGGGAATAAAAAACGGAAACAATGTGAATAATTTGGGTCGGAGGGCACGTTCGGGGAAAGAATTGACCCTCGCTCCAACCCGACAATGCCTCACGTTGTCGTGATTGACCCTGTAGAAGCCATCGATGCGCTGCTCGCCGAGCTGCACCGCCAAAAGGCGGCGGGGGTTCGCCGCGTCAGCGTCTCCGACGAATCCTTGCTGGCCTTGAAGGTCATGGCGGGCACCGCGTCTCCGGCCGCAGCCCGGGCGACGACGTCGGCCCAGGCGGTGGTCCCGGCGGCCACCGCTCGGCCGCCTGCCGCCACCCCACGGCCGATCGTGGTCACGTCTCCAGTGCCCAAGGTCACGGTTCATACCCCCGAGCTCCATCCCTTGCCCGCCCCGCGTGCACTCACCTTGCCCGCAGGCACCAAGGCCGAGCGCCTCGCGTGGGTCCATCAGCAGATTTCCCAGTGTCCCGTGACGCTGGAGCACCTCAAGGCTCCGCAGAAGCCCGTGCTCGGGCATGGCTCGGCCGAGGCCAAGATCCTCTTTGTCGGTGAAGCCCCCACCCTCGAAGAAGTCAAAGCGGGTCGAGCGTTCGTCGGTCCCGCCGGTGAATTGCTTCGCAAGATTGTCGCCGTCGCCAGCCTTTCCGAAAAGGACATCTACGTCACGAGCCTCATGGGCTGGCGGCCCGAACCCCCGACCGCTTATGGAAAGCGTCCGCCGAACGCTTCCGAGGTGGCCTTCAACCTGCCTTACGTTCGCGCGCAGATTGAAGCGATTCAACCCCAGGTCATTGTTGCGCTGGGAGCGCAGGCCTTCGAAGCTTTAATTCAAGCCAAGCGAACCATCACGCAGGAACGCGGCCACTGGCATGAGTTCGAAGGCCGTCCGCTGTTGCCGACGTTCCATCCCAATTACCTGCTCCACAATAGCAGCCTGACAGCGAAGCGCACGGTCTGGGAAGACTTCCTGCTCGTCATGGAGAAGGTCGGCCTGGTGCCCACTGAAAAGCAGCGCGCGTTTTTCCTCGCTCCGCCGCGCCCGGTTTCGACGGATGACGTGGACGTCGACGCTTAGCGCACCGAGGCCGCGAGCTTCTTCAACGGGAACTGCAGGACGTGCGAATTGCGGCCGCTGGCTTTGAGTTCCTGGCGGCGCA
>CAMDWM010000056.1:0-9823 GCA_945878755.1 Akkermansia muciniphila
TCCCCGACGCTCGACCTCTTCTCCCGCGACAACACCAACGACGGTAAGGGTTGGAACACGCGCTTCCACCACTTCACGGCCCTCGCTAACGCTGGCTACCCTCGTCTGTACAAGAATTTCGATGACGAAACGGCCCGCCCGTTGGCGGACTACGGTGGCGGTTCGGGCACGGGCGGTCTTTACCTCAGCGAGCCCGGCTTCCCCAAGGGTTGGGGCGAAACGCTCTTCACCTGCGATTGGACCACGGGCACGATTCACAATCACCCGATCAAGCAGTTCGAAGCGACGTTCATCACCCAGCAGCAGACTTTCCATAAGGTTAAGAATGCGACGGATATCGACGTCGACGGCAGCTCTCGTCTCTACATCGCCGACTGGCGCGCGGGTGGCTTCAGCTACCTCGGTAAGGGCAAGCAGCAGGGCATGATCCAGCAGGTCGTCGCCAACGGCGTGACCCCGAACAAGTATGTGGACGTGAACAAGGTCTCGGATGCGGAGCTCGTTAAGTTGCTCGCCTCTGATAGCGCCGTGCAGCGCCTCGAAGCCTCGCGTCGTCTCATTGATATTAAGAAGAGCGACCAAGCCCCCGCCGTCCTCGCTCTGGCTGCCGCCAGCAAGGCACACCTCTATCACCGCGTCGCCGCGATCTTCACCTACAAGCAGATGCTGGGGAAGGACGCGACCCCTGGCCTGGTTGGCCTCACCAAGGATGACGCTGTCCGCGAGTTCGCCCTCCGCGCCCTCGCTGACCGTACTTCCGAAATCGCGGGCGTCCCCGTTCAGCCGTTCCTCGATGGCCTCAAGGATGCCAACCCACGCGTCCGTCTGCAGGCCCTAGTCGGCCTCCAGCGCCTCGGTGCCAAGGATGCTGCGGGTGCCATCGTCGACGCCGCCTCCACCTGGCCGGTCGACGAATCCAAGGTCGAGGAAGGCGCGCACTACCGCCTCCCACATACGGCCATCGCCGCCCTCGGTCATCTCGGCCATGCTAAGCCCATCATCGAAGCGGCCAAGGATCCAGCGAAGCGTTATATTGCCTTCCGCTCTCTGCAGCTGATCCACACCAATGACTCGGTGGACGGCCTCATCGCCCTCAGCACGACGGGTGATGCTGCCCTCCGTGCTGGCGCCATCGGTGCCCTTGCTCGCCTCTACCACGTTGAGAAGCCTTGGAACTATAAGGATTGGTGGAGCACCCGTCCGGATGACCGTGGCCCTTACTTCATCCCAGCCGAATGGGAAGCCACCCCGCGCATCAAGGACGCCATCGAAGCCGCTTACGCCAAGCTCCCCGCCAACCTCCGCATGGCCGTCCTCGAAGTGCTCGCGAAGAACCGCATCGCCGTGACTTCGCTTAAACTCGAAGGCCTAGACCCGATTCGCCTCGCCATGGCTACGCAGACGTTACGTCCGGCCGACATCGCTCTCCTCACCGATGCCGCGCTGTCCGCCAAGCGTCCCTGGAATGAGCGCTTTGATTGCTATAAGGCGCTCTCCAAGCTCGAAGGGAACGAGGCCATCGCTCCGCGCGTGCAGGTGCTCGCCGGTTGGTTGAAGGAAAAGGGCGCCCCCGCCGGCGTCGAGCAGGCGATCAACGACTTCGTCAACGATGGCCAGCGTGGCAACGAAGTGAAGCAACTGCGTTCCCTGGCCAATAAGGCCGAAGACGCCAACTCCCGTATCCTCTGGCGCTCCCTCCTTACGGTGTTGAGCAGCCCGTTGACTAAGGAAGCCCAGAAGAAAGCCGTGCAGGCGGAGATTGACAAGAACCCGCGCGACATCGGCTTCTTCCTGGCGATCTCCGACTTGGGCTTGAACGGTTTTGATAAGGCCATCGACGCTGCCATCGGCGGTGACAACACGATCCTCATCAACGCTGCCAAGGCCGCTCGCGAAGCTGGCAAGACTGCCGCCCAGCATAAGGGCAAGCGCCTCGCGGAACTCTCTCTCGCCGACGCGACCGCCGCGGGCCTGAAGGGGAAGGGCAACCTCAAGCTCGGCCAGAAGCTCTACACCCAACAGGGTTGCGTGGCTTGTCACTCCATCGACCTCGCGGCCGAGCAGAAGGGTCCGTACCTCGGCTCCGCGGGCGCCAAGTTCTCCCGCGAGTACCTCGTGGAGTCCGTGTTGCAGCCGCACAAGGTCGTCGCCCAAGGCTTCCAGACGATTGTCTACCAGATGAAGGATGACTCGCAGCAGATGGGCTTCGTCACCGGTGAAGCCGATGGCGTTATCACGCTCCGCAATATTGCTGGTCAGGTGACCAAGCTGAAGCGCGCCGATATCCGCAACGAACGTCGTGACACCAAGTCGATGATGCCGGAAGGCCTCGCCGCGGGTCTCAACGCTGAAGAGTTTAGCGCCATGATCGACTACCTCGCCTCCCTCAAGGCGATCGGCGGTTAAGCGGGCCTCCCAGGTCTCATCAAGGGCGCCTGCGGGCGCCCTTTTTGTTTTAAGGGGGATGGGCAGCACCGCGTGCTGCCCTAGCGTATGAATCGGGGATGGGGGATAGGGGAGCGGCGGATTGGGGTTAGGGGGTGGGGGATCGGGGATAGGGGATGCCAAAGAGAGCATTGGGGATGATGGATTCGGATGTTGGCCCTTTTGTTTTCCCAACCCCCAAACCCTATCCCCCAACCCCTACTTTCCCTATCCCCTAGGCTGCCCAGCGGGCAGCCTATGACGTATCTTCCTATCAGGATATTTAGATGCTCACTTGCCTTCAGGCCGATTCTCCTTTTGTTTCCCTGACCTTATGGCACGCGCTGCTTCCTTCACCTTCTCCTCCGAATCCGTCGGTGAGGGTCACCCCGATAAGGTGGCTGACTCGATCTCCGACTCCGTCCTCGACGCTTGCTTCGCGCAGGACCGTTTCTCCCGCGTCGCTTGCGAGACCTTGGTAAAGAGTGACCATGTGGTCATCGCCGGCGAACTCACCACCAAGGCCAAGGTCAACTTCGAGGAAGTGGTCCGCGCCGCCATCCGCGAGATTGGCTACGTGAACAACGACGACGTCTTCCACGCCGATAAGATTTTCTTCACCAACCTGCTCACGAAGCAGTCGCCCGATATCGCCCAAGGCGTTGATGCGCGTAAGGCTGAAGGTAAGAAGCACGCCCAGATGGGTGCGGGCGACCAAGGTATCATGTTTGGCTACGCGACGACCGAGACGCCTGAGCTCATGCCCGCGCCGGTCATGTTCGCCCACCGCCTCAATCGCGAGCTCGCCCGCCTGCGTAAGTCCGGCGCCAAGGGCACCGAGTGGCTTCGCCCCGATTGCAAGTCGCAGGTCGCCGTCCGCTACGAAGATGGTCGCCCCGTCGCGATTGAGAACGTCGTTATTTCGACGCAGCACACGGCCGACGTGTCGCACCGCCAGATTGAAAAGTTCTGCATCGAGCAGGTCATTCAGAAAGTTCTCCCGAAGGCCCTCGTCGGTAAGAAGACCGAATACCTCATCAACCCCACGGGTCGTTTCGTGGTGGGTGGACCCCAGGGCGATTGCGGCCTGACAGGTCGTAAGATCATCGTCGACTCCTACGGCGGCATGGGCCGTCACGGTGGCGGCGCTTTCTCGGGCAAGGACCCGACCAAGGTCGACCGTTCGGCGGCCTACATGGCCCGCTGGGTCGCTAAGCACATTGTCGCCGCGGGTGCCGCTGAACGCTGCGAACTCCAGTTCGCCTACGCCATTGGCCACCCGGAGCCGACCAGCCTGCACCTCGACACTTTCGGCACGGGGACGTTGGCTGACGCCCAAATTCTCGCCGCCGTGCAGAAGGTCTTCCGCTTCAACCCGGCCGAGATTATCCGTCAGCTCGATCTCCGTCGTCCGATCTACCGCGCCTCGACCCACTACGGCCACTTCGGCAAGCAGGGCTTGCCCTGGGAAACGACCACGAAGCTCCCCGCTTTCCTCAAAGCTCTCCACGCCTAATTTCTAATCCCTAACCCCATGTACTCCCCCAATGCCCGCGCGTCCAAAAAGGGCGCCGATTTCAAAGTTGCCGACCTCAGCCTCGCTGAATGGGGTCGCAAGGAACTCCAAGTCGCCGAGCACGAAATGCCCGGCCTCATGGCCCTGCGCGCTAAGTACGGCAAGAAGCAGCCGCTCAAGGGCGTCCGCATCGCCGGCTCCTTGCACATGACCATCCAGACGGCTGTGCTCATCGAGACGCTTGCCGATCTCGGCGCCGATGTGCGCTGGGCCTCTTGCAATATCTTCTCCACGCAGGACCATGCGGCGGCGGCGATTGCCAAGGCCGGCGTGCCGGTCTTCGCCTGGAAGGGTGAGACGCTGGAAGAATACTGGGAGTGCACCATGCGCGCGCTCACCTGGCCCAACGGCGACGGCCCTGAGCTCATCGTTGACGACGGTGGCGACGCCACGCTCCTTATCCACAAGGGCTACGAACTCGAGAACGGCTCCAAGTGGGTCAACACGAAGTCCGAGTCCGAGGAGGAGCAGATCATCAAGAACCTCCTCAAGAAGGTCGCCAAAGAGAAGCCGGGCCACTGGCATAAGGTCGTGAAGAGCTGGAAGGGCGTCTCGGAAGAGACCACCACCGGCGTGAAGCGTCTTTACCGCATGCTTGAAGAAGGTTCCTTGCTCGTCCCGACCATCAACGTCAACGACACTGCCACGAAGTCGAAGTTCGATAACCTCTATGGTTGCCGCGAATCGCTCGTCGATGGCATCAAGCGCGCGACCGACGTCATGATTGCGGGCAAGGTGGCCCTCGTTATGGGCTATGGCGACGTCGGCAAGGGTTCGGCCCTCTCCCTCCGTGGCCTCGGTGCCACCGTCCAGATTGCCGAAATCGACCCCATCTGTGCGTTGCAAGCCGCGATGGAAGGCTACCGCGTCGTCACTGTCGAGGACACCCTCGGGACGGCCGATATCTACGTCACGGCGACGGGTAATAAGGACATCATCACCCTCGAGCACCTGACCAAGATGAAGGACCAGGCCATCGTCTGTAACATCGGCCACTTCGATAATGAAATCCAGGTGACCCGCCTCAACGCCTTCAAGGGCGCGAAGAAGGACACCATCAAGCCGATGGTTGACCGCTATACCTTCAAGGATGGTCGCCAGATCTACATGCTCGCCGAAGGCCGCCTCGTGAATCTCGGTTGCGCCACCGGTCACCCGAGCTACGTGATGTCGACGTCGTTCACCAATCAGGTCCTCGCTCAGCTGCACCTCTGGGAAACGCGCGCCACGGCCAAGCCTGGCGTCGTGGTTCTGCCCAAGCACCTCGACGAAGAAGTCGCTCGTCTACACCTCGGTAAGCTCGGCGCTAAGTTGACCAAGCTCTCGAAGGAGCAGGCCTCTTATATCGGCGTGCAGGCGAATGGCCCCTTCAAGCCGGATAATTATCGTTACTAAACGCCCGACGAAATTGGCAGGGAAGGAGGGAGTCGAACCCACGCCCGCGGATTTGGAGACCGCTGTGCTACCGTAACACTTCTTCCCCGTAGGTGGCTCATTAAGCGACCTAGCACGCAGGAAGCAATCAGAACAGACCGCCCACCCGGGCGGTCTTTATGTTTTGGGGTGGAACCGCCCTAGGAGCCCCCCATCCCCCATCGCATCCCCTATCCCCTAACCCCCATCCCCCAAAGCTATCTACCTCGCCAACACCCACTTCATGGCGCTGAGTTCGCCGTCCCGGCGGACGCGTTTGAAGTATTCCTGGGAGGCGGCGGCGTCCATCTTCAGTGAGCTTTCGCTAAAGGCGGACGTCGTGGCTTTAATATCCGCATTCTTGGCTTCGAGTTCGGCCAGCCGTTCGCCCGCGGTCTGGCCATTTCCACCCGTGGCGGTGAGTGGGTCGAGTTGCTTGAGGAACGAGCTTTCAATCGACATCCCCACGAGTTGATCGATGAGGTAGGGCGCTTGGCTTTGCATCTTCTGGCCGAGGTCGAGTCCGACGAGCACCGTGGGGTGTGCGGCGTCGTAATCTTCGGCTTTGATGAACTCGTCCTTCAAACTGTCGAGGTGCCGCGAGACCTCACGCATAGGTCCGAGCGTCGGACGCGTCAGGCCTGCCATCGCGGCGAGCTGGGCGCTCAGCGGGTCTTGGCCGGCGCTGAGGTAGGCCTGTTCGGTGCCCGCCATGATCTGCTCGGAAAAGTCCGCCAGCGTACCGTGGTCGAGCGAGGCGAGGAGCCCGTTGGCGGCTTCGCCATACTTGCCTTCGCTGAAAGACAGGTGCGCGCTCAAGTAATCGCCCAGGGCGTTGTCGGGGCTGACGGCTTTGAAGGCTTCGAGGGCGGCGCGGCGTTCTTCAGGCGTGGCGCTCGGGCTGAGCGCGACTTCTAACTGCACGAGAGGATTCTCGGGATAGGCGAGGGCGGCCTCTTGGAGGAACTCTAAGTCACCGGAGAGGCGCGCAGCCACGATGAGGCTTTGAGCATCGCGTCCGCAGGAATCGACGTAGTCGTTGATCTGCGTCGGCGTCAACTTGGGCGCGCCGTTCTTCAGAAACTCCGCCCACACTTCGGCCACGGTCTTGCCGCTAGCCGTCACGGCCTGCAGGTTGAGCGGCTGCGCTGAGCGGGCGGCGACCCGTTTCGTCGGGGGTGGCGGCTTGGTCTGCCACTTCTTATCCAGGTGCCGGAATGAAAGCACCCAAGCCCCGATCGCTAAGACGAGGGCTCCGATAAGGATGATGAGGGTGCGTCGGCTCAAAGCTTCTCCAGCGACCAAGGCTTGCGCAGCTCGCGCGAGAGCATGCCCGTGGCGGTGGCGTCGTTGAACTTACGGGTGGCGGCATCGAACTTGAGCTTACGGCCCGTGAAGATGGCGGCGTTACCGAAGTGGCCGATGGCCGTGGCGTGGTGCGCCGCGAGGGCGTGCGAGATCGGCTTGCGGCGAGATTGGCAGCAATCGACGAATTCTTGGTAGTGGTCCGTCGTGCCGGGGCAGCGCCAAGCGTCTGGCCCGAGGTCCTTTTCCCAGAGGCCCTTGATGCTGGATTCCTGGCCGCCGCGGCGGATGAAGAGCGAACCCTTCTCGCCGGTGAATTTCACACCTTCGAACTTACTGTTCACGTTCAGCTGCACACCGTCGGCGTAGGTCAGCGTGTAGTCGTAGGTGCGGTGCGTATTCCACGGGGCTTCGCGCAGTTCGCCCGTGCCTTCGACGGCGACGGGGAATTCGGCGTCCTTGCCGATGGCCCAAGCGGCGATATCGCCGTGGTGGCAGACCCAATCGAGCACCATGCCGCCGCCGAAATTAGTGTGCCAGCGCCAGTGGAAGTGGAAGACGCGTGGGTCGTATTCCATCCAGGCGGACGGGCCGACCCAGAGGTCGTAATCGACTTCGACGGGCGGCTTTTCGCCCGGCTTAGGGGCGTCGGGGATTTTATGGTTGTTCGTCGTGGTGCCAGCTTCGACGCGCAGGATTTTACCGAGTTCGCCGTTGCGGATGATTTCGACGGCGCGGCGGAAATTACCTGTGGAGCGCTGCCACATACCGGTCTGCCAGACGCGGCCGTTGGCCTTCACGCTGTCGACGATGGCTTGGCCTTCGGCCCAGGTCTGTGCGAGCGGCTTCTCGCCGTAGACGTCAATCCCCGCCCGGAGGAACGCGCAGCTCATCACGCCATGCCAGTGGTCGGGTAGGCCCAGGACCGCGGCGTCAGGCTTTTCCTTCGCGAGGAGTTCGCGGAAATCTTGATACTGCTTCGGGGCGGCTTGGCCGGCCTTCACGACAGCGTCGGAAGAAGATTTCAGTACGCGCTTATCGATGTCGCAGACGGCGATGACTTGGACGCCTTTCTTCGACATCAGGCTGCGCATGTCGCTGGCGCCTTGGCTTTTCAGGCCGATGCCGGCCAGCTGCAGACGATTGGATGGAGCGACGGTGCCGTCCTTGCCGAGGGCGGACGCTGGGATGATGGAGGGGAAGCCGAGGGCGAAGCCGGCGATGGTTGAGTTACGCAGGAACGTGCGGCGATCAAGACGAGGGGTAGGCATGAAGGGTAGGGGATAGGGGGTAGGGGGAAGGGGAAAGGGGGTAGGGGTAGGCGGGGAGGCCTAATGGGGTGACGGGATTGAAGACGAAAAGTAGAAGGAGGGAAGAGCAAGATGAGGACAGGGGGTAGGGGGACGAGAGGCAGTGCAAAGGTGGAAAGGTGCAAATGTGGAAAGGTTTGTTGGGGGCAAGGGGCTGTGCGGCGGCCACAGGCCGCAGCCATTAACAGGTAGGGTCAGCACTGCGTGCTGACCTAGCTGCATCTAAAGGTAGGGGCGTGGTTTACCGCGCCCTCCACGCTAGGAGGGCAAGGCAAAGCCTTGCCCCTACCCGCGGCCGTAAAGCGGCCGCCCTAGGTCGGCACGCAGTGCCGACCCTACCATCAGTCCGTTCCCCGGTCCCCCTTCATTTTTTCTTACCCTTTGCAACGGCCATCGGCCGATTTGCACCGTTGCACTGTTTTGTGCCATGCCCTATCCCCTATCCTCATACCCCTATCCGCTTCCCCCACCCCCCATCCCCACTCGCCCCCATGCGTTCTTTGCTCGCCCTGCTTTTTGCCTCACTCGTCGCTTCGGCCGCTGAGCCGACTCGCGCCCTGGTCTATTCCCGCACGGCGGGCTTCCGTCACGGAGACTCCATCCCTCTGGGTAACAAGATGCTCGCCGCTCAATACAAGGCCGCTGGCTTGGAGGTCGATATCTCTGAAGACCCCGCGGTCTTCACGGCCGAGAACTTGGCCCGCTACCGTTCGGTGGCCTTCATGAGCACAACGGGTGATGTGATGACTCCCCTCTTGGCCAAGACCGCGACGCCGGAGCAAAAGGCCGCTGCCGCCAAGCAAGGCGACGTGGCCCGTGAGGCTTTCCAGAAGTGGATGGAGAACGGCGGTTCGTTCGTCGGCATCCATGCGGCCAGCGACACCGAGTATAAGTGGCCTTGGTTCGGTAAGATGATCGGTGGGTATTTCGCGGGCCATCCGCAGATCCAGCCAGCCACCTTGCGCCCCATCGTAAAGGACCATCCATCTACCGTCCATCTCCCCGCGGAGTGGAAGCGTAAGGATGAGTGGTATAACTTCCGCGACCTGCAGCCTGATAACGTCGTTCTGATTCTCTTAGACGAGTCCACCTACAAAGGTGGCAAGAACGGTGAGCGTCACCCGATCGCTTGGTGCAAGCCCGTCGGCAAGGGCCGAATGTTCTACACCGCGGGCGGTCACACTAAGGAATCTTTCGCCGAGCCGGAGTTCATTCAGCACGTCAACGGCGGCCTCCTCTGGACGTTGGGGAAGTAAGCGGGTAGGGGGTAGGGACCGCACTATATGCGGTCCTTGAAGTGCAAACGTGCAAACCGGCCGAAGGCCTGTGCAAAAGTTTTAAACTAAAAAGGGGGACCGGGGACCGGAAAGGTGGAGACGGCACTGCGTGCTGACCTAGGGCGGTCGCTTTGCGACCGCGGGGCGATACAGACTAGGTCGGCACGCAGTGCCGACCTTACCATCGTTCCGGTCTCCGGCCCCCCTTTTCATTACCACTGCGTGCCGACCCTACCTTTATTCCGGTCCCCGGTCCCCCTTTTCAGCCCTTACCCTTTCTTCCCATTCAACAACAACCCGACCCAGGTGCGCCGGATGAGGAAGTGATTAATCAGGAGTAGTGAGCCGAAGGTGAGCGAACAGACGAGTCCGCATTTGACGATGGGCCAGAGCGGCCAATTAACCATCCAGAGCTGGAGGGCGATGACGAGCGGGAGGTGCGCAATATACATCCAGAGCGAGGCATCGGCGAGGGAACGCACCGCGGCAATTGGCTTGGAGAAGTACGCGGTAAAGAG
>CAMDWM010000057.1:0-9586 GCA_945878755.1 Akkermansia muciniphila
GGGGACTGCATGTGCTTTGTTTGACTGGCCCCGGGGGGCGGGGTGGGGAAGTGCGCGCGGGAAGTTCGGTCGTCCGCTTCTTGCCGTTTTGCAACCAGATGGGTCTCGCCTATTCGGCCTGTGATTTAGCGATAACGCGGGCGGGCGCGGGTACTTTGGCGGAATTGGCGGCTTGCCGGACGCCGGCGATCTTGGTGCCATTCCCTTTCGCGGCCGACGACCATCAAACGGCCAACGCTCAATATTTTGTCGAGACTGGGGCCGCGCTGCTGGTGCCGGAAGGAGATCTCTTAGACGCCACGGCCTTGATTTACGACCGTCTCTCCAATAACTCGGCTCTGGCCGAAATGCGCGATACCTTGGCCCTCGCCGATGCCGCCAACCGCTGGGACGAACTTTTTCAAGAAACCGTCCAGCTCGCGCGTGACCCGCGCGCCCCGGTCGCATGAGCGTACCAGCTTCGGCTTGGATGCTCGGGGCTTGCGGCATGGGCGTAGGTCCCTTGGCCATCTACTTGAAAGGGGCGGGGTGCGATGTCTCGGGCTGGGATGATGCCACGGGCAGTCCCATGGAAGCCCATCTAGCGACGGCCGAAATCCCGTTGTTGCGCGATCCTTGGGCTGCGGGCCGGACGCCGGTCGTCGTGGGTCGTTCGAGCGCCGTCAAGCCAGGCCATCCAGCGCTTGATTTGGCCTCGCAGCAGGCCGCCCGCGTCCTGCGACGCGGTGAGTTACTCGCGGAGAGCGTTGCGGGTCGTCGATTCGTCGCCGTGTGCGGTAGCCATGGTAAGACCACGACCTGCGGTATGCTGGTCGCGGCGTTAGCTTCCGCCGGCGCGGATTTCGGTTACGTGTTGGGCGGGCTTTTTCGCGACCCGGATTTCCCGCCGGCGCGCGCTTCCGCCGCTTCGCCTTGGGTGGTCGCCGAAGTCGACGAAAGCGATGGCACGATAGGGGCTTTTTCGCCCGACGTCACCGTCGCCGTGAACCTCGACTGGGACCATCCCGATTATTATCGCGACGAAGCCGCGCTGGAAGGCGTATTCCGTGCCTTGTTTGAGCGCACGCGGACTGCGGTAGTTATTCCTGCCGGCAACGAACGCTTGGAGCGCCTGACGCAAGGTCTGCAGGCGCAGGTGCTCCGTGTTGGGAGCAATGGCGACTACGCCGCGTCCTTCTTGTCCGGCGACCACGCGAGTTCGCGGCTGAGCCTCGGCGGTCGCTTCCCCAACGTCGAAGTGACTTTGCCTGTCGCTGGTGCTTTTAACCGGGCGAATGCGACGATGGCCTTGGCCGTATCGCACCTCGTCACCGGTGGACTCGTGGCGGCGCCTTTAGCGCGCTGGAGCGGTATCCGTCGCCGGCAGGATGTCTTGTTTGAGCGCAGTGGACTCCGCGTGCTGGCCGACTACGCCCATCATCCGACGGAGATTGCCGCGCTGTTGCATTGGATTCGCGACACCCATGCCGGCCGCCTGATTGTGGTCTTCCAGCCTCATCGCCATACGCGCACGCGCCAATACGCGACGGAGTTTCGCCAAGCCTTACAGGTCGCGGACCACGCCATCGTACTGCCAGTCTACGCTGCGGGCGAAGCCGCCGTCGAAGGGGGTCGTTCCGATGCGGTCGTCGCGGGCTCCTCCCTTCGTTTGGTCGAAGATCGGGCGAGTTTACCAGCGCTCTTGTCGGGCCTGTCCGCGGGGGCTGATACGGTTGTCGCCTTCGTCGGCGCCGGGGACATCGAGCGCGACGCGGAGCAGTTTGCGAAGGTAATCCGTGCGGAAGGTTTACCTACCTTAACCGAAGACCTCGGCGAACTCGTGGCCGGCAAGGTTTCGACCGCTTGCATTGTGCGGGCGGGTGAACCCTTGGCGCGTCGGACGACCCTCGGCGTCGGCGGTGCCGCGCGCTGGTATGCGGAGCCCGCCACCGTCGATGACGTCGTCGTACTACTGCGGGCTGCTGGGCGTCTCGGTTTGCCTTATTTTGTCTTGGGCCGCGGTTCCAATTTATTGGTTCCCGACGATGGCTACGACGGCTTGATTCTGCATCTCCCCGCCGAGACCTGGGGGCAGGTGACTGACCTTGGCGACGGACGTCTCCGCGTCGGTGGTGGCGCCAAGCTGAAGGAACTCTGCGGCTTCGCCGCCAAGGCTGGCCTCACCGGCTTCGAATTTATGGAAGGTATTCCGGGGACCATCGGGGGTTCCTTGCGTATGAACGCTGGCGCCATGGGTGGCTGGATCTTTGATGTCGTCGAGTCGGTCGAATGGCTCTCGCCCCGTGGGGTCGTCCGGGCGGCCCGGCGCGATTGCTTTGACGCCTTGTATCGCGATTGTCCGCAGCTGCATGGGGCCGTGGTGTTGTCGGCGGTCCTGCGCGCCCGCGGGACGGCGACCACAGAAGCGATTCGCCTGACGATGGATGAGATGGGCCAGAAGCGCCGGGCCGCCCAGCCACGTGATGCGAGCGCGGGGTGTGTCTTCCGTAATCCCGATGACGATAAGGCCGGGCGGCTTATCGAAGCTAGTGGGCTTAAGGGTACGCACGTCGGCGCGGCGACGGTCTCGCCCATCCACGCTAATTTCATCGTCAACCTCGGGGACGCGCGGGCGGTCGATGTTCTCGCCCTGATGCGCGAGGTCCGTCGCACCGTGCAAGCGCGCCATGGGTGCGTCCTCCAACCTGAAATCGTGGCCCTCGGGCGCGAATGGAAAGATTTACTATGAGTCTGTCTTTACAGCCTGTCGTGCTCTGCGGCGCCGTTTCGCCGGAACGCGAAGTCTCGCTTCGCTCGGGGCGGGCCGTTGCCGGGGCTTTACTGGGCTGTCGCTTGGTTGAATTGGACCGGAACGAACTGCCCGAGTGGCTCGCCGCCGCCCGCCACCTGGTGATCCCGGTTATCCACGGCGACTATGGGGAGGACGGGACCGTCCAAGCTGAGTTAGACGCTCGGGGTGTCGCCTACGCGGGCTGCGAAGTTGCGTCTAGCCGTCTCTGTCTCGACAAGGTGGCCACCAAGAACGCCATGCGCCGCGCGGGTGTTCCAGCCATCCCGGAGGTCGCCTTTGCCGGTGCCGCCAAGCCCACCGCCGCCGCCCTCATTGCGCAACTCGGTCCACAGGTCGTGCTCAAGCCCGCCGACAAGGGCAGTAGCGTCGGACTTTACGTGGTGGACGGGGAGGTGGCCATCGCCGCCGCCTTAGCCCAGATACCGGCTTCCGGCCAGTGGATGGCCGAGCGTCGCCTGCTGGGCCGCGAGATGTCTATCGGCATTTTGGCGGGTCAAGCCATGGGCCTCGTCGAGATCGTCCCCCGCAAGGGCGTCTATGATTACCAGAGTAAGTACACCAAAGGCTCGTCGGACTATATCTACCCGGCCCCGGTCCCGGCCGAACTCACCGCGCGTATCCAGTCCGCGGCCGAGGCGCTCTTTCAGGCCTGTGGTTGCCGCGACTTCGCCCGGGCCGACCTCTTTCTTGAACCGGACGGGCAATTCTATTTCTTAGAGATCAATACGATGCCTGGTATGACCGAAACTAGCTTGATGCCTAAGAGTGCTTCTTGTGCGGGCCTTGATTTCCCCGCGCTCGTGCAGCGGATGACCGCTCCCGTCTTTGCCCGCGCCGCCGCGCGCGTCTCCCGCTCTGCATGAACCTCTTTACCCGCCTCCGTCAGTTCTTTAGCCCACGTCGCGACGCGTTCATGGGTCCCGCCGACCGTGAGTGGCGCCAACTGATTCCCCAGGACGTCCGGCGCGTGCCGGGCGATGAGCTCGGCCGCAAGCGCGCTGCCCGCTCGCGTCTACCGCTAGTCTTGACGGTTTTTTTCTTCGTGACCTTGGGTGGAATTGTTTGGGTCTCCATCGACGACACCACCGCGGTAGTCGGGGGGGATGGCTTACCGCGCTTTAAGACCGACGGGTTTTTCCCAGTCACGGATTTAAAGCGCCTCGTCGCGCAGGGTACAGAGGGAGCGGCTAAGGACGTCGCGGTCATCAAGGCGGAGCTGGAAGCGGATACGCAGATTGCGAGCGCGGACGTCCGTCGCCGCGGGGATGGCTCGTTGGAAATCATTTTACGTGAACGTAAGGCCGTGGCGAAAATCGCCAGCCTGCCGGGTTCTGGACCGATGGTCGTGCGACTCGTCAGCCCCGAAGGCGTGCAATTCTCAGGCGCGGGTTACCCCTCGGAAGCGATTCGCAACCTGCCAGAAATTATTGACTACCGGACCAGTGGTAGCGGCGATAAAGTGACGATTGAAGGCATTGAAATCGCGGGGCCGTTCTTGCTTGCGGCGCAATCGGCTTATCCGAACCAGTACCGGGAGTGGAGTGCGCTCTCGCTCCGTGATTGTTTCGGGGCTCAGGAAGATTCTCCTGGCTCCAATCTACGTGTCACCGTCCGGCGGGGGTCCCAGCCGGCCGACCGTGCGGTGCTGACCGAGATTGTCTTCTCCACCGCCAACTGGCGCAACGAACTCGCGATTCTCTCGCGCCTCGACCTCGACGGCCTGCTCCGGCGCCCAGGTATCACCGCCCAAGCCTATGTACTCAAACTTTCCATCCAGAACCGCACCTCAGTGCGTTCTGTCCCTGAACCCCGCCTCGTGCCTGCTACCTCCCGATGACCAAATCTAAGTCACTTCCCTCCCTGATCGCCGTCATCGACATCGGGACCCACAAGACCGTCGGCCTCGTCGGCCAGGTCATCGACGGCAAGGCCCGCATGCTCAGCTTCAGCGAGCGGCGGACGGATGGCGTCGTCAAGGGCACCGTCGTTGACCTCGAGAAACTCCATAACTGCGTGCATGAAGCCGTGAACGACCTCGAGCGGGTTGCCCAGCGCGGCATTGAGGAGGTTTACCTGACCATCTCGGGCCCTGCGGTCATGGGCGAGCGCGTCAAGGGCTTCGTGGCGGTGCCCGCCCATGACGGCAAGGTAACCACCAAGGATTTCAAAGAAGCGATGCAGTCCGCCAAGCGTCTCGAGCCCCCGGCGGGCCGCGCTACGATCCTCTACATGCGCCAGCCGACGATGCTGGACGGCAAGGGCGTCGAGAATCCCGTGGGCCTGCAGGGCAAGCGCCTAGAAGTGAATTTCTGGCGGGTGACCATGGAGGAAGGCAATGTCCGCTTTCGGGTGAACATGATTAATGCGATGAGTATCCATGTCCGCGACTTCATCCTCGCTTCGCATGCGGCGGCCTGCGCGCTGATTAGTGAAGCCGAGAAGCAGGGCGGGGTGTTAGTCGTCGATTTTGGCGCGGGCACGACGGATTGGATCCTCTATTTTAAAGGACATATTCTTTGTGCGGGCTCGATAACGGTCGGCGGCGAGCACCTCACTAACGATCTCAGCGTAGCTTTACGCATTAGCCGCGATACGGCGGAGGACCTCAAGGTACGCTTTGCATCAGCGATGCACCGTGAGAACGATGCGAACCAGACGATTTGGAAAGACGGCGATAAGGGCGTGGGCGACCAGCAGTTTAACCGTGGTACCATCACGCAGGTCGCCGCGTTACGCTTCCAAGAGACGTTGGAGTTTGTCCGCAAGGACGTCCTGCATCAGCTCGAGCAGATCTTCCCTGGCCATGTCATGAGGCTCGACCAGAACTTCTTGCCCTCGGGTGCCATCCTGACGGGCGGTACGGCCAATCTCGCGGACGCGGCGGAGGCTGGCACGGCTATCTTAGGCCTACCCACCCGCGTCGGTATTCCGCAGTTTGAGAAGGAGGCTTACCGGAAGCCCGAATACGCGGGCGTCATCGGTATGATGAAAGCCGCCATCGAGGATGCTCCGCCGCCCGTCCGCCGTCCGCAGGGCGTGCTTGCCTGGCTCAAGGACATGTTCCGCTTCTAAGATGGAACCCAACCGCGCCATCTTGCTGGTCGGCCTTGGTGGGGCGGGTTGCTCCATCGTCGCGCGGCTCGCGCCCAGCTTGCCCGCGGAGGTCAAGGTCGCCTTGATCGATACGGATGCGGCGGCTTTGGCCCAAGCGAACGGTCGGGAGACCATCCAGCTAGGTCGGGCCCAGACTCGCGGGATGGGTACCGGGGGCGAGGTCTCCGTGGGCACAGCTTCGGCGGAATCGGAGGAGCCGCAACTACGGCGACTTTTCACGGGCTATGCGCTCGTTGTTTTGGTCACGGGGCTGGGTGGCGGGACGGGGAGCGGCGCCGCGGCTTTTCTCGCAACGGTCGCTACGGATGCGGGCGCGACGGTGTTGGCTTATGCGACGATTCCCTTTTCGCATGAAGGGGAGCGGCGGAAACGCCAAGCCAGCGAAGCCCTCGACAAGTTGGGCGCCAAGGCCCATGGCTTGGTTACGGTGCAGAACGACCTCTTGCTTCTCCAGGTTTCCAAGGAGGCACCGTTGTCCGAATCTTTTGCCGCTGCCGACGAGTGGGTCGGTGGGGCCTTGCGGGCTTTAGCTGGGACCTTCGTGCCGGGCGCTTTAGTGCCGGCCGATCCGGCTGCGGTGCGCTCAATTTTGGCGACGCCGGGTTCACCGACGCTCTTTACCTATGGTCGTGGTGAGGGGCCTGGTGCTGCGCTCGCTGCCGCTCGTGCTGCCAACGAATGTCCGCTCGCCCACGCACCCGGTGCCACGACCAAAGCCGCTTCGCTGTTTGTGGCCGTGACGGGTGGTCCCACGCTTTCGGCCACCGAAGCCTTCGAAGCCGTGGCCGCCGTGCGCATGCGTTTCGGCGGGGAGACCACGACCTTACTTTGTGCGCGCGTGGTGGCAGATTTTGGTGATCGCGTCGAAGTGGCCGTGCTGGGCGCCTCGACCCTCGTGCTTAAGCCCTTGAAAAAAGGGAAGGGCACTAAGCCCGGTGAGGAGAACCAGCAGATCTTTGGTTTTGCGACGGAGGATTCGATGCGCCGCGGTCTGTTCGGCGGGACGCCCTTGACCTTTATCGACGGGCAAGATGTGGACGTGCCGACCTATATTCGCCGCGCGGTCCGTCTGCCCGTCGGCCCTTAATCTTCGCTTCCCTGTTGCGCCCCGCAGGGTCCCTCCTACGTTCGGCGATATGGCTTTCGACGTTGCTTCCTTGCGCCAAGACTTCCCGATTCTCGGGCGGTCCGTGCATGGTCGGCCGCTGACCTACCTCGATAACGCGGCGACCTCGCAGAAGCCGCAGGTCGTCATCCAAGCCTTGGTCGACTATTACTCGAAGGGCAATGCCAACGTCCACCGCGGCGTCCATCTGCTCAGCGAAGAAGCCACCCAAGCCTTCGAGCGCTCGCGTGAAGTCGTCGCCCGTTTCCTTGGCCTAAAAGACTCGCGTGGTTGCGTCTTTGTGCGTGGCGCCACGGAAGGCATCAACCTCGTCGCGGAGTCATGGGGTCGAACCCATCTGCGGGCGGGGGACGAGATTCTCCTCACGGCGTTGGAGCACCATGCCAACATCGTGCCTTGGCAAGTTGCCGCCGAACGGAGCGGTGCCAAGGTCGTGGTTGTGCCGGTGACCCCGCTCGGAGAGGTCGACCTCGACGCTTTCCGCCGGCTACTCTCGTCTCGGACCAAGCTCGTGACTTTCGCGCATGTCTCGAACGCTCTCGGAACGGTCCTCCCTGCCGTGGAGATGACCCGTCTCGCCAAGGCGGTGGGTGCGACCGTGCTAATCGATGGCTGCCAAGCCGCTGCGCATTTCAAGGTCGATGTCCCCGCCCTGGGTTGTGACTTCTACGCCTTCTCCGGACACAAGACCTTTGGCCCGACTGGTATCGGCGTCCTCTGGGGCCGCCCGGAAATCCTGGATGCTTTACCGCCCTACCAGTTTGGCGGGGACATGATTCGTAAAGTCGATTTCGAAGGCACGACCTTCCGCGAGGCCCCTGAGCGTTTCGAAGCAGGTACGCCCGATATCTCTGGCGCCATCGGTTTGGCCGTCGCTTTGGAGTATTTCATGCCGCGGCAGGCCGACGCGCATGCCCATGAGCAGAAGCTCCTCGGCGCGGCGACCGAACGGCTCCGGGCCATCAAGGGCCTCCGCCTCATTGGCGAAGCCCCCGAGAAAGTCGCGGTACTCTCGTTTCTGATCGAAGGCAGCCACCCGCATGACATCGGCACCTTGCTCGATGCGGATGGCATTGCGATTCGCACGGGTCACCATTGCTGCATGCCGTTGATGAAGCACCTCGGTATTCCCGGGACGGCCCGCGCCTCCTTTGCCTTCTACAATACCTTGGAAGAAGTGGATCGTCTCGCCGTTTCGTTGGAAAAGATTCGTAAGATGATGGCTTAAGCCTGCGTGGCGTGGGGGGAACTACGGCGGATGACGTCGAGAATACCTTGGACTTCGAAGTTACGCGAGGAGCCGACGAGCCCAAGCACCCGCCTGGCCGCTTCGATATCCTCGGGGTGGTTACCGGGTGGCCATTCAATCCAGGCGCGTTCGCAGTTGTATCCGGACGTATGGAGTAAAGGGAGCAAGGCATTGATACAGAGCGTGTCGGCTCGGCCGTCGGGGAAGACGCATCCGAGAATGCTGTCGTGCAGGCGGCGGCGGTGGCTGGTGAGGACGGCCTGTTCCAATTCGGCACCCCAGAGGCGGACCCGCTCGCGCCAATCCGGCTGCCGACGATTCAGTTCCAAGTATTGGGCGAGACGCCGATAGGGGTGCCCGGCTGGACGTAAGCCGCGCAGGCGCCACCGCCCGCACTTTTCCATGTAGAGCGCATCGAGGCCGAGCAGGACCATTTCTGAGGGGGAGTGGGCCCGGGCCAGTTCGGACATCGGGGCCCGGTTACCCCCGTGGCCGAGGGATTCCACGACCAGTTCGTGGCAGGCAGCTTCCCAGCCAATGGCTTTGGCCCGGGCCTTAGCGTGCTTGGCTTTACGACGAAAACGTTCCACGGCGCGGCGGCGTAAGCCTGGGAGAATCGTCGTTTCGGCTGCCTGCACCTTGAGGGCCACTTCGCCTGCCCGGCCGCGTAGTTCGAGCAAGGCATCTTCTTCAGCGAGGTCTTCGAGGTCGCGCGGTAGGTAGGGTAGGAGTACCACTGTCTCGGGCTGGTGGCCGGAAAGCGTCGTCACGTCCTTGACGCCTGGCAGTAGGACCGCGTGCAGCACTACGCCGGAGAAGTTCGGGTCACGGTCATGTTGATGGGCTTGCCAGTCGCTGGAGCGTAGGTGGATTTCGACGTCACCGCGGATGCGACGCTCATCGATCCGCAATTCGGCTCCTAGAAAATCGGGTCCGGCGCCGCGGTTCCAGTCGCCTGGCGACAGGACCTCGACCTTCTTCCCGCTGGCCGAGGCCATAGGCCCCCTGACTTCACCAGAAGCCCAGAGCCTTTGGATGGCACGTTCGCCGATGGCGAAGGGGCCGTAAGGACCTTCGAGTTCTTCCACGCGATCGCAGGTGCTCATACCCGCTTTCATAGACTTAAACCCACGGCCAAGGGAAACTCGCCTATCGCTCAAGGGTAACACACCGAATCCGCTTGAGGCGAATCCGAGCCTCGCCTCTAATCCCTTGCACGGAGAGGTGGCAGAGTGGTCGATTGCACCTGACTTGAAATCAGGCGAGCCGCAAGGCTCCGAGGGTTCGAATCCCTCCCTCTCCGCCC
>CAMDWM010000058.1:0-9484 GCA_945878755.1 Akkermansia muciniphila
CAGAGATCGACGATGTCGCCATTGAGGATGAGCTTGTCGCAACGGATACCGCGGAGCACCTCGAGTAACTCGCGGGCTTGGGCGTCCTTGGTGCCGAGGTGGAGATCCGACAACACGAGGGTGCGGAAATGGACCTTGGCGCTCAACGGGCGAAGTGTGTCTTCCATGGAAACGAATTATGCCAGCGTTGGGTGACGAAACCGTGCCGAAACCGCAGGGATACGGTGACAATTATGATTATTAACACTCAAACCACAGACTTACCCCCAAAATCCCGTCACACAATCGTAATACTTGTGACAGACTGATATTACGGATGTTACGGATGTGTTACGAACAGGTGTTGCCCTTCCGTTTTCGGGAAGGTTTGAACGGCATACCCCACACACCCATGAAAGACTTCCTCAAGAAGGTCCTCGGTAAGGATGAAAAGTTCTACGAACTCCTCGAAGCGAGCGCCGTTGAAGCGCAGAAAAGCGCTAAGTCGCTTTCCAAACTTTACGCCCAAGTCGGCAAGCCTGACTTCGAACAGTGCTTCACCGAGCTGGTCGTCGCCCGTCGCGTGGACAAGCGCATCGGCCTCTCGATCACCCAGGAACTCTGTAAGACCTTCGTGACCCCGCTCGAGCGCGAGGACATCGAGGCCCTCGCCAACGCTCTCTATAAAATTCCGAAGACCTGCGAGAAGATCGGCGAACGCCTCGCCATCTGCCCTTTACAGTTTTCGACTGATATCGTCGACAAGCAGGTCCGCATGCTCGAGCAGGCCACTGAAGTTACCGCCCGCCTCGTCGGCCGCCTCCGTAAGCTCTCCAACGTCGAAGAGATTCAGGACGACTACGAGACGCTCCAGACCATCGAAGGGGACGCCGACCGCCTCATGGTGGGCCTCCTCCGTGACCTCTACCAGGGCAACGTCGACGCCAAGGAAGTCGTCGTGCTCAAGGACATCTACGAGCTCCTTGAGCGTGCGATCGACCATTGCCGCGATGCCGGTAAGGTCGTGTTCCAGATTGCTCTCAAGTACGCCTAAGCCGCCGCGGCCATTACCATCACGGGCGCCTCCGAACTGGGTATTCCGCTTTCGACGACGCACGACATCTCGACCTCCATCCTCGGGGTCGGCGCCACCAAGCGCCTCGATGCCGTGAAGTGGGGTCTGGTGAGCCGTATCGTCTGGGCCTGGGTCCTGACGATTCCCATCACGCTTACGCTGGGTTACGTGTTCTACCGTGCCTGCGTGCTGTTCGGCTGGGCGAAGTAACGCTTAGCGCGGAGCGACCAACTGAAACCGCTTACTCGGCGCTTCCGCATACTGCGCGAGTAGCTCTTCATAAGCGGTCGCACCGGTCGCATGGGCGGCCCGACGGAGGACGGGCATGATTTCATCGGGGTTACTGCCATGAATCTGTTGGCCCGGCCAAGGCTTCGGCTGCTTGCCCAGATAGGGCACCAGATAATCCAAGGCCACCCGGAGTGAGCGGCCGTCCTTCGATCGATACGACCACAGGTCGACGCCCGCGTGCTGGCCGAGCAAGGCGAGGTCGGATAAGGCTCGGAGGTTGAAACACGAGTAGCTAAAGGAAGCCGTCCGGCTCAGTTCCAAGGGCTGCCGTCCATCCGGCTCAATCTGGACTTCGATTCGCTTCACACCGGCTTGATCGAGGAAACCCTTGGCCTCTTCGGTCCGCTTAAGCACGAGGGCCCAATGCACGGCCTGAACATCATACCAAGTGCCGTGGTTATTCTTAGCGGCCCGTTCGTCCTGGCCGTTCTTACTGCGTAAAAGCCATTCGTAATACTGGTCACCCCAGCGCTCCACTGCGGTCTGGTCGTCCTTCGTCCACGCTTTCGAACCAAGCAGCAGAATGGCTGCGTCGGCCGACACCGCCAACCCGCGGGCTTCGATAATACCCGTCCCGCGTCCGTCGTTCACGCCGAGCACAGCTTGGGCGAATTTAAGATTCGGATTCATCCGGGTCGCGGGCGCGAGAAACCAAACGCGCAGATGCTGGGCAGCGTGCGCGGCATATTTCTCCTCGCCCGTGAAATAATACGCTAAAGAAAGCGACTCCACGGTTGCTGCCAAGGTACGAACGCGCAGCGTATCATTGGCGGCGAGTTCACGGGACTCCGGGTTCACTTCGCCGTCCTTCCGCAGATACGGTATGCCTTTGGGCTTGGCGGGATCCGGCCAGAAATACGGCGCCAAGCTCATGTAATCATGGGCATCGCCGCTGGGCGGGAGCTTCTGCTTTTCCGTCACCGAGGCGGGGGCGACCAAGAGCGCTTTCTCCGCGTCCTGCTTGAGTTTTTTCAAGGCGCCGACGAGCACCGGGTCACCGGCGGCGATGGCTTGCTTGGCTTTTTCTAAGGCACCAGGTTCAGCCCCGAAATAAGGACGTTCCGCCCGACCCCACGTCGGCAAAACTAAGAATAAGAGGAGGAGCGCAAAGGGCTTCATGGCGAAATTAACGCGGCCGGACGCCGACCCGTTCCGCCCAGGCGTTCCATAGCGCCGCGAGTTCAGCGGTCTTGGCTGGCTGAGTCGCCGCAAGGTCGTGTTCCTCCGAGGGGTCCTGGGAGAGGTCAAACAACTGCCACTGCACAGGCGCGGCCTGGCGCTTGCCCCAGACGATTTTCCACTGGCCGAGGCGATAGCCACGGGCGCCTTCATGCGCCGTCGGGATGCCCCGTTCCGGCCACGCGAGGCCGCGCATCAACGGAACAAGGGAGACACCGGACAGCGGCTTAAGCTTCACGCCCGCAATCTCCGCCGGACGCACTGCACCCGTGGCTTCGGCAATGGTCGGGAAGAAGTCCATGACGTGCGCCGGGGGCCGGACCCACTCGCTCCGGGCGGGCCACGCCGCCGGCCAATGCGCAATGAGCGGCGAAGTGATGCCGCCTTCGTTGCAGAAGTGTTTATACATCGCGAGGGGCGTATTACCGAGATTTGCCCAGCCCGAGCCATAGGACGAGAACGAACCCGACTGGCCCATCTGCGCTAGCTGTTCACCCGCATGCAGAGTCGTCTTTCCCGTGCGCGAAGCCCCATCAAAACCAAAGGGGCCCCATTCGTAGCAGGCACCGTTATCGCTGGTGAAAAGGATGAGCGTGTTGGCCAGTTCGCCGCTGGCCTCGAGGTCGGTGAGGATGCGACCGATGCCGCGATCTACGTGCTCCACCATCGCCGCAAAGGTAGCCATCCGGCGCGCGAGGTCTTCGCGGCGATCGGCGGGCAGGCTTTCCCAAGCCGGGTTCAATTGCCCCGGATAACCGTTAGCAATATCCTCGCGGTCCACGGGCACGCGAGCCCGCGGCGGTAAGGTCGCAGTCGCGGGGACAAGGCCGAGTTTCTTCATTCGCTCCAAGCGTTCCGTGCGCAGGACGTCCCAACCACGCCGATAGGTCGCCATGTTTCGGTCGATGGAAGCTTGCGGTGCCTGCAGCGGGAAGTGTGGCGAGGAATGGGCCAAGTAAAGAAACCATGGCTTGGCTTTATCGATCCGGGCCTGACGCAGGAATTCGCAGGCGTAATCAGTGAAGACGTCCGTGGCGTAGAAACGACCGGTCTCGTAGTTAAGCTCGGGCTTTACGGTGGCGGGTAGACGCACGTATTTGGCCGCGTTCCACTGGCCTTCCGAATGCGCACCAAAATCCTTGTAACCGAAATAATGCTGGAAGCCGCGGTCCATGGGGCCGGGCACGCCCATGTGCCACTTGCCGACCATCCAGGTGCTGTAACCACGGGAAGCGAGGAGCTCGGGCAGCGTCTGATTGCTGGTAAGGAGGTGTCCCGTATAGGCCTCACTGGCATTCGGGGTCGGCTTGGCGCGGACGAAATCACCAATGCCCGCCTCGTGCGGATGGAGGCCAGTCAGCAGCGACGCACGCGTCGGACAACACCGCGCGGAGTTATAAGATTTTTCGAAACGCACCCCGCCCGCAGCCAAGCGATCGATGTTGGGCGTCGCGATTTCACCGCCGTAGCAACCGAGGTCCGAATAGCCGAGGTCATCAACGAGGATGACGAGAACGTTCGGCGGGCGACTGGCGGGAGCGGCCCAGGCCGTGACGAACGAAAGGCAAAGGACGAGTAAACTTCTCATCGACGCGCGGCTTCAGCGCCCATCCAGCGAACGGCGTTTTCGATGACCTTCAGGTTTTCGGCCTGTCGGTAGATGGGATAAGTCTCATGCCCAGGACGGAAATAAAAGACGTCGCCTTGGCCGACTTTCCACAGTGCACCGCTGCGGAAATGCTCACCTTTATCCCATTTTTCCTCAAAAATCACGCTATCCGGCGTCGGTACCCAGAAGGGCTCGCCGTACATTTCAGTCTGCGGAATATCCCACTTCGCCGGCAGGCCGGTCGCAATCGGGTGCGCGGGTAAGAGCGTCGTCACGTGGGAAGGCGCGCCATCCGCACGGTAGGTGGGGAACACGCACTGCGGCAAAGTCAGCTGCCAGACGTCGCCAACTTTTTGCACGTTCGGGGTCGGGGCAGCGCCCTTCTTGGGCATCACGCGATAGGGCTTATCATTAAGGTACGTCCACTGAGCCGTCGCGCGCTCCGCCGCCGGCACTTGGGCGAGGGCATCGGCCTTGGCGCGTTCCTGCATCAACCGCACGAAGGGCTTCGCCCAGTGGGCCGAGTGTAAAGCGATGAACCCCGTCTTACCCGCCACGACCCGCTGGACGAGGGCCTCCATGCGCGCGTCGTTTTGCTGCAAAGGCCGCTGATGGCACCAGAAGACCACGACATCCGTCGCCGCCAAGGTGGCGTCCGCCAAACCCTGATCCGGATCATCCATCCCGACGGACTTAACGGATAGCCCGGGCTGGGCGGAGAGGTGCTTGGCCAAGGTGTCGCCCAAGAAGGCACCCGCGTAGCCCTTTTTCTGCTCCGGTTGGCGTTCGTCCCAGACTAGGACGCGAAGGGGGGTGGGGGCCGCCGAGAGACCAAGGCAGGTGGCTAGGAAGAAGAGAGCGAAACGAGGCATGGTTGGGGGTGAGACTATTCCTACCCCTTTGGCCACTGGTTAAAAGTCTCAAGTCAAACCACGCCTCGAGAAATTCGGTTAAAAATGTGCTTTTTGCCCTTCCGTCTTGCTCCCATGGGGGGCTGTCCTAACTTGCGGCAAACGACCATGGTCAAATCTGATTTCGGTTATAACAGCAAGGTGGAGGGCGAAGTCATCGTGACCCGCGCCGATGCCGTCGTGAACTGGGTGCGTAGCAACTCCGTCTGGCCGATGCCGATGGGGCTAGCCTGTTGCGCCATCGAGCTCATGGGCGCCGGTGGCTCCCGCTTCGATATTTCCCGTTTCGGCATGGAAGTCATGCGCTTCTCCCCGCGCCAAGCCGACTGCATGATCGTCGCCGGCACGGTCACCTACAAGATGGCTGAAGTCGTCCGCCGTATCTACGACCAGATGGCCGAGCCCAAGTGGGTCGTCGCCATGGGCGCCTGTGCTTCGACCGGCGGTATGTACCGCTCCTACGCAACCCTCCAAGGCGTCGATAATATCGTCCCGGTGGACATTTATATTTCCGGCTGCCCGCCCCGCCCCGAAGCGTTGCTGGACGGCATGATGTTGCTGCAGGAAAAGATTCGCCAAGAAGGCGGCTCCCTTAAGCGCACCTTCCGCGGCCGTACCGTCGAAACTAAGATCGTCCGCTAATCATGGAAGCCGCCGTCCTAACCGACCGTTTTCCGCGCACGCAGGTCCTCCCTTCCCAGGACATGCCGACCTACCAGGTCGCGGGCGAAGACCTCCTCGAAACCGTCCGCTTCCTTCGCGACGCCCAAGGCTTTGACCTCCTCGCCGACCTCTGCGGCATCGACTGGAAGGACCGCACGCCCCGCTTCGGCGTGGTGATTCACCTACTCAGCACGACGCATAAAAAATACGTCCGCCTGCACGTCGGCGCCGTCAATGACGCCGTCCCGAGCGTGTCGTCCCTCCACCCCGGCGCTAACTGGCACGAACGCGAAGCGTTCGATATGTTCGGCATCCGCTTCGACGGCCACCCCGACCCGCGTCGTATTTTAATGTGGGACACGTATCCTTACCACCCGCTCCGCAAGGATTTCCCACTCGCGGGCATCGAGGTCCCCCTCCCTGCCGCCGATGTCGCCGAAGTCACCGGCCAAACGGTCGAACCCGCGCCGATGATGGGTGGACCGTTCGTCTCGCCGGGCGGCAAGATGTCGGAAGGCGAACCGAGTGCGCTCGACCAATCTTGGAACGAGGAGAAGCCTAAGGCCTAAGCCCTTTTCGACGTGAAGACTACTAAGGAAATTTCCCTCGGCGATATCGCCGCCCGCGCCGAAGAACTTCGCGGCGAGAACATGACCCTGAACATGGGGCCATCGCACCCTGCCACGCACGGCGTGCTCCGCTTGAGCCTCGAGCTCGACGGCGACACGGTTGTGAAGTGCGACCCGGTCATCGGCTACCTGCACCGCGGCGACGAAAAGATTGCTGAGAACATGACGTACAACCAGTTCGTGCCGTACACGGACCGCTTGGACTACCTCGCACCGCTCGCCAATAACGTCGCTTACGCCATCGCCGTCGAAAAGCTCGCGGGCCTCAAGATGCCTGAACGCTGCGAGGCGATTCGCGTCGTCTGCTGCGAGATGGCCCGCATTTCGTCTCACTTACTCGGCCTCGGGGTCTACGCCATGGATACGGGTGCATGGACGGTGTTCATGTATACGTTCAATGAGCGCGAAAAACTCTACACGCTCTTCGAAGAGCTCACCGGCGCCCGTTTCACAACCAGCTACACGCGCATTGGCGGTCTCACCCGCGATCTCCCCGAAGGCTGGCTCAAGAAGGTCGAAGTCTTCTGCGACGGCGTCCTCAAGGTCATCGACGACGTGGATAAGCTCCTGACGCGTAACGGCATCTTCCTCGAGCGCACCGAAGGGGTTGCGCCGATTTCTAAGGAACTCGCCCTCGCCTACGGCCTCACCGGCCCCAACCTCCGCGCCTCCGGCGTCGGCTTCGACCTCCGTAAAGACAAGCCTTACTCGGGCTACGAGAAGTATGACTTCGATGTACCCGTGGGCACCAAGGGCGACTGCTTCGACCGTTACCTCGTCCGCATGGAAGAGGTCCGCCAGTCCGTCCGCATCCTCCGCCAAGCCTGCAAGACTATGCCGGGGGGCGCTTGGTACGCCGAGGACGCCAAGAAAATCTTCCTCCCGCCGAAGGCTAAAATCATGACGAAGATGGAAGAGCTCATCCAGAACTTCATGATTGTCACCGAGGGTCCGCAGATTCCGGCTGGTGAAGTCTACTTTGAAGCTGAGAACCCAAAGGGCTCTTTGGGCTTCTACGTCGTCTCCAACGGCGGCGGCGTCCCCTACCGCCTGCGTATCCGCGGCCCGAGCTTCGTCTCGCTCTCGATCCTGCCCGTGATTGTCCCGGGCAACTACCTCACCGACATCGCCTCTATCCTCGGTTCGCTCGACTTCGTCATGGGCGAATGCGACCGCTAAAAACCATGCACGAAACATCCCCTTCCGCCCCCGCCCGCGCGCTCACGCCTGAGACGCTCGCGAAGGCTCCCGCCATCGTCGGCCTGTACCCGCAAAAGCGTAGTGCGACGATGCCACTCCTGCACCTCGTGCAGGAAGACCGCGGCTACATCACCCAGGATGACATGACCTGGGTCGCCGAGCTCGTTGGCGTGACCCCAATGCAGGTGCTTGAGGTCGTCACGTTCTACCCGATGTACCGCCAGTCGCCGATTGGTCGCCGCCACGTGCGCGTCTGCCGCACGCTCTCCTGCGCCCTCCGCGGTTCCTACGCGCTGATGTCCGAGCTCGAGAAGTCCCTCAACTGCCCGCGCGGTGAGACCTCGCCCGATGGCAACTTCACCCTCGTGTTCGTCGAATGCGTCGCCGACTGCGGTTGTGGCCCAGTCGTCCACGTCGACGGCGCCATGCATGAGAACGTGAAGCCCGAAGACGCGGCGGCGTTCACGCAGAAGCTCAAGGCTACACTCACCGACCCGACCTACGGGCAAAAACCTCCCGTCCCCGGCACGCCCGAGTGGAACGGTTAATCTCTAACTCTTCTTAGCGACATGTCCGCCGTCGAACGCCCCCTCATCTACGCCAACCTCCGGAAGCCCGGGTATTCCGTCGATATCGACTGCTACCAGAAACACGGTGGCTACGAGGCCCTCAAGAAGGCCGTGGCAATGAAGCCCGAAGAAGTCTGCAAGGAAGTCGAGACCTCTGGCCTGCGCGGTCGTGGCGGCGCCGGTTTCCCGACGGGCATGAAGTGGAAGTTCCTCGACCGTAAGTCCGGTAAGCCCATCTACCTCGTCGTCAACGCCGACGAATCCGAGCCCGGCACCTACAAGGACCGCCAAATCATCTACCAGGACCCGCACCAAATGCTGGAAGGTATCGCCATCACGGCGTGGGCCATCCAGGCCAAGCAGGCTTTCATCTACATTCGGGGCGAATTCATCCACGGCGCGAAGATCCTCGAGAACGCCATCGCGGAAGCGAAGGCCAAGGGCTTCCTCGGCCAGAACATCCTCGGCTCGGGCTACTCGTGCGAAGTCGTCGTCCATCGCGGCGGCGGTTGCTACGTCTGCGGCGAAGAGACTGGCCTGATCGAATCCCTCGAAGGCAAGCGCGGCTACCCGCGCATCAAGCCTCCGTATTTCCCGGCCGTCCTCGGCCTGTATAACTGCCCGACCATCGTTAACAACGCGGAGACGATGGCGCAGGTGAAGCACGTACTCGCCTTCGGTGGCGCGGAATTCGCCAAGATCGGCATCCCGGGCGACAGCGGCACGCACATCTGGTGCGTCAGCGGCCTCGTGAAGCGTCCGGGCTTGTACGAAATCGAAGCTGGCAAAGCCACCTTCGGCCAGCTGCTTTATGACTTCTGCGGCGGACCGCTTGATGGTCGTACTTTCAAGGCGATTATCCCGGGCGGCTCTTCAACTAAGATTCTTAAGTTCGGTGAACGCTTTAAGGGGAAGCTGCCTAATGGCCAAGAGTTTGACTGGGCGGTGGAAGACATCCCCCTCGACTCGAACAGCATCGCGGCGTGCGGCACGGGCCTCGGCACCGGTGGCACCATCGTCCTCGACGATTCCGTCGAGATGATTCAAGCGCTCTCTAACCTGAATGCCTTTTACGCCCACGAGACCTGCGGTCAGTGCACGCCGTGTCGCGAAGGCTCCCTCTGGCTCTCCCGTGTGTCCAAGCGCATCACGACTGGTGGCGGCCAGGAATCCGACGTCCCCCTACTACTCGACATCGCGAACCAGGTGGCTGGCCGCACCATCTGCGCCCACGGCGAAGCCGTCGCGTGGCCCGTGCAGTCCGCGGTACCAAAGTTTAAGGACGAGTTTGTGGAATCGATCCGTAAACGCGTGAAGGGCGAAGACCTGCCGAAGCTGAAGTTGATTTAACCGGGAAGCGGTTAGGGGATAGCGGTTAG
>CAMDWM010000059.1:0-9298 GCA_945878755.1 Akkermansia muciniphila
GCATGCGCCCGGATCTGGTGCTTCCGTCCCGTGTGCGGACTCACGCGAGCCAAGGTGTAGCCACTTCGTACGAGGGCAGGCTCGAAGAACGTCGCCGCCGGTGAGGTACCGGGCCCGACGCGGACCGCGGTTTTCACCACGACCTTACTGGTTTCATCTGGGCCCAGCGATTGGTCCACCTGCACGGGCTCCCGGAGCTCGCCTTTGAGAATAGCGTAGTAAGTTTTTGAGACCCAGCGACGCTCCATCGCAGTCTGCGAAAGCGAGGCCGCGGCCGCGTGCTTAGCAATGAGGATGATGCCACTGGTCTCGCGGTCGAGGCGACTGACCAAATGCAGGGTCGTTAAGCCTTTCCACTCGCGCACCGCACCCACCAGCGAGGACCAAGGGCCATCCTTCGAGGGATGGCACACGAGCCAACCAGGCTTGTCGAAGACGAAGAAATCGTCGTCCTCCTCGATGAGCCACTGCGGCAGTTCCGCGGGATTGACCTTGGGGGCGGGACGACTCGGGACCGCAGCATCTTCACCACTCATGGCTTAAGCGGCAGGCGATCCTGCCATGCGGACGTCGGCACGGCGAGGCCTTGAAACCGCGCCAAGACTTCTCCCACTAAGTAAAGTGAACCCAGGACGACGACCGTCGCCCCTTGGGTCGCGCAAGTCGCCGCGGAGGGGAAAAGCTCCGCTACGGTGGCGCGGACGACTTCGCCGCGAAAATCCGCCGGCACGAGCGCGGCGAGTTCCTCGACGGTACAAGCCCTTTCGTTGTCGGGCTGCACTAACACGAGCCGCGCGGCGTGCCGAGCGGCCGCAACTACGAGCGGGCGCGCACGGTCTACGCCCAAGGCGCCCACGACAATGGTTGGGCGATCCAACGCCGCGAGGAGGGGTTCAATTGTGCGGATACCTTCTTCGTTATGCGAACCGTCGATAATCAAAGTACGCCCGTCATTCAGCGTCAGGCGCTGCCACCGGCCCGACCAAGCGATATTCTGTAAAGCCGCCGCCGCTACCTGCGCATCAAACGGCAGGCGCGTGGCGAGCTCGCAAGCCAACCACGCGGCGCCCGCATTCCAGCGTTGGTGTGCACCGAGGAGATTGGTCTCTGGCAACGCCGCGCCAAAACGGCCGCGGACAAAATGTAGGGGTGCCCCTATCTCCCGAGAGCGTTGCACAATGACCGCTTCCGCTTCGGCGGGGAGTTGACCAACGACACAAGGCACGCCCGGCTTCAGGATACCAGCCTTCTCGCCCGCGATGGCCGCGAGCGTCGCGCCGAGGTATTCTTGGTGGTCGAGTCCGATGGACGTGATCACGCAAACCTCGGGGGTGCAGATATTCGTAGCGTCGAGCCGGCCGCCCAGCCCAGTCTCAAGGACTATCACGTCGACCTGCCTCGTGCGAAATTCCAACCAAGCCGCGGCGGTGATGAGCTCGAAGAACGTCGGCGCTAACCCCGCGTCGGCCGCAGCGATGGCCTCGTAATGCGGGCGGAGCTCCTCGGCGAGGGCGACCACGCGGGCTTCCGTGGTCGGCACGCGGTCGACTTGTAAGCGCTCACCAATCTCCGCGAGGTGCGGGCTGGTATACAAACCCGTCCGGCGGCCCTGCGCACGCTGGATGGCTTCGATCATCGCGCTGGTCGAGCCCTTGCCATTGGTGCCGGCTACGTGGAAACTCAGGGCGCAACGCTCCGGGCGCCCGAGGCGCTCGGATAACGCGCGCATACGGTCGACGCCGAGACGCGAACCGAGGTTACGCAATCCCGTCAACCAGCGCAGTGTGGCGGCCGCTTCCATATCGGCCGTGAGCCGTTAGGCCGCGCGACGCTTGCCGCCCTTCGGCGCGCGGTGAGCCAAGGCCCGGAGCAGGCTCGCTAACTTCGCCTTCATCTCCTTGCGGTGCACAATCATGTCGATGAGCCCGCGCTTGAGCAGGAATTCGGAGGTCTGGAAGCCGTCCGGGAGATCCTGGTTGGTTGTTTCCTTAATCACGCGGGCACCGGCGAAACCGATGAGCGCGGCCGGCTCGGCGACGATGACATCGCCTAGGGTGGCGTACGAGGCCATCACGCCAGCCATGGTCGGATTGGTGAGGACAGAAATATAAGGCAAGCCGGCCGCCCGGAGCTTGGCGAGGGCCGCGCTGGTCTTGGCCATCTGCATCAACGAAAGGATGCCTTCCTGCATACGGGCGCCGCCAGATGCACAGACGACAACGCACGGACATTTCATCTTGATGGCGCGCTCGATGGCACGGGTCACCTTCTCGCCGGCGACGGAACCCATCGACGCACCCATGAACGAGAAGTCCATGATCGCGAGGGAAACGGGCAGGCCGTCCATGAGGCCGTGGCCGCAAATGACGGAGTCGCGCAGGCCGGACTTCTTCTGGTGCTGGGCCAGACGCTCAGGGTAGGAACCGCCGGCCGTGAACTTAAGGGGGTCGCGGGAATATAGTTTAGAGTCCGTTTCCTTCCAGCTGCCGTCGTCGATTAAAAGGGCGATGCGGCGCTTGGTCGAAAGGCGGTCATGGTAGCCGCTGACAGGGAAGACGTTCCAGTTGGCTTCGAGGTCCTTGGTGTAGACCATTTCGCCCGACTGCGGGCACTTGGTCCAGAGACCGGCCGGGATATCCTTTTTCTTCGGAGTCGGGGTGTGCGTACGCTTGCGGAAGACGGCCATGGTGGAGAGCCGAGATGTTGAGAGTTTCTGCCGCGTGGTGAAAGGTTAAAGGCACGCAGAGAACCACGAAAAACGCTGTTTAAGGCGGTTTTTCGCAGAGCGGTGGCCGACCACCTAGGCTTCAGCGACGCGGCGTCCCAGCGATGCGCTCGAGGAGTAGTTCGTAGGCCTTCACGGCCTTCTCGGCCAACCCGAGTTCAAAGTTCTCATCCGGGGCGTGGAGATTAGAATCAGGCGTGAACAGCCCGATCATAACTGAGTCGAGGCCGGTCTCGCGACGGATGTCGCCGATGATGGGCACGCTGCCCCCTTCACGCAGGTACAGGGGGGCTTTGCCGAAGGCTTGGGCGATGGCCTTATCGGCCTCACGGAAGGCACGAGCGAGGACCGGGTTCTGGTCCTTCGGCGTGTTCGGGCGGTCCGGCGGACAAACGTAATAAGCCGCGTTGCCCTGCATCTCTTGGATTTCCACGCGGACGCCCTTGGGGGCGCGGGCACGAATGGCCTCAGCCACCTTGCGGTGCACCACCACCGGGTCTTGGCCCGGGACGAGGCGACAGGTAATCTTGGCGAAGACCTTGGACGGGATGACAGTCTTGGAGCCCTTGCCCTGGTAACCGCCACCGATTCCATTAAACTCCAGCGTCGGGGCGAAGCGTACGGCTTCGAGCGCATCGAGCCCTGGAGCGGGGTGCAGCTCATCGACCGCCAAGAAACGGCGGTAATCATCCTCGGTTAAGGGGAGCTTGCGGAGCTCTTCGCGCTCCCAGCGCGTTGGCTGTTCCACACCGTCGTAGAAGCCTTCCACCGTCACCGCGTTATCCGCATCGTGCAGTGAGGCGCAGAGTTCCGCCAAGGCCTGAATAGGGTTATAGACCGCCCCGCCGTGGAGGCCGGAGTGTAGATCGGAACGTGGACCAGTCAGGCCGACCTCAAGCCCGATGATACCGCGCAGACCCGTCGTGATGACGATTTGGTCGGCCGATGGCGAAGCCGTGTCAGAAAGTACCACGCAGTCGGCCTCGGCCAGTTCCTGCTTATGGTTATGCAGGAACTCCGGGAAACTCGGGGAGCCAATTTCCTCTTCGCCTTCAATGAGGAAAGTGATGCGGAGCGGGAGGTCGGGACGGCGCTTCAGCAACTGGGCGAGTGCTACAACCGCCACGAGGTGCGGGCCCTTGTTATCAGCGGTGCCGCGACCCCAGATACGCCCATCGCGCACCACGGGTTCAAAGGCGGGCGTGGTCCAAAGGTTCAGCGGATCAGCCGGTTGGACGTCGTAGTGCCCGTAAAGCACGACGTGCGGCCATTCGGCTGGACCGCGGCGACGCGCCAGAACGATGGGGTGGAGCGGGGTGGGCACGACCTCGATCTCCAAGCCAGCCTGCTTCAGCAAGCCGCAGATATGCTCGCGGGCGCCCGTCATGCCGGCCTTAAAGGCGGGGTCGGTCGAGACGCTCGGGTGCTTGACGTATTCGATGAGTTCGCGGACGAGATCCATGGCTCTATTAGGCAAGGAAGAGGCTGGAGGGCAAGAGAGAGGCAGAGGATGCAGTGCAAAGGTGCAAATGCGGCAGAGCCGCGTGCAAAAGTGCAAAGGTGGGATGCAAGTTCGGGGTAGGGGTCGGGGCAGGGGTAGGCCAATCCCTTGAAGTCTCAGGACTCCTCTGTCTCGAGGTAGGGCTGACCACCCTTGGTCAGCCGCGTTTGAGCGAGGGCGCTCAACCCTACCCAAGGCCGAGACCTGGGACCCGAAGATACCTTCCACTTTTGCACCTTTGCACAGGCCGAAGGCCGATTTGCACTTTTGCACAACCTGCTCCTCCCCCTCCCCCTATCATTTTGTCTTCCCCCTCCCCTCCCCCTTGGGGAGAGTGGTGACATGTCCCCCGCGGAACATTTAACGGCCATGAAGGCCCGCACCGAGAAATTCATCGGAGGCGAAGCTATCCTCAAGCGCCTCGAGGCCGGGAAGACCCTGCGCGTGAAGCTCGGCGTCGACCCCACCCGTCCCGACCTGACCTTTGGCCACATGGTCGTGCTCAATAAGCTCCGTCAGTTCCAGGACCTCGGCCATCAAGCCGTCCTCATCATCGGCGACTACACCACGCGCATCGGTGACCCAACGGGTCGCTCCGATACGCGCCCGGTGCTGACGGAAGCGGAAATCGAATTCAACGCGAAGACCTACCTCGAACAAGCCTACCGAATCCTCGACCCGAAGAAGACGGAGATCCGCCGCAACAGCGAGTGGTTCGGGCAGATGACATTCTTGGACGCGCTGCAGCTCAGCCGCCAGATGACGGTCGCCCAGATGCTCGTCCGCGATGACTTCGCCAAGCGCTACGCAGGGGAGACTCCCATTTCGATTGTCGAGTTCCTCTACCCACTCCTGCAAGGCCATGACTCCGTCATGCTCAAGGCCGATATCGAAATCGGCGGCAGCGACCAGCTCTTTAATATGATGGTCGGGCGCGACCTGCAGGAGCAGGCGGGCCAAGCCCCGCAGGCCGTGCTCGGCATGCCCTTGCTCGTCGGCCTCGACGGCGAGAAGAAGATGTCGAAGAGCCTCGGTAACTACATCTCGTTCAATCACAGCCCGAAGGATATTTTCGGCAAGGTGATGTCGGTGCCCGACGCCACGATGTGGGTCTACTACCGCCTGCTCCTCGAACTCAGCGAAGACGAAATCCTTGGCCTGCAGGCGCAGCACCCGATGGAAATGAAGAAGCAACTCGCAACGCGCCTAACGGACCAGTTCCACGGCGCGGGCGCTGGGGCGACGGAACGGGCTGAATTTGAGAACGTCTTTTCCAAGGGCGGCGTCCGCTCGGACATCCCCGAGTTCGCTTGGGCGGCCCTCGCGGGTGACGCCAGCGAAGCCGGCATCGTTGACCTGCTCGCCGCCACGAACCTCTTCCCGTCCAAGAAAGAAATCCGCCGCCTGATTGAAGGCGGGGCCGTAAAGATTGGGGACGAGAAGGTCTCCGACCCAGCACTCAAGGTCGCCCAGCCGACGGGTGAAATCATCATCCAGGCCGGCAAGCGGACCTTCGTGAAGGTCAAGTGACGCCGCGACGGTAGGCCTGTGGACAAGTCGGCGAATAATCTACCGATTATCCCCTTCCCCTGCCCTGTGCCAGCGACCTAATATCTGGGTCTACGCATGGCCGACCCGGAATCCATCAGTCGAGACTTCGTGCACCTCCACGTGCACACCGACTACAGCATGCTCGACGGCTGCTCACGCATCGATCGCTTGATGGACCGGGCGTGCGATATGAACATGCGGGCGGTGGCCATCACGGACCACGGCAACCTTTTCGGCCTCTTCGATTTCTGGAACGAAGCTAAGCAGCGCTCGAAGGGGGACGTGAAGCTCAAGCCCTTACTCGGCTGCGAGCTCTACCTTGTTTGGGACCACGCCCTCACCGACAAGCCCGATCGCCGCGAGCACAAGTACTACCACATGGGGGTACTGGCCCGGAATTTTAAAGGCTACCAGAACCTGACTAAGCTCGTCTCCGACGCGCATATTCGTGGGCTCCACTATAAGCCACGCACCGACATCACCCAACTCGCCAAGCATGCGGACGGGCTCATCGGCTTCAGCGGTTGCCTCCAAGGCGTCATCCCCCAGCACCTACTCAAGGGCGACTACGAAGCCGCGCGCCAAGCATGCGGACGGTTCGTGGAAATCTTCGGTCGCGAGAACTTCATCATCGAGCTCATGGACCATGGCCTCGAGGAGCAGAAGCGTATCATCGCCGACCTCCTGAAGCTCGCCACGGAATTCAACCTCCGCGTCGTCGCCACTAACGACGTCCACTACGTCGATGCGTCTGATAACGTCGCACACGACGCGATGCTGTGCATCCAGACCGGCGCCCGCCTCGCGGATGAGCGCCGCATGAAGTATACGGCGCAGGAATTCTACCTGAAGACCGAGGCCGAAATGCGCCGCGTCTTCTCCGAAGTGCCCCAGGCCATCACGAACACCGTCGACATTGCCGAGATGTGCGACGTGCAGCTACCCGTTGGTAAGAACCACTACCCGGTCTATATCTTCTCCGAAGGCGTAAAGCCGAAGGTCGAGAAGAAAACGGATGCCATCTTGGACGGGTATGAAAAACTGAAGAACGGCTTGCTCGTGGCCGCGGGCAAGAAGGGTGATTTCGCCATCGCCGAAGACACGCGCAAGGGCATGCGGGCGAACGGCTCATACCTCCTCGAAATCGTCAAGCTCGGCCTCAAGGAGCGCTACGATGTCGACTACGACAACGTCCAAGCCCAGGCCGACGAAAAGATTCCCGGCCCCGGACAAAGCAGCCCCGCCGAGCTCTGCCGCCGCGTCGACTACGAATTGGGCGTCATCGCAGGCACGGGCTTCGTCGACTACTTCCTCATCGTCTGGGACTTCATCGATTGGGCGCGGCGCCAAGATATTCCCGTCGGCCCCGGCCGCGGGTCGGGCGCTGGCTCGATCGTCGCCTATTGCCTGAAGATCACGGACATCGACCCGATTCGCTTCGGGCTACTGTTCGAGCGCTTCCTTAATCCCGAACGCGTCTCCGCACCCGACTTCGATATCGACTTCTGCATGCGCCGTCGCGACGAGGTCGTCGATTACGTCCGCCAGAAATACGGCGCCGACCGCGTCGCTAATATCATCACCTTCGGCACGTTCGGCGCTAAGATGGTCGTCCGCGACCTGGCGCGTATTCGCGACCTGCCCTTTATCGAGACCAATCGCCTCGCGAAGCTCGTTCCCGACGACATCAATATCTCGCTCGAAGACGCGCTGAAGAAATCCAATGAACTGCGCGCCGAGGTCAGTAGCAACCCGACGGCGGCTAGCATTATCGAAACCGGGCGTGTAATCGAGGGGATGGTGCGCAACAGCGGCAAGCATGCGTGCGGGATGATTATCGCTGACCGGCCGCTGACCGACATCATTCCCGTGACGATGCAGGATGGCGACCTGACGACTCAGTACGCCAAGGACCCGGTCGAGAAGTTGGGCCTGCTCAAGATGGACTTCTTGGGGCTGAAGACGCTCACGGTGATTGACGATGCGCAGAAGCTCGTGCGCAAGCACCGGCAACTGCCAAAGTTTACGATTGAGCAGGTGGGGTTCGAGGACGCCAAGACCTTCGCCTTACTCAACGACGCCAAGACGGTCGGCGTCTTCCAGCTCGAATCCGGCGGCATGCAGTCGCTCTGCCGGCAGTTTAACATCTCGACCATCGACGAGATCGTCGCACTCATTGCGCTCTATCGTCCAGGACCGATGCAGTTCATCCCGGACTACATCAAGGGCAAGAAGGACCCCAATTATGTCAAGTATGCCCACCCGCTGCTCGAGAAGGTCGCCAAGGAGACCTATGGTATCCTCGTCTACCAGGAACAGGTCATGGAAGCCGCCCGCGTAGTCGCTGGCTACACCCTTGGCGGCGCCGACATGCTCCGCCGCGCGATGGGCAAGAAGATCCGCGAGGAAATGGAGAAGCAACGCGACATCTTCGTCGCGGGCGCTAAGGCGACCAATAATATTGAGGCGAAGAAGGCCGAGGAAATCTTTTTAACGCTCGAAAAGTTTGCCGAATACGGCTTCAACAAGTCTCACTCCGCCGCCTACGCCATTCTCTCGTACCAGACCGCCTACTTGAAGGCCAACTACCCGGTCGAGTTCATGTCGGCCGTGTTGACCTCCGAACAAGGCAACGCCGACAAGCTGGCGGAATTCGTGGCGGAAGTCGAAGCCTTGGGCATGCAGATGCTTGGGCCGAATGTAAACCAATCGGACACCGACTTCACTCCCGTCATCAAGGACAACGCCATCCGCTTCGGTCTCGGCGCCATCAAGGGTGTCGGCGAAGGCGCCGCCCGTGCCATCGTGGCGGAGCGTGAGGCCAATGGCGCCTTTAAAGACTTCTCTGATTTCATCTGCCGCATGGGCGATCAGGCCCTCAATGCCCGTTCGATCGAAGCCTTGGCGCGCGCGGGCGGCTTCGACTACACGGGTGAAGACCGCCAACACCTCGTCGACTCGATTGAATCCGTCCGGCGCCACTTCTCGTCGGAACGCAAGGAACGCGCCAGCGGCCAAGGCAGCCTCTTTGATATGCTGGGCTCGCAAGACAGTGGCTCGATGAATGCCGCCGACCTCATTCTGCGTAAGTCCGACAAAATGCCGAAGCTGGAGATGCTTAATAACGAGAAGCAACTCCTTGGGTTCTACCTCAGCGGCCACCCGTTGGCAGACTACCACGGACTCGACGAAGCGATTGCGAACTTCAGCACCACGCTTGACCGCATCACCCTTGACCAGAAAGAACGCCACATCGTCCGCCTCTGTGGCATCGTCGGCGGCCTCGAGAAGAAGATATCCAAGAAGGACAATCGTCCTTGGGCCTTATTTCATGTCGCGACCCGCTCGGTCAGCATCCCCGTAACCATCTTCACCGACGCCTACGATGCGGTCTCAGTCTTAAAGGACGGTGACCTGCCGCTGCTCATGGATGGGGCGCACGTCATCGTCGACGCTCGCCTCTCCTACCGTGAAGAGCGGAGCGAATGGTCGATCAGTGCCCACGCCGTCCAACCGCTCCG
>CAMDWM010000060.1:0-9099 GCA_945878755.1 Akkermansia muciniphila
TTTACCCCCTAGCAACCCCCTCCAGCCGCTTACGAGCCCGGCTTGCTGGCCGGAATCTTCGCTAAATCTGCTGGTACCTGATCGGCTGGGTAGGTCGGGAAGGTCAGTTCCATTAAAGCGATGAAAGGCACCGTGAACTTAGTTTGACCGCCTGACCGGTCGACGAGACTCGTTGCGGCGACCGTCGTCGCCCCTTGCTGCGCGACGATGTCCAAGCACTCCTGCACGCGCCCGCCACGGGTGACGACGTCCTCGGCAATCAAGACCCGCTCGCCGGGGCGGAAGGTGAAGTTACGGCGGAGGACTAAGCGATCGTTCTCCTTCTCCACAAAGATAAAGCGGACGCCCAGCTGGCGGGCGAGCTCCTGCCCGACGACCAAGCCACCCATGGCCGGAGCCAGGACGACATCGCAAGGATACGCGGCCAGTTTAGGGCGGAGCAGTTCGATGAGTCGAGTGACCTTGTCCATATACTGGCAGACCTGGGCGCACTGGAAGAAGTGGCCGCTGTGCAGGCCGGAACGTAGGACGAAATGACCCGTCAGGAGGGCACGGGAGTCACGGAAGATCTGGAGGGCTTCTTCTTGGGACGAACTCATGGTGACGTTGGTCTAATGCCCCGGTACGCCTAAGGGCGAGGCGATATGCTCCGGACGGAGTAAAATAAGAAAGGGTCGACCGTACCAAAACAGCGGTTATCCCTACCCTACCCACCCCCATGGAAACCAATGCAGCAGCCGACAGCCCCGCCTCCCGTGCCCGTAGTACGATCGTCGTGGCCACCGCCCTCTTCATGCTATTGCCCGTCGGCCTGTTCTTCTGGATGAATCGTACAGCCGCCGTCGACCCAGCCAATGTCTGCAAGATGGTCTGGATTCCGGGCGGGGAATTCCGGATGGGCACCGTCAACGTCGACGACAAACACAAGGAAGAGGGTCCGGCCCATAATGTCCAGGTCAAGGGCTTCTGGATGGATGAAACCGAAGTAACCAACTCGCAGTTTGCGGCCTTTGTCCAAGCCACGGGCTATGTCACTGAAGCCGAAAAGGACCTCAGTGCTCAAGAATTTCCCAACGCCCCAGCCGAGTACCTCAAAGGAGGTTCGCTGATCTTCAAGCGTGTCCAAGGCGTCGACCCCTTCCAATGCGGCACGAGCGGTAACCTGCCTTGGTGGAAGTTTACGGCGGCAGCGACTTGGCGCACACCCGAAGGCCCAGGCTCAACGATTGAACAGCGGATGAACTACCCCGTCCTCTGCCTCACCTGGAATGACGTGCATGCGTTCGCGACTTGGGCCGGTAAGCGCCTGCCCACCGAAGCTGAATGGGAATTCGCGGCGCGCGGCGGGCTGAAAGATATGCCGTACGTCTGGGGCAAGGAAGAGCGCCCCAATGGGAAATACCAGTGCAACCACTGGCAGGGCACGTTCCCGGCCAACGACACCGGCATCGATGGCTTCAAGAGCGTCGCACCCGTCGCCAGCTTCCCGCCGAACGGCTATGGCCTCTACGACGTGGCCGGCAACGTCTGGGAAATGTGCGAGGACTGGTATCACCCTGACTTCTATAAAGTCTCGCCCGCCGTCAACCCGCTGGGCCCTACCATCGGCTTCGACCCCGAGGGGACCGGCTACGGCCAGCACGTCATCCGCGGCGGCTCCTGGCTCTGCGATGAAGGCTACTGCTTCCGCTACCGCGCCACGTCCCGCCAAGGCCTTGATAAGCTGACCTCAACCAACCACGCCGGCTTCCGTTGCGTGGCCGACCGTCCAGCACCGGCGGCTAAATAAGCCTTACTTCTGCTCCTGGTAGTCGAGGTCCTTACCGTAGGTCTCTTCCATCTTCCAGAGCGCTAAGAAGGCCGCGCCGAAACAGACGACGCCCAAGATTAAGCCCGCGGTTGAGGGGGCGTAGTTCGGAACCTCCTTCGTGCCGATGAGCATCGTGAAACAGAAGGTGAGCAAGACGAGTGACCCGCGCGCGAAGTTCGGGACGGTCGTCGCCACGGTGGCGCGCAAGTTCGTCCCAAACTGCTCTGCCGCAATGGTGACGAACAGTGCCCAATAGCCCATGCCAAAGCCCATGAGGAAGATGAGCCGGTAGTAGCCGGTGGTCGTCCATCCATCCGCACCAAACAGGTAGACACCAACGCAAAGCATGCTGAAGCCTAAAAAGGCAGCGACGACCTTCTTACGCGACTTTAAGAGCTGGCTGGCAATGCCGCTCGCGAGGTCCCCGAAGGTCAGTCCGAGGTAGAACGCCGCGACGGCCCAATTCGTCTGTACCTTCTCGCCCTGGATCCCCGCCGCCGGGGCGAACACGGTGGCCGCACGTTGGACGAGGATGCCAATCATGAACCAAGTGGGGAGGCCGATGAGCACACAGCGGGCGTAACGGGCGAAACGCTCGCGGGACGTGAATAGGGCGAAGAAATTCCCGCGGGCGATGGAGCCTTCCGCGGCGGATTCCTTCGCCTGCTTAAACATGCCGGACTCATGCACACCCACGCGCAAGAGAAGTAAGGCCAGGCCAAGGCCTCCGCCTATAAAGTAACTCATCCGCCACCCTTCGGTTCCGAAGACCGCACCGATGGCGTCAACATGGTCGGCCATATAACCCGCCACGACCGCCCCAAAAACGCCCACGGTGGCGACCAAGGTGGTACCATAGCCACGGCGTTCCTTGGACAGCGTCTCCGAGACCAGCGCAATGCAACCGCCGAGTTCGCCCGCGAGGCCGATGCCCGCGATGAAGCGCCAGGCGGCATAGGCCTCGAACGTATCGACCATCCCATTCGCAATGTTTGCGATGGAATAAAGGAGAATAGATCCAAAGAGCGTTGTCAGCCGCCCCATCCGGTCCCCGAGGATACCAAAGAAGATGCCCCCAAGGAGCATGCCCGCCATCTGCCAAGAAAGGAGGTCTTGGTACCAAGGCGCCCCACTGATCAGGTGATGGAGCCCGAGGCCGGCGAGGCTCTTCTCACGCACCGTCATGAAGAGCGTGAGGTCGTAGATATCAACGAAGTAGCCGAGGGCGCCGACGATCACGGCCGGCTGCAGGAGGTCTCGCCATAACGGACGGGGGGCAGACGAAAGATCGGGCGCGCTCATGGGGATGGGGTCAGGACTTCAAACCATGCAGGTTAGCCATCGAAATGCCAGAAAGCATTGCGCCAGTGACGCCCAAAAACCCTTGGTCCGTGCCGATGAGAAAGAGGTTGGCGACATCGGTCCGGCCATCCCGACGCTTAGTCGGAGCCCCGTAGATGGCCCCGTTTAAGTGCCCCGTAAACTTACGGACGGTGCGGGGCGTAAAGACGTCGGTCGAAGTCTGAGCAGCGTCATGGACAGCGTCCGCTACCGCCGGCAGGTGCGCCCGGGCCACGCGATTGAGGCGCGCACACCAAGCCTGCTTCTGCGCCAGGTACTCGGCTTCTGGAAAGCGGCACCAGGCATCGTGGTTAGCCAAGGCAGTGACGCGCAACCAGCCTTCATCCAGCGTGCGGCCAGGGCCGTAGTGGTAATTATTGGGAATACAAATAACCCCCGAGCGCGGATCGACCAGATCCGCTGGGGCACGGTACGAGAACCGCTCGTCGTCGCAGAAGAAAATGATCGTATCCTTCCAACCAAAGCCAGCGAAGGCCTGCGGTTCATAGGTGGCAATGGTCTCGGCGTAACCCAGACGACCAACCTCGCTAGCGCCGACGAGGGGCGCCTGATCGGAGCGTAGGCGCAAAGTCTCGATTGCACCCGCCGAGGAATACACGCGCTCGGCGGTGACCTCCGTGCCGTCGTCCAAAGCGATGGCCGCCACGCGGTCGCCCCGGACCTCAAGACGCTGAACTCCACACTTCATGCGTCGCTCGACGCCATGCTCGCGGCAACGATCGATGAGTAAACGAATGACCTGACGGACACCGATGAACGGGCGGGCGAAGCCTTCCTTAAACAAAGAGCGCCACATGACGGCAAACTGCGAGACCTCGATGTCGTCTTCGACGGCGCTGCCATAGAAGCAGGTCGGGAGGAGGAGCATATCGCGCAGCAAAGGATCGCCGAGTCGTTCATCCAGCAACGCGCGGGCCGAACCACCCTGCGCCTCCAAGGCCGCCTCATCCAGACCTGACAGATAGGCATCCAGCGCACGGAAGCGATCGATGGAGCGCGGAAACTCTCGGGCGACATCCGCCTCGAAGTCCGCGAAGCAATTATTCACGCGAAGGTTTCGACCAGCCATCGTGACGCGGGAGCCGAGCTGCGGACAAAGGTCGAGCTCTTCACGACGAATACGGAGCTGGCGCATCAGCTTGACCAGCGGCGCCCCCTTAGTGCCTTCGGGTACCCAATTGGTGAGGGCGTGCAGGCCGACGTCATACTTGCGCTGACCACGCGCGTAGAATGAGTTGAGTCCACCGGCGGAATTATGCCGCTCCAGGACCAGGACCTTCTGGCCGAACATCCCGAGACGCACCGCCGCCGCGAGGCCGGACATGCCGGCGCCGATAATGACCGCATCGTAATGGGTGCTCGCGACGCTCACGGGCTTACAGTCCAAGACCGCGGATAAGGGTCAAGCGAACGCATCACGGATTACTCAACTGCAGGACCTCTTCGGCCGCGCGAATGACTTGGTCGGGAGTGATCCGTGCCAAAGCGCGATCCATACGCTGCCGATAATCCTGCGGCCCTTCACCCTCGAAGGGCGTGGTATCCACCCGCACAATGCGGTGGAGCACACCCCACGGACGGGACCGAATGTAGTCCGAGGGACCAAAGACGCCGACCACGGGCGTGTTCACGGCAGCCGCCAATTGCAGGATGGGCGAGTCAGCCCCCATGAAAAGCCGCGCTTCGCTGATCAGCTTGGCTAACTGGGGGACGCCCAACCCGCCACGGGTAGGCTGGGCGGCGGGACCGATCAAGCCACACAAGGCCTCCGCCAAGATACGTTCGGATGAAGACGTCCCCGCGGAAACGACTATCCGTTCAACCCGGCGAGCGGCGATGAGTTCACGGCCAACCTTCGCCCATTTATCGATTTCTAAGACTTGGTCTACGCGCGATGCCCCAGGGTGAATCACCGCATAACGGCGCGGCTCCACCAAGAGTCCGTGTTCCTCCATGCGCGAAGCTGCATACCAAAGCCCAGGCACTTCCTGGGCCAAACCAAAGACCGCCGCCAGCACCGCATGGTCACGCGAAGCCTCGTGTGGATCGGCCACGGAGCCAGTCACCACTTGATGAAACCAAGGGTAGAGGGCCCAAGAGGGTTGACCCGCGCAGGCGCGCTTAGCGGCCCCGCTCCACGCCACTAGGCGGCGGGATAAAGTATCCACCCCCAAGGCGACCGCCGCATCAAAACGCTGCTGACGCAGGTGGTTGAGTAAGGCCCAAGCCTCCCAAGCACTGGCCTGCGGGTCAAAGGCCACGATTTCGCTGACGACCGGACAGCCCTCGAGGCCAGGCTCGCTACCGGGGGCCGTGACGAAGGTGACCGCCGCGCCCGGATGCCGCTCCTTGAGCGAGCGAAAGGCGGCCGTGGTGGCGAGGGCTCCGCGCAGGCCGGAGAACTTGACCACCAAGATACGCATTACGAAATGCCCTGGGCTTGGTTATCCCACAGACGCCGAAAGAGTTCGTTCGAACGGTAGACCTCTTCGCGGGGGCCATCCGCGACGATGCGGCCGCCATCGAAGACGAGCACGCGGTCGACATCACGGATGGTCGAGAAGCGGTGCGCCACAATCAACGTCGTACGCCCCTTCATCAGCCGGGCGAGCGAATGCTGGATGCTTCGCTCGGTGTCGGTATCCAGCGCCGAAGTGGCCTCGTCGAGGATGAGGATGGGGGCATCCTTCAAAAAAGCGCGGGCGATGGAGACGCGCTGCCGTTGCCCACCCGAAAGGCGCGAACCGCGCTCACCCACGAGCGTCGCGAACCCCTGCGGCTGAGTCTCGATGAACTCCAAGGCTCCCGCTAACTGGGCGGCCGCACGGACCTCCGCATCGGTGGCGGCCGGGCGACCGAGGCGGATGTTCTCGGCGATAGTCTCATTAAACAGTACGGGCTCCTGCGAGACCAAGGCGATGTTGGCCCGCAAATCGACCTGCTTCACCGCCCGCAAGTCGTAGCCGTCGACCTGAATTGAACCAGATTGCGGATCAAAGAAACGTGGCACCAGATTGACGAACGTGCTCTTACCGGCCCCACTTGGACCGACCAAGGCCACCGACTGCCCGGCCGGAATCCGCAGCGTGACGTCGCTCAGGATGGGCTCAGTGCCGTAGGCAAAAGTCAGTTGATTTAAGCTGAGCTCACCACGCACGCGCCCCAAGGCCCGGGCGTCCAGTGCATCATCCACCTCAATCGGGGCCTCCAGAATTTCCGTCAAGCGCTCCAAGCCGGGCTCAGCCATGCTCAAGCGGCTATTCACATAGCCGAGGCGCTTTAATGGACCGTAGGCCAAATAGAACGCGGCAATCAGTGCTAGGAGTTCTTCGAAGCGGAAGCCAATCCCAGCGCCGACGCCAATGGCCAAAGCGATGCCAGCGGCCGCCGAAATTTCTAACAGCGGCGACAAAGCTTTTTCGTAACGGACCAGCTTGGCTTGAATCCGTAGGCCCTCACGACTGGCGGCATCGAACCGGGCACACTCGCGATCCTGCAAACCATAGGCGCGGACCTCGCGGGCGGACTGTAAGTTCTCCACGGCGATACCGTTCAAATCCGAGGCTGAAGTGAGGCCCGCGCGGGCTCGGCGCTGGATGGCGGCACCGATAGACCGCACTAGGAAAACGGCCACGGGCACGACGAGGAGGCAACCCAGGAACCAGTAGCCGTCGGGCTTGGCTAAACAAATCCAGGTCACGTAGCCGAGGGCGAAGAGCAACGTCAGCGGCTGAATCAAGATATCGTTTGAAACGTCTACGAGGACGGTGCGGACCGAGTTCGCATCGTTGATCACTCGCTGTAAGAGATCCCCCGTCGGTAACTTAGCAAAGAAGCCGAGGTGCAGGCGCTGCAGCCGGGCAAAGACCGCCCGCCGGACGGATTCGACCACGCGCAGGCCAGCGAGATTTAGGAGGAAGTTGGCGGAGAATTCCGAGAGGCCACGGACGCAGAAAACGGCCGGCAGAAAAGCGACGGCGAACGTGACCTCGTGCCCCTTGGGTAAATACAGGGGGCTCCAACCCAACCATGCGGGAAAGACAATGAGCGGCGCCGCCTGCTGGGCTGCCGAACCAAAGACCGCCGGCAAGACCTTCCCAATCAGGAAAGGGATACCTAACGCGCTGCTGGCCGCGAAACAGACGCCCGCTAACAGTGCCAACACCAAAAGCCGACGGCTCCCCTTAAGGTGGACCAAGTAGGGACGATAGCGGCGGTTGAACACAACCCCAGCGTGGCGAGAACCCCAGACCGTGGAAACACCAAAAACCCGGTCAGGCCTTCTTCGGGAAGGCCACCGACAGGGCGATGGCGATGGCCAGGACGAAGCCGATGATTGAGAGGGAGACCGAAGTCGGGATATGCAAGCGGCCTTCGTGGACGAGGGCCTGCGCCCAGCCAGCGAACTGTCCCTCGGGCTGACCCAGACCGGCAGCCCACGGCAGGATCATCTTAACGCCAATGAAGACCAGAATGAAGGACAAGGCCGGCTTGAGGAAACGGAATAAGTGCATGAAGCCCGCCAAGGCGAAATACATCGAGCGCAGTCCCATGATCGCGAAGATATTAGAGGTGAAAGCGATGAAGCGCTTATTCTCGATGGACATCTCGGGAGGCAGGATACCCAGCACGGCGGGGATGGAATCAATCGCGAAGATCAGGTCGGTGCCCTCGACAACGAGCAGCACGAGGAAGAGCGGAGTGAACCGGCGGACGCCCTCTTCGATGACCCAGAACTTGTTGCCATGTAAACGGGGCGTGAGCGGGAAGAACTTCCGGGCCAGCCGCACGAACAGGTTCTCATCCATGCCTTTCCCTTCATGCTCGTCCCGCGACAGGGCAAGCTTGACCCCAGTGAAGACGAGGAAAGCCCCAAAGACCGGGAGTAACCAAGTGAAGCTCTCGACGGCCGCGACGCCCACGACGATAAAGGCCGCCCGCATGGCGACAGCCCCGATGATGCCCCAGAAGAGGACGCGGTGCTGCAGGTGATCCGGGATCTTGAAGTGGGCAAAGACCAGGATGAAAATGAAGAGGTTATCGACCGAGAGGGCGAGTTCGAGGACATAGCCGGCGGCGAACAACTGGGCGTCCTCCGGTCCCCGCCAAGCAGAAAGCAGGAAACCGAAGCCGACCGCCAGTGAGATCCAGACGACACACCAGGCCACCGCTTCCTTGAAGGAGGGCATGTGGTCCGTCTTGTTGAACACGCCCAGATCAAGGGCCAACATAAAGACGACGAAGCCCAGGAAGGCGACCCAGGCCCAGCCGGGGATTACCAAGGCGGCATCAGCGAGGACAGGCAGGAAAACGGACATAGGAGAGAAATTGGTTCAAACCCGCCGGAGTCAAGCCCCCGCCGCCGTTGCAGGCTTGCCCGACCACCCCTCGCCAGGCTAACTTACTCGTGCGTTCCCGTAGTTCAACGGATAGAACATTGGTTTCCTAAACCGAGGATGTGGGTTCGATTCCCGCCGGGGACAGCAGGGGCTTCAGCGCTTGAGGCGGAAGCCCTGGATGCGGGTGTCCGCTGAACGCCGATAGATTGCCTCCACGTCCTTGATCTGCATCAGGACCCACGGGGCCAAGACACTGTCGCCGTTCTTCGTCAGGACAATGTCATCCGCGATGTACACGCAGGTGTGGAGCCCTTCACCGCCGTCCAGGAAGCAGAGGACGTCGCCATACTTATAGGGTGCTTCGACCGTGGCGTAAGCCTGCACCAGGCGGGTGGCCGCTAGGCGCATGTCGAGGTACTCATCCTTCGGAGTCGAATTAAAGAAGTTCAAAGAAGTCCAATGGCAATCCGGCAGACGCCCTTTGACCCCTTGGTCTAATTCAGGAAAAGTATAGGCCCGTTGACGGATGACCGCCGGGAAAAAGTGTGTGATATCTATGGTCTGGCTCGCTTGGCGCTGGGTGACGGC
>CAMDWM010000061.1:0-9043 GCA_945878755.1 Akkermansia muciniphila
AGTGCTAACCCTACCCATGCCCCTATCCCCAATCCCCCACCCCTAACCTTACTCCCTTAACTCAGGCTTCGGTTCCGGCATCTGATTACCTGACGGGTAAATGTAGGCCCGGTCCTCAAAATTTCGGAGCTCCACAATGCCATCGTGGATGGCTTGGACATACTCGGGGTTGATGGGGATCTTTCCCCCACCGCCTGGCCCATCGATGGTCAGTTGTGGCACCCCGTACCCAGTCGTGTGACCACGCAGTGCGCGGATGATATCGATACCCTTCTGAATCGGTGCCCGGAATTGCGTCGAGCCCTCGATGAGGTCGCATGCGTAAAGGTAGTACGGCCGGACGCGCATCATCAAGAGACGGTGCACCAGTGACTTCATGATCTCGGGCGTATCGTTAATCCCGTTAAGCAAGACCGACTGATTACCTAACGGTACACCCGCCAGGGACAACCGTTCACAGGCCTCGGCCAATTCGCGGGTAATCTCTTTCGGGTGGTTGGTATGGATACTCATCCAGATGGGACCGTGCTTACGAAAGATGGCCGCGAGCTCGGGCGTGATGCGTTGCGGCAGGAAGACGGGGATACGCGAACCCATGCGGATGAACTCGACGTGCGGAATAGCCCGTAGGCGGCCGAGTAGCGCGTCGATTTTAGCATCGGACAGCAACAGCGGATCGCCGCCGGAAATCAGAACGTCACGCACTTCCGGATGGGCGGCGATATACTGCAGCCCCTGCTCAAGCTCGGGATGAAAATCGTAGGACTGAGCGTTAGAGACCAAGCGGCTACGCGTACAGTAGCGGCAATACGAAGCGCAACGGTCGGTCACCAAAAACAGCACGCGATCCGGGTAGCGATGCACAATGCCTGGGACCGGCATAGTCCCCTCTTCACCGACCGGATCCGACGACTCACCGGGAGCGACGACTGACTCGTCGATATGCGGGATGACCTGACGGCGGACTGGGCAATTCGGGTCCCGCGGGTCGATTAGATTAAAGAAGTGCGGCGTGATCGCCAAGGCGAGCTTATGGCCGGCAAAGAGGCAGCCTGCCCGTTCCTGCGGAGACAACTCGAGGAGCGTCTCCAATTGGGCTAAGGTCGTGATGCGGTTACGCAACTGCCAGTGCCAATCGTTCCAATCCGACGCAGGCACATCGGACCATCGGCCCTGTCCGGCATGCCAGTTATCGCGTCGATCAGCGGGATACATTCGTAGAAGCCCAGACCGTACCAACATCCGCCCCCCTTGCAAACGGGTAAGTCGAATCAGCATATAATACCTGGCGCCTGAACGGCCGCCCAAACAAACGCCCCGGACGAGCCGGGGCGTTATGCGGAACTGTGCGGGCGGCTTACTTCTTTTCGAGCACCCACATATTACGGAACTCGACGGGGTCGCCGTGGAACTGCAGGCCGATGGGCAGCTTGTCCGCGTGCTTCGCGTAAGGGGGGTTCTTCTTGTGGCTGCTCGGGCCGATGTACTCGATATTGTCCTGCACCTTGACGCCGTTCATCACAACCGTGATGCGGGCTTTCGAGACCACCTTGCCGTCTTGATCGAAGCGTGGAGCGGTCCATTCGATGTCGTAGCTGTTCCATTCGCGCGAGGGATTACAGGCATTAAAGAGCGGTGGCAGTTGACCATAGATTGCAGCCGTCATGCCGTCGGCGTAGGTTTCGGTCTTGGCACAATCGAGCACCTGCAGTTCGTAGGTGCGCATGAAGAAGATGCCACTGTTCGAGTTGCCCTGGCCCTTCTTCTTATCGTTTTTATCGTAGCCTTCGGCCGAGCGCCATTCGGTGTGGAGAGTAATATCGCCGAAGGACTTCTTTGTGTGGATGCCATTCTTACGGGCAACCATCGCACCTTCCTTCACTTCCCACGTCACGCCCTTGGCGCCGTTGTCGGCTTCCCACTCGGCGGCGGCATCCTTACCGTCAAAGAGCACCACGGCACCGGCGGGGGCGGCAGTCGTCGTGCACTTCAGCTTCTCCTTGTCCGCGCGCGGAGGCTGGGGACGGGTCGAGTCATGGACGTGCCACTGGGTGCCGGGGATAAGGGGGGTGTCGAGGTAACCTTCAGCCGAAAGGCTGGCGGCGGCTAAAGTCAGAAGAAACAAGTTACGCATGGTTGGGGTGAGGGTTCTGACAGCCTGACCGACGCTTGGTTCGGGGAAAAGAGTGAAAAACGCCCTTTTGCGCCCTTGGCCGAACCCCTCGGTCCCCTATTCCCGTTGCCCTACGGCCTAAAAATCCCCTATTTAGTCCCCCATGTCTGTCACGAAGCCCCGCTTCACGCTCGAGTTTGAGAAGCCCATCCGCGAACTAGAGGATAAGATTGCCGCCCTGCGCGCCTCTTCCGAGTCCGCCGGCATGGACGTCACCAAGGAAGCCGTCTCCATGGAGGCCAAGCTGGCCCAGACCCGACGCGAGGTCTACGGCAACCTGACCCCCTGGCAGCGCGTCCAACTGGCGCGCCACCCCCGTCGCCCCTACTCCCTGGACTATATCGGGATGATCTTTGACGACTTCCAGGAGCTTCATGGCGACCGTCTCTACATGGACGACGAGTCCACCGTCGGCGGAACAGCCTTCTTCGAAGGACAGCCCGTCATGGTCATCGGCCAACAGAAAGGCCGCGATACTAAGGAGAACCTTCGTCGTAACTTCGGTTGCCCCAACCCGGAAGGTTACCGCAAGGCCCTTCGCCTGATGAAAATGGCGCACACCTTCAAGTTGCCCATCATCACCCTCGTCGACACCCCTGGCGCCTTCCCTGGCATCGGCTCAGAAGAACGTCACGTGGCTGAAGCCATCGCCGTAAACCTCCGCGAGATGAGCCAGTTCGGCGTGCCCATTATCACCTTCGTCATCGGCGAAGGTGGCTCGGGTGGCGCCCTCGGTATCGCCGTCTCGAACCGCGTCTACATCCTCGAGAACGCCTACTACTCCGTCATCTCTCCCGAAGGCTGCGCCGCGATCCTCTTCAAGGACCGTGCCCACGCCCCAAAGGCCGCCGAAGCCCTGTGCCTCGACGCCCCGAATCTCCTCAAGCTCGGCGTCGTGGACGGCGTCGTGAAGGAACCCCTCGGCGGCGCCCAGGAAGACCCAGCCGCTACCGGCTCCAACATCCGCAAGATGCTGCGCGAAGCCCTCAAGGAACTCTCGAAATCTAAGCCCGATAAGTTGGTCGCCGACCGCTACGCCAAGTTCCGCAAGATGGGTGTGTACGCCGAGTAAGCGGCCAGCACCATCAAGCAAAAGGGCGTCCCGTAAGGACGCCCTTTTTGTTTACACCCGATGCCCCTTAGCCGCCGTTCGCCATCAACTTGATGTAACGGGTATAATTGCGACCGTACTGACTCACGATGCGCTTGTAGTCATTAACCGAAGGAAGTGCGATACCCGTGGCCGACTGGGCGGCGGTAAGTTTCTGTAGGGAGCGGAGTTCCTTAGAGCCCTCGGGCGTCAGGATCGTAAGCGAGACCTCCACGGCCTTCACGGAGTAAGGCAGGTAAGGCAAAGACGTGGCGGTCGCGGCGTTGTTCGGCCCAAGGGAATCAGGATACATCCGGTCCGCGAAGATACGGAGGCGGGCACCATAGGTGTCGTAGGGGTGAGGTGTGCCGGCGGCGGTCACTGGCACTGGGGAGCCGCTGGAAGGAGCAAAGCGCAACGGGGCCGCGTTCGTGGTCGAGGACGTCGTGTTGGTGACGTATTCACCGATGTAGCCGCCGTAAGCCGCCGGGCCGAACTTAAAGGTATCAGCCGAACCTACGACCACCGGGCGGAGTAATTCGGCCGGACGCTTCAGCGGATCGACCAAGGCGCCGGTCACCGCGGAGGAGGCCGGTAAGGAAGACTTACACCAGAAGGTCAGGTGCATGGAGACGACATTCGAAGCGATGAAATTCTGGTCATCCAGCGTCCAGCAATAATTAGAAGTCGCCCCACCCGTCTGCACCAAGCTCTGGTCAATCAAGTTGCGGGTCTGGAAGCCACCCGAGGTGGCCGAGACGGAGTAATTCGGCACCAGACGTGGAGCGTTCCAGTAATTCCAAGGGGACGTGGGGACCGTCGGAGTCGAAGAAAAGATAATCGGCAAGGCATCGCGGAAGGTCGCCTCGGGGTCGATAATCGTGCGGTAGACGCCATACACCTGCTGGATGGGGTCACCCGGGGCGTCGAAAGGCGAACGCTGGCCGATACGATAGGCAACCGCGCAGACATCGCCCTTGAAGGCGGTGCGGGGATTGGTCGCCACCGGGGACCAGCGTGGGCGGTCCGGCGGTGCCGAAAAGAGCATGACAATTGGATGGTCAACCGGCTGCAGGTTACCGACCGCCTTAGGTACGCCAGCCGGAGCCGTCGCACCAGGCAGAATAACTTCCATCCAGCAGCGACCGTCGGGCCGGATAACTGCCGTCTGGAAATCGTTCTCCATCGCATCGAGGGCGCCACGGGCCTCGGACTGCGTCGTGAGGTCGGCGACCGCGCGGTCGTACGCCTTAAAGGTGTCCGAGGCAATGGTCACGACGGCGAGGACGATCACCATCATGATTGCCGTGGCGACCATGACTTCGATCAAGGTAAAGCCGCGGCGGTCGGCACGGAGGAGGGAGGTTTTCATCGGCTAATGATGATGTTCTGCACAAGGAGGGGCGTCTCTTCACGAGCCTTGAAAATCGTGGAGTCCACGTAATCGTGCGGGAAGAATTCGGCGACGACCGGAAGGTAGGCCAAGGCGTAGAGATTAGGGTCCGCCGGCAACGCGGTGCCCGGGGTCCACTTGGCCACGCTCGGCTCACCCGTGACGGTGTCGATCTGGAAGCGCTGACCGACGAGCAGCTTCGAGAGCGTGAGACGGACCCGCATCGGGGTACCGACGACGTTTCGCGTATTGGCCGCGATCGGGCTAAAATTATCGGCATTGCCAGCACAGGACGCGACTTCCATCGCCGAGGGGTTGGAATAGAGATTGTAGGTCACCGTCGCACCAGCCTGCGCATCGGCCACCGCAATCACCATCTTGCGGTCATAGACATAGAGCCAGACGGCGTTGGTCGTCGTGTTGGCCGGCCCAAGTAGGCGGTAGGCGATTTCAAAGTTCGACGCTGGAATGGCGACAAACGGATCGAGTTTCGACTGGAGGCCTTGGTGAATATACTTCGTGTTCGCAGGATTGCTGTCCGCGCTGGCGTCCATGTAGACGATGGAGCGAGGGTTATCGAGCGCCCCAATCAGGCGGGTCACCCCCGACAAGGCGCGATTGGTCTGCATGATCTCGTCGACCTGCTGGAAGGTCGAACCCAGGATGCCAACCAGCGATAAGATCGCCATGCCAAGGATACCGATAGCGAGGGTGACCTCGATAAGCGAGAAGCCCGAGCGACGACGGGAGGGAGAAAGGACGGTGTTCATTACTTCAGGAGATTCTTATCCAGTTCATCTGGATCGGTGGTCATGGCCACATCGCCGCTGGGGCGGAGCGACAGCGCCGCCAACTGGTTTTCGTTGGTCAGGTCGAGTTGAACCTTATTGGAGGCAGGGTCCAGTCGCAGCACGCCGTTAGCGAGCACGAGAATGACGCGACCGAGGTGATTGGAGGTGCCGCCTGTCTGGAGTTCAACGTAGTACCACTTCTTGGCGTCGGGGCCGGACATTGCAGCCAAGTTGGTGGGAGCGACGACACCCTGCGACGCGAACATCATCCAAGGCGGGCTGCCAGGGTTATCCTTATCGTTGGCCGTGGCATTGTCCGCGATCTGACCGATGATGCTGGCGCGGCCAATCCAAGTGCCCGTGAAGCCCGGGGGCTTATTGACCACGGTGGTGGTGTCGCTGGCAGGCGGAACAAAGTAGACCCCACTTGGTAGCAAAGTCGGAGCATCCGGGGAATACCACTTGTAGCGGCTATCGGAAGTGCTCGTAACGGTCGTCGGATCGACGCCCGCCGCCATCGTGCTGGTATCCACACTACCCACGACAATCATGTACTTGTGCAGATGGTTCACGGGATCCGCCGGGTCATTCAGAATCAGTAATCGGTAACGAGCATTATAGCTCACGCCCGTACCCTGGGCTCCGCGGTTCATCAAAGCCATCGCGCGGACGGACCGAATCGAGGAACCGACCATACGCTGGCCACCCATCAGGCCGCCGCCATCGCCAGGGGACATAGTGAGAAACAACCCCGAGATGAGTAGGATGATGGTGATCACCACCAACAGCTCGATCAGTGTAAAGCCGCGACGGGCGCGGGAGAGACGGGCGCGAGGACTCACTGGATAGCGATAATGTCGGCGACGTCGTCCGCACCCAACTGGCCGCCAGTCGAACCGACGTCCTTAGTGGTGGTGAAGATAATCACACGCGCCGGGATACCGGTCGTGCTATTGATGCCATTGGGATTCTTGGTCGCGTCAAGCTCGTCAGGGAGCGGAGTGGCGATGCCCTTGATCGTGCCGTTGCCATCGGTGTCAAAGACGATGCGGATATTGGTGTTGCCGAACTTATCGATGAGCTTGCCGGTCGTGTTGGCATTCGCGTCAAAGAGCTCGTAGTCGTCCTTACCGAAGGCACAGAACTCTTCGGCGTTACGGTTATACTTAGCACGCTCGCCCGTGGCGGCACCCGAGAGCGGTGAACCCGTTGGGTTTTTGCCGTAGAGGGACTTCACAAAGGGTAAACCAGGGCCCGCTTCGAGCTTATGCAGGGCATCGGCCGTCGTGGTATAGGAAGCCCCAATGTTCGGGTAGAATCCATAAACGGACTTATAACGGCTCACGCCGGCGCACCACTGCTGAAAGGTCGTCTGGCCAGTTGAAATCTTCGCCTTTTTACGGACCGATTGGATGGCCGGAAAGAGGACGGCCGCCAAGATACCGATGATGGCGATGACGGTAAGCAGCTCAATGAGCGTGAAACCTGAACGGAGACGGGAACGCATAGGGTAAAGGGGGCTAAACTTAGGGGAGTAAAGTGTAGCCCCACCCTAAACGCTTGAACAGTCAAAAAGGAGGCTGAGCACCCCCCTAGCCCCACCCCTTCCCCCTCGGATGGTGGGGTTACTTTATGAAAAAGAAACAGGCGATGGCCATACCCGTGGGCAGCAAGGCCCAAAGAAAAAGGCGCCCTGCGGACACCCCACCGTCAAAATATTCCCCTAAAATGGCCTGCCCTGCAGGGTTAGGGGCATTGGCGATGACCGTCAGGCCACCCCCGGCCAAAGCTCCCGCCAAAACGGCGTGCCTTAAGACCGCGGCTGATGGCTCGGCTAAGGCCGGGACCTGCGCGGCGAGGTAAGTAATCGCTGCGTTGTCATTGAAGGCAGTTAAGCCAACAGAAGCCCACAATAAGGACGTGTCCCCCATTTGCAGGATGACCGGGCCAATCCACCACCCTTGAAGGCCACCGAGGACAACTAAGCCGGCCAAAAAGAAGCCCACCATCAAGGGTGCCCTTAGCCGAAGCGGCGACTGCCAACGTGGAGTGGCCACGCCGAAGGCTAAGAATAACAGAAAGCCTCCGACCATGAGGAGCGTGTGGTGGCCCGATAACATCACGACCGTCCAGACAATCAGCGCGATGTGCACCGCGGTCACCCAGAGCGGCACCGTCGGCTCAGCGGGCGCATCCGTGGAGGAGACCGGCGGACGCATGGCTAGTAATTCCCGGCGGAACCAAAGAAAATAGGCAGTGTTCGACAGCAGAATTGCCGTCAAGGCCGCCCAGCCGAACTGCTGAAAGACCTCCGCCGTCCCCCAGCCCCACCGCGTCGCGACCATCACTACCGGTGGCGCCGCAAAATGCGTCAAGGCACCACCTATAGATACATTAACAAAGAGTAAGGCCAGCGTGGCATACTTCAGACTGGAAGAGGGTTTCAGGCAATAAAACTGGGCGGCAAGGAGATAGGCGGCGATAGTCATCGCGGCCGGCTCGGTAATCAGGGACCCCGCTAAAGGAGCCAAGGTCAGCACTACAATCCACCGAGCCGCCGGACCGCCACCGAACCAACCCGCGACGGCATTCAATACCCGCCGCGCCGCTTCGACAATCGGCCGCGTCGAGGCCATGGCCATAACAATGAAGACGAATAGTGGCTCCAAGAACTTGAAGGGCCCCGTGAATTCGCGACCCGCGACGGCCGCGGCGTAGTCACCCGACTCCAGATAGGCGACGGCAAAGGCCCACCCCTTCCCTGGCCAACAGACCGCGAGTAGGAATAACACGAGGGACCAGAGTCCAAAGACCGCCTCGACCTCTCCAAAGAGGTGAAGGGCTGCTGACTTAAAATCGGCTCGCTGAGCCTCTCGGCGCTGGGCGGCCCGGGCAAAGATGGGCGCACAAAAGGCATGGACAACCGCACAAAGAAACAAGACCGTCGCCGCCGGTAAAAAGGGATCCGACGCCGCGGTAGCGGAGAGCGTCTGCGTCCATGGGGCCGACATCAACATGTCGCTCATTGAGCCCGTCTCCGCCCGTCTGGCGAGGCTGTTCGGCCAGAACTAGCCGAAACGGGATTGCCTCCGCACGCTCCCATCAAAATATACCGCCATGATTAAGCACTGGCCCCTCCTGCTGCTCAGTAGCCTCGCAGTCCTCGCTAAGGACGAGGCGCCTAAGCTTGTCTATAAGGAGTTTCACGGGCTCCGCGCCGATGACCCCACCGCCCTCAATGGACTCCGTAACCCGGAACGCGGCTTTCGGCTGGAATGCCCGATCGGCCTCGGCGACGGCCAATTACTCGTGCAGCGGGCCGACGGCCGCGTGGTGCGCCGCGCTGCCCCCGCCGCCAAAGACGAGAAGCCCGTCCCCTTCCTGGGCGTCGACGTGGCCCGGACTGGCTGGACGGATCGCCAGCTATTTGAGGCCCTCAAGGCATGGGAATTGAAGGGCGTCACCACGCACCTCGGGATCTGCTGGCTCGATGAATACCACAACCGGGTACTCGACCAAATCCTTTTCCAGCGGCTCGAGAAATCCTTAGATACCTTCCGTCGCGCAGGCTGTAAACTGGAGCTGCGCTTCGCCTA
>CAMDWM010000062.1:0-8944 GCA_945878755.1 Akkermansia muciniphila
GGCCCGGGCGAGCTCCACGACCTTACGGGCGCGGGGCGTGAAATTGTTGTTATTCTTGTCCTTGTCCATGGGATGGGTGGTGGGGTGGGCTTGAGAGCCTGTTAAGCAGATACTATGCCCAAGCCATTCGGGGCATCAAGCGGGGACCCTACATTGTAAATAACCTCGCCTTTTGCCTTTGCCAGCGGTCGGGCGGGCTGGTTTCTTCCACACTACACTATGGGAATCAGCATGCAAGCAGCCGGACCTGCCCTCCAAGGGCTCGTCCAAGGCCTCCAAGGCCAGAAAGTGGCCGTATTAGGGCACATGCGCCCCGATGGCGACTGCATCGGCTCCCAAGTCGCCCTCTGCCGCATCCTGCTCGCGGCAGGGGTCGACAGCATCTGCGTCAACCGCGATCGAGTCCCCCCGAACATGGTATCTTACGCCCAGGGGCTCACCTTCCTCACGGGTGACCAATATGTCCCAGATGGCCGGGTGGCTGTCGCGGTCGACTGTGCCGATGCGTCTCGCATTGGGCCCGACCTCTTGGACAAGTTCGGGGGCAAGCTTTGGGGTAACATTGATCACCACGCCTCAAACCCAGGCTATGCCCAGCACAACATCGTAGTAAAGACGGCCGCTGCTACCTGCCATGTGCTCGCTTACGGCGCGCTCCGCCAGAACCTAGGCTGCGACGCCGCCACGGCCAAGGCCTTGCACCTCGGCATCGTGACCGACACCGGGCGGTTCAGTTACGCCAGCGCGACCGCCGAAGTTTTCGCCTTGGCCGCCGAACTGATTGAACGCGGTGCGAACCCGGCGGAGACTAACTTCCTCGTCTTCGAACACGAAAGCCGCGGCAAGCTCGAACTCACCAAACGCTTCCTCAACTCAATTCAATTTCACGAAGACGGTAAGATCTGCTCCGGCGAACTCACTCAGGCTGACTACGCCGCGACAGGCACCACGAAAGAAGATAAAGAAGGCCTCGTGGAATTCCCCCGCTCGGTCGAGGGCGTCGAGATCGCCGTGCTCATGGAAGAAGGCCATGACGGCGTTCGAGGCAGCCTGCGTGGCCGCGACCCACGCCTTCGCCTCGACCTCCTTGCCGGCAAACTGAACGGCGGTGGCCATGTCCTGGCCGCTGGCTTTAATATGCTAGGCTGCACGCTAGCCAAGGACCGGACTCGCATCCTCGGCATCGTGGCCAAACATTACCGCGAGTATTCCGCCCGATGAGTGACGGTCTACCCGAACCCGAAGGCGTCCTGCTGGTCGACAAGCCGCAAGGCATCACCTCGCACGACGTCGTCGATAAGGTCCGCTGGCTCTACCAGACGCGCCGGGTCGGCCACGCTGGCACGCTCGATCCGATGGCGACGGGCCTACTCATCATCCTCGTGGGCAAGGCCACGAAGGCCTCACAATACTTGATGTCGCAGGAGAAAGAATACCTCGGCGAAGCCACGCTCGGCGTGGTCACAGATTCTCAGGACGCCGACGGCGCAACGACCGAAACTAATCCCGTCCCAGCCTTGACGCAGGTCGAGGTCGCGGCCGCAATGGCCACGATGCTGGGCGACCAGCACCAGCTTCCGCCGATGCACTCGGCTAAAAAGATTGGCGGTAAGAAACTCTACGAGCTCGCGCGCAAGGGCATCGAAGTCGAACGCGAGCCACGCTTTATCCGCATCGACGCCTTCGAACTGCTCGCTTGGGAGAGCCCCCGACTCAACTTCCGCGTGCATTGTACTAAGGGTACGTACGTGCGCACCATCGCCTATGACCTCGGACGTAAGCTCGGTCCAGGAGCGCACCTCACCATGCTCCGCCGCACGCTCTCAGGCAACCTGCACGTCGATCGGTCGAAGACCCTCATGGAACTCGGCGCCATGACCCGTGAACAACTCGTCGCCTGCTTGATCCCCGTGCACGAAGCCGTGCCGAGTATCGCCTTAGGATGAGCCACGCCCCGAGCATCCATCTCGCACTGGGGGCCTTTGATGGGGTTCACCTCGGCCACCGCGCCGTCTTACATTCCGCCCGCGCCGCCGCCCGCCAAGCCCATGGCAGCGTCGGGGTCATGACCTATGAGCCGCATCCGAGCAAGGTCCTGCGGCCAGAATCCGCGGTCCCACTCATCCTCAATCGTACGCAGAAAGACGAACGCCTGACCGAGGCTGGCGCCGAATTTATCCACCACCAAGAGTTCACCTTGCAGCATGCAGCGATGGAAGCCGTGGACTTCCCGGCTTGGCTCTTGCATCACTTTAAAGGCTTACGCTCGGTCCACGTCGGGACAAACTTCCGTTACGGGCAAGGCCGCACTGGGGACGGCGAGTCTCTTGTCCGTGATGCCGGCAAACTCGGGCTGGCCGTCCAACTCGTCGAACCAGTGGCCCTTGACGGTGAGGCCGTGAGCAGTTCACGTATCCGTGCCGCCTTGCGTCACGGCGACCTCGCCTTGGCCAACCGCATGCTGCTCCGGCCCTATGAAGCCACGGGCACCATCGTCGATGGCCGGCGCCTCGGTCGCACCATTGGCTTCCCGACTCTAAACCTACCGTGGAACCCAGAGTTACGCCCGGCTTTCGGCGTCTACGCGGTCGAACTCGTGAATACCGATGGCCTCGCCGAACCTGCCGTCGCTAATTGGGGGCTTCGGCCGACGGTCGAAAGCGGACCGGTGGAGCCGCTCCTTGAAACGCATATCCTCCGAGCCTCCGGACCGATTCCGACGACGGGCGCTGCCGTACGCATCCGCTGGTTACACTTCCTCCGGCACGAACAGAAGTTCGCAAATCTCTCAGCACTGCAGGCTCAAATCGCCAACGACGCTCAAGCCGCCGCGGTCATTCACGGACTGGCTGGCGGACGCTGAGCGACTACGCGTCAAGAGGCGAACTTCTTGATAATACCGCCAAAGGCACCATTTGAGAAGAAAACGATACAACGTGGGCCCAGACCTTCCGCGGTGTGCAGGCGTAATGCTTCTAGCAAAGCGTCATTCGAAGCCGGGGCGAAACCGCGTCGACCCGAAGCGGTGATGGCTTGAGCCACGCCCGTACTGTCAAAGCTTTCGCCGCCGAGCGTATCGGCGCGATGGGCCGGTGCGAGATAGACATCGTCCGCGAGCATGAGCGCATCGCGGAAGGCATCCTGCATGACCTTACGGGCGGCGGTGTTGCTACGCGGCTCGAAACAAGCGACGAGGCGATGCTGAGGATAACGGGCGCGTAACGATTCCAGCGTGAGTTTCAGGGCCGTCGGGTGATGGCCAAAATCCTCGATGACCACGCGATCGGCCCGGTCAACGAGGACCTGCTGACGGCGCATGACCCCTTGGAATTTAGCCAAGGCGTCGAGCTTAAGTTTGGTCGGGTCTTGGCGATCGAGCAGGAGGCCGGCCGAAACGGCGGCCATGGCGGCGTTTCGGGCATTAAATAAGCCAGGCAAAGCCCACTGGACGCGCCCCCACTCCCTGCCCTTCCAAAGAAGCGTAAAGGAAGAGCCGGTGGAGGCCTCTTGGAAATCGGCGATGACCGCATCGTTGTCGGCACCGGTGCCGACGCGAATCACCGGAGCCCACGTCACGTTCTTGACGAGGCCAAGGACGTTGGCGTCATCGCCATTGGCGACGATGGCGCCGTCGCGCGGGACAATACGGATGACATGCGAGAAGGTGCGCAGGACATCGTCGAGGTCGCGGAAGATGTCGGCGTGGTCGAACTCGCAGTTATTAATGGCGAGGACATGCGGCAGGTACTGGATAAACTTACTGCGCTTATCGAAAAAGGCCGTGTCGTATTCGTCGCCCTCGATGACAAACGGGCCGCCGGACTTGCCGGGGTGAGAACTGTCGGGGAGGTCACGCGGCACCCCACCAACGAGCCACCCAGGGTTTGCGCCGTTGGCCTGTAACAGTACCGCCGCCATGCAGGTGGACGTTGTCTTCCCGTGCGTACCAGCGACAACGATATTGCGTCGCTCGTTCAGGAGGCGGGTGCGCAGGAGCTCCGGCAAGGAGACGTGCGGTTGCGTGCGGGCTTCCAGTAACCACTCGACCTCGGGGTGCCCGCGGGACGCCACGTTGCCAACCACGACGAGGTCGGGCTTGAGTTGCGCCAAGCGTTCCGCTGACCAACCTTCCAAAATCTCGATGCCGGCGGCCCGAAGGTGATCGGACATCGGCGGATAGACGCCCGTGTCGGCACCCAGCACTTCGTGACCCAGCGAACGCATCAACAAAGCGGCATTGCCCATCGCCGTGCCGCAGATGCCCATGAAATAAATCCGCATACGGGCATAAAAGCCCGACCGCCCCCAAGGGCGAGCCGAGAACGGCTCGGCCCCGCCAAAAGGAGGACCCCGGCCACCTTGCGGCAACCGGGGTCCATAACCTTCTTTGACTACACCTTCTGCGCTATCGGCCGAGGTTCACTGGCTTATTCTGTTTCTGACTGCCGGCTCCGTCTGACTGTCGGCTGTTGCTGACTATCCGACTGACTGGACCGTCCTAAACCGACCTCACCACTGACTGACCTTTACGCTAGCCAGTACCGTCCTTACGCCGCCCGTCCCAGGTCGCCGAGGTCCGTTGGCTTTGGGTGATTCCGCTTCTCTTTCTCTAGGCGATGGCGGCGGCGAAGTTGGCGATCGACCTTATCGATCAAAATATCGATGGATTTGTACAAATCCTCAGATTCCTCACGGACCACGATATCCGGGCCCGGTAACTCCAGCCGAATCTGGGCAGCAAACTCGCGGCTGTGGTCACGGCTACGGTTGTAAACGAGCTCGACGTGCACGCGGATGATCCGCGGGTTGTGGCGCATTAGTCTTTCGACTTTGGCGCACACCGTATCCTTCAGGGCGTCGGTGAGGTCCATATGGACCCCAGTCACGACTACCGGAGCGTTACTCATGTGTGTTGTGTTTTGGGGTTGAGCGTGAGAACCTGCGTCCATGTCAAAGAACGATACCATCAATGATTTTCTCAGAAGTTTTTCCTGTGTGATCATAACGGGCGCTTCCTCCGGCATTGGTCGCGCGATTCTCTCGCGCATCTATAATTCTGGGGCCAGTGCGGCCGTGTTCAACCTTTCCCGCACCCCGCCAGAAGGGGTACCCAATACCTGTAAGTTGACTCACCTTACCTGCGACCTCGCTCAACCCACTCAAGTGGAGGACGTTGTCCGTGAATTACGAAAACTAATGCCGAGCGAAGGTAGAATACTGCTCGTTAATAATAGCGGTTTCGGCGCCTATGGGGAGTTCCCCGCACCGGGACTCGACCACACCTTAAAGATGGTCGACGTCAACGTGCGCGCCCCGGTGCAACTCACCGGGCTACTGTGGGACGAACTGAAACGGCGCGGTGGTCAGGTTGCGACGGTCGCTTCGCTCGCCGGCTATCAACCGACGCCATTGATGACGACGTATGCGGCGACGAAAGCCTTCATGCTACACTGGAGTATCGCCCTAGACGCGGAGGCGCAGCCCTACGGCGTGCGCTGCGTGGCAATCTGCCCAGGGCCGGTCTCGACGAACTTCTCCAAGGCAGCGGGTTTCTCTGGCCCCACTGGCCTCGGTGGCCAGACCGCGGAGGACTGCGTGGCTGAGTCACTCTACGCGATGGCTAAGTCGCGTCCGCAGATTATCCCAGGCTGGAAGAACCGCCTCTTGGGCATGTTCAGTGCGCGCTTGCCGAAGCCCTGGGCGGCGGCCATCGGCCTCCGGGTTATTCGGCGGCTCCGGCTTGATCGCTTTGTGCAGCGCTGATTACCCCTCGGCAGACGCCAGCAGCTCGCGGGCGTGCGATAAGGCCACCTTACTCGCACGATCACCTAACATCCGGGCCAATTCCGATTCCCGTTCTTTCCGCTTAGTATGGACGGGGGCGATGGCTACGGTCGTCGAGCGCTCGTCCTGCGTTTTCGTGACGACCAAATGCGCATGCCCTAAGGCGGCGACCTGCGGTAGGTGGGTGACGCAGAAGACTTGGTGAGCGGCACCGAGGGCGGCGAGCTCGCGGCCGACTTGCGCGCCAATTTCCCCCCCGACGTTGGCATCGACCTCATCAAACACCAGCACCGGCGTCTGGTCGACTGCGGCGAGCACTGTCTTCAGCGCCAACATCACGCGGGCGGCTTCCCCACCGGAGGCGATTTGATCGAGCGGCAGCAGGTCTTGCCCCGCATTCGGACAAAAGAGGAAACGCACCGCATCCGCGCCCTGCGGACCTAATTCCGCGGCGGCGACTGCAATGCGCAGGTCGGCCTTCTTGAAGCCCAGGGCACCCAGCATCTTACGGACGGCACCCGCCAACTTATCGGCGGCCTTCACGCGCGCCGCATGCAAGGCGTCGGCCTGCTTACGCAATTCCTGTTCCACTTGTGCAGCCTCAGCGCGGAGTTTAGCCACGCGCGCCTCGACATCTCCTTGGGACAAAAGTCGCTGGGCGATGCCCTCCCGTTTGGCTCTGACGTTGGCCGCCACTGGGCCGTACTTACGGCGGAATTCCAACCAAAGGTTCATTTTGGCCTCCAGCTCTCCGGCCGACTCATCGTCTTCGGACAGACCGCGGGCGAGGCGCACGTAATCGGCCCGGATATCTTCGGCCTCCGCGGCGAGCGCATTGAGGCGATCGCGCAATGCGATGGACTCGTCGTCGATGCGGGAGACGTCATCGGAGGCCTTGAGCAACTTAGGCAGTACTTCCCCGAGGCCATCGGCGCCTAAGCCCGCATCGAGTTGCCCCAGTAAGGCGCCCAGCTCCTGGGCGCGCGAAGCCCGGGCATGGTCGCGGTCCAGTTTGGCCACCGCGTCGTCGGATAAATCCAGTGAATTAAGCTTTTCCAATTGTGAACGCAGGAACGCTTCCTCGTCTTCGGAAAGTTTTTCTGCACCGGCGGCCTCGTCGGCCTCGCGCAGTAGGCTCAAGCGCTGGCGCCAGCCAGCACGATAGGTGGCCAAGCCTTTGCCCAGTCCAGCATGGAGGTCGAGCATCGCCAGCTGCGTCTCGGCGCGCATCAGCTTCTGCGGCTCGCCAGGCCCGTGGAAATCAATCCAGAGTTCTCCGAGCTGTTGCAGCTGCGCCAGCGTGGCAGATCCCCCGTTGATGGAGATCCGTCCGGCCTTGCTCGCATGGACCGAGCGCTTCAGCAGCAGCAAGCCCTCATCGCAAACCGGTAAATCGAGCTCCTGTAGTAAAACATCGAAGCGCGGGTCCTCGCCGATTTCGAACTCCGCCTCGACGACGCTTTCATCGGCTCCCTTACGCACGACCGTCTTCGCTGCTCGATGGCCCGCGAGTAAAGACAGGGCACCCAGCAGCACGGATTTGCCTGCACCTGTCTCGCCCGTGACCACGGTGAAGCCGGCGCCTAACTCCAGCTCAGCCCGATCCATCAAGGCGAGGTCGCGAATGAGGAGGCGACGAATCATAGCACCGGGCGAGAGCCGTAGAGGGCGGAGCCGACGCGGACGCAGGTCGAGCCCTCGGCGACTGCGATTTCAAGGTCGCCACTCATGCCCATCGAAAGCTCGGGAAGCTTCACGCCGAAGCGCACCTCCAAATCGTCCCGACAACGGCGCAGCTCGGCAAAGGTCCGCTGGGCGACCGCCGGGTCATCTGACAGCGGGGCGATCGCCATGAGCCCGATCACCTTAAGGGACCGGTGGGGAAGCAAGGCCTCGAGCACCGCGGGGGCCTCGGCTAGGTCGCACCCGAACTTAGCGGGGTCGTCCCCAGAGTTAACCTGCACATAAACCTCACGAGTCAGGCCGAGTTCGGTGGCGATACGTCCTAAGCGGGCAGCCAATTCGGCAGAATCGACGGACTGTAGCACGTCGAAGGCTTGGAGGGCCTGTTTCGCTTTGTTAGACTGGAGATGCCCAATCAGCTCCCAACGGAGCCCAACGGGCGCCTGAGGACGCTTTACGTGGGCCTCTTGCACCCGGTTCTCCCCCACTGCCGACAAACCAAAGCGGTGGGCATATTCGGCGGCTTCAACGGGATGGGTTTTGGTGACCGGCAACAGCCGAACCGACGATGGTGAGCGCCCGCAAGCCTGGCAGGCTTGAGCCATGCGCTCTAAAACGGCCTGACAATGGGCGGTAAACTGGTCGTAGGTGACCATTTGAGCAGTATGAACACCCTATTCGGCGGGAGTCAACGCCTGCTATTCGTTAAAAATAGTCGATTTTTGAGCCCTTAATTAGCCCTTCTACACTTGAAGGCACTTCCCATTAGTTTTAGTAATCTAATAGCCCTCACCATGCACATCGAAAACCTCAAGATCTTCCGGGACCTAGTCGACAACGAAAGCTTTTCGAAGGCCGCCAAGCTGAACGCCATCACCCAGTCGGCCGTCAGCCAGCAACTCCGGTCGATGGAGAAGCACTTCAACGTCCTCATCGTGGACCGCAGCCAGAAGCAGTTTCGCCTCACCCGCGAAGGGCGAAGCCTGTACGAAGCGTCCAAGGACATCCTGAATCGCTACGAACAGGTCGCCAGTGAAATGCAGGAAATGCGTAAGGTCGTCAGCGGCACCGTTCACGTCTCTACGATCGTCTCGATTGGCCTCCACGAACTACCCCCCTACGTGAAGCGCTTCATGCAGGAGTTCCCCCACGTCAATGTACGCATTGAATACCGTCGCTCCAACCTCGTCTACGAAGATGTTGTCTCGAGTGCCGTCGACTTCGGCCTCGTAGCGTTCCCGCAGAAGTATCGTCAGGTGGAAATCATTCCTTTTATGGAAGACCAGCTCGTCGCCATCTGCGCCCCCAAGCACAAGCTCGCCTCGAAAAAGGAAATTGATCTCGCCGACCTGCAAGGCTGTAAGTTCATCGGTTTCGACCAGGACATCCCGACCCGCAAGGCACTCGACCAATTCTTCCGCGAGCAGCGTATCGAGCTCGAACCGACGATGGAGTTCGACAATATCGAGACGCTCAA
>CAMDWM010000063.1:0-8934 GCA_945878755.1 Akkermansia muciniphila
CCCATTGATCCGAAAAAACTTCGCGCCGCCGCCCAACTGCTAGGTCAACTTAAGGCCGAAGTTGCCCCCCCTGCGCCCAGTGAAAAGACCGACGCTCGGTCATCGCTGAACGAGTTCAAACTTCCCGAAGGTTCCTAATCCCCCTCTTAAAAACAAAAACTAAGCCACCATGCGAACCACGCTCCCTTGCGGTCTCCTCCTTGCCTTGCTGGCGCTCGCGCCCCTGGCGTCTGCGCAGACGGCCGCCGCGCTCGACCCGAAGATGCAGGCGCAGTACGAGAACCTGCTTAACCATAAGTTCTCCCGCGACTTATCCGAGGTCTTTAGCGCCCTCGAACGCGCCAGTAAGATCGAGGCCTCGACGGCCGCCGACACGCGTTTCCTGCATAGTTTCCGACTCGGCGATTGGGCGCAAATCCGCGCTGAGCTAGGCCAGTTACCGCCCGACCTTTCGCGCCGTATCTTCGATAAGATGCTCGCCGACCTTACCGAGCGCCAGAAGAGCGGGATGAAGCTTGACGACATCCTTGCCTTGGTGGACGCGTTGCCCGGTGAACTCAACGATGCCGAACTGCGTAAGATCGGTGAGCTAATTTCCAACAGTGTACCCGCCAGCGAATCCTTCTGGCTGGCTGAGCGGATGCGCCGCGGGACCGCTAAACTGGGTGGTAAGGACCCAGCTCGCCGGCTGGCCGCTGGCCGCGTCCTGCTCGCCGGGGGCTTCAGAGAATTAGCTTTGGCATACTTGCCGACCAGCGCGAAGCTCGACGAGATCAAGGATGAGGCGTTTCGCCAAGAGGTCGCCGCCTTCTTATCCACCGAGCAGGCCAGTGAGTTCGCTCAGCGCGAGCAGATTCAAAAGGTCTGGGACGAAAACGTCGCTATCTTGAACCGCGCTAAGGTCAACGATGGGGACATGACCAGGGCAGCGGGCAACTTAGCCCGCGTCATGACGCAGGTGCAGCCCGCTAACTTAGACAGTTTCTTTCGTGACCTTATCCGCACTAAACCGGATGCCGCCGTCCGCCTCATCGCTGGCCTGCAGCGAAAGATTCAGACCGACGCCCGTTCCGAGCCAGCGACCCGCGTCGAAAACCTGCGCGCTCAGTCCGTCCTTGCGACCCTCGTCGTCAACCATGCTGACGCTTCCGCCAGTCCTTGGAATCCATTACTCGTCGCCATGGCGGATGAGTGGATGAACGAAGTCGAAACGACCTTTGCCCAGCGGGCCGCGCTGGCTACTCGCCGGACACGTGGGGGTAATATCAACACCAACGCCATTGAAGCCGAAGAATTACTCGGCCTCGCCCCGATGGGTAAGTGGTTGGCGGCCCTCGGCCCTGAAATCCGCGAACGTTTGGACGCGAGCCTTTCGCGGGCAGTGATCGCGAGTGCTAACTTCGAAGCCGGCGCTGACCTCATCGCGGCCCTTGCAAAGCGTAATCCATCCGCCGGTGTCGCGTTAGCGGAGGATTTCCTCGCCGCTTGGGCCCTAGCCCATAATCCCTTGGTGCCGGAAGAATTGCGCAAGAAGTATGGCCTCCCTGAGGACGCCCGGATTCCCGTGACGCCCGTCATGATGGAGCGCAATATCAACAGCCTCGCCAAGATGATGGAGCTCTTTAGGGAGGCCAATATCAAACCCCGGGATCAAGGTAAAGTCGTCGCTGCCTTTGACCAAGCTTATAGTAGCGCCGAAGCCTACACCGATTCCCATATCAAAAAGGTTTTCGGTTCGGCCGACCAGATGGACGAACAGGTCTTCTTCCTCCTGACCGCCCGCATGCACGCCAACCTTTCGGACCGCTGGCGCCGGCAGGACTTACAGCGCAACATGCTCACGCGCCGCACTGAGCAGCAGACGTATGAGATGGTCCAGGGCAGTTACAGTTCCCTTGTCACGATGATCGGGGCTTGGACTAAGAACAACCCGACCTCTTCCCGCGCCCTAATCTTCGGTGCGAAGGTGCTGAATGACTGGTCCGATTTCGAGTACCTACAGGAGCTGGCCCCGGTGGACCCTGCCAAGCGGGTAGCCAATATGAAGGAGCGGAGCTTGCAGGCCCTGGAGTATTTCCAGAAAGGGGCGGACGCCTATGGCCGCGAAATTATCCGTAATGGCGGCACGACCCAATCGATTGAGCCTTACTTGGTCTGGTTTAATTCCCTCGTCGGTATTGGTCACAATAACACGGTCAACTTAGCCAAGACCGTCAACCGCGCTGGTCTTCAGAAGATTCGGTCCAGCATCCAAGCACTGCCCGGCAAGGCGGCTCAGACGCATATGAACCTCTTGGCCAAGACCCTGAACGCGCGCCTGACCGATGAGCGCGACCCCTTGCATGAGGATATCAAGTATCGCTACCTCGCCGCGGCCTTGGTGGTCACCAAGGACGACCCGTTTACGATGGCCCTGCAGAAGCGCGCCACCTACCTCGACGAACTCCTCAGCGAAGTCCGCGTCCAGACTCGCCTCGACGGCCCGAACACGGTCGGCTCTAATCAAGAGTTTGGTATCTTTGTCAGTGTGATCCACACCGAAGCCATGGGCCGTGTGGCCAAGCTGGGCCAATACCTCACCAACGACGCCTCCGCCACCGCCGCTAAGAATAAGCGTCGCGGGCCGGCTACGAAGAAGGGTCGCGAGGCTCAGGGACCGCGTGATGAGTTCCAGTTCGAACTCGAGGACGCGCTGTCACCTTTCTTTGTGGTTCGTTCGATCACCTTCGCAGCCCCCGATGTTAAGCCGCGGGCGACCGCCAATCCCGGCTGGGAAGAGACCGTCCTGGCCTACGTGCTCGTGCGGGCTAAGGATGCCAGCGTCGACAAGGTACCGCCCGTGAAGCTCGAGTTAAAGTTCATCGACCTCTCGGGTCCGGTGACTGTGCCGGCCGTCTCGGCGGAGACCGTGTTCAAGGTTTCGCCGACGTCCGGTCCGCGTCCGGCGGGCCGCGTCGAAGTCACGCAGACCCTCGACACCCGTCAGTTTGCCATCAACGGCCAACTCAACTTGGACATCCATGCGACGGGGACGGGCTTGGTGCCTGACCTCGACGATCTCGTGGACCTCGAGATTGTGAAGCGCGTCGCCGCGGTCCGGCAGGTCGGTGCGGGTGAAGGCCTGCAAATTAAGGAGCTCAACACGTGGGGCGAGCAGGTCACCCCCCGTTCGGAGCGCCACTGGGTCATATCTCTGGACGGCGATAAGATCCGCGCTGCCGACTCAGCCACCGAGGTGCCTTTTGCCCCGCTGAAGAGTACGGCCAACGGCGCTATCTGGCGGACCTACGAAGATCAGGACCTCAAAGTCTTGCCTAAGGCTTCGGTCCGCTTGGATCGTCAGCAAGCTTTGCCTGGTACTGGCGCGATCCCGCCGGTTCCAACCAGTCCGTGGTTCTGGCCTTCGCTGGGCAGCATCGTCGCTTTGCTGGGCCTCGGTCTGTTCTTCGGTCTGCGCAGCGGCCCGAAGGGACCGGTCGCCCCGCTGGCGCGCGATGTCTTTAAGATGCCGACGGACGTCGACGGCTTTGCGGCCGCGGCCTTCCTCCGTCGCTATGGTGCCAGCCCCCTCATCGCCCTGAATGCTGCCCAGAAGGGTGAGCTCGGTCAGGATTTAGCCCGCATCCAAGTCGGCTGCTTCAACGGTGCCACCACCGTGGACGAGCCCGAGTTGCGTACCATCCTGCAGAAGTGGCTCAAGCAACTCCGCTAAGCCCTGCCCCCATCCCCTTATCCCTACCCCCTAACTCCTTTCGTACCATGATATCCACTCAATCCTCCCAACAGTTTGTCGCGGCCGTTCGTGAACGCGTCGGTTTGGTCGTCGTCGGCCAAGACGTCGTCGTTGAACGCGTGATGATCGCGCTCCTCACGGGCGGCCACCTGCTTCTGCAAGGTATGCCTGGCCTCGCGAAGACGCTACTCGTCAACACCGTCGCCAAGGCCATCCACCTCGACTTCAAGCGCATCCAGTTCACCGTGGATATGTTGCCGTCGGACATTCTGGGCTCCGAAGTCGTGGACCTAAAGACGGGCGAGTTCCGTATTCACCGCGGTCCGGTCTTCACGAACCTTCTACTGGCGGACGAAATTAATCGCGCCGCTCCGAAGGTCCAGGGCGCCATGCTCGAAGCCATGCAAGAGCGTAAGGTCACCCTGGGTGGCCAGAGTATGAAACTCCCGACGCCTTTCCTCGTCATCGCGACGCAGAATCCGGTCGAACAGTCCGGCACGTTTGAGCTACCCGAAGCACAGTTGGACCGGTTTATGCTTCTGCACCGCCTCGGTTACCCGGGCCGCGACGAAGAGCAGGACATCCTGCGTCGTCAGCTGAGCATGGGGCTCCGTAAGGAAGAGGGTGGGGCCGTGCCGAAGACCGCCTTTGACATGATTGATGGTTCGCCGGTCGGGACCGCGGAAGACCTCGTCGCCGCGATGGAATCCGTCCAGCAGGTCCACGTAAGCGAAGTCTTCCTGAAGCATTCCGTCGAGCTCGTTCGCCGCACGCGCGAATCCAAACTTCTCGACTTCGGTTGTTCGCCGCGCGCCGGCTTAGCGCTGGTCAATGCGGCCCGTGCCCGCGCAGTCATCCATGGCCGCGACTACGTCACGCCTGAGGATCTCTTTGACCTCGCGGAAGACATTGTCCTTCACCGTATCCGCGTGAGCTACGAAGCCTCGGCCGCTGGTCACACGGGCCCGAAGGTGCTGCAAGGCATCTTGGCTGGCCTCGGCTGAGCCCGTTCCGGCGGTTTCTCCCCTCACTCCGAACATGCGTCGCCAAGCCGTCCTCGCCCACGATCCCGTTGATTCTCGGGATTTTGAGGTAGCCGTAAGGCAACTGGCCAACAGCCTGCGCTTTGGGCAGGAGCAGTCGGTCTTCCATGGCGCCGGCTTAGAGTTCGCGCAGTCCCGTCCCTACGTGGCTGGCGATTCGGTGAAGTACATCGACTGGAAACTCTCCGCGCGCATGCGGAAGCTCTTCGTTAAGGAATACGAGGAGCCCAAGCAGGTGCCGCTGTATCTCCTCGTCGATACCTCCGCTTCGATGTGCGTGTCCTCGCAGACGCTCAGTAAGTATGCTTGGGCCGTACGCATCGCCGCGGGCATCGGTCTGGCCGCGCAGGGCAATGTCACACCAGTCGGTTTGCTGGGTTGTGGTGCCCGTGAATTGCACATCCGTCCGACGCTTTCGCGTTCTACGGTTTTGGAATGGTCGCATCAGTTACGTCAGCATGATTTCCGGGAAGCTACCTCGTTGGCGAAGCGCGCCCGCGAACTCTCGCCCTCCCTGACGCGGCGCACGACCGTCATCGTTTTGAGTGACCTTCACGACCCAGGCTCCTTGGAGGCCTTGCAGGTGATAGCTCAGCGCAACGACTGCGTGGCTTTGCATCTCGAGGATCCGGCCGAACGTGGCGTGCGCGGTTCGGGGTTCTTCCGTGGCGTCGAAGCCGAATCCGGCGAGGCCTTCATCGGGCGCGGCGGTCGCCCCTTTGTGGACACCTCTGCGTGGAAGGCCGAGCTCAGCCGCTTTGCCATCGACTACCTTCACCTGCGTACGGACCGCCCCATCTTGGCACCACTCGCGCATTTCCTTCAGCACCGTGGCCAGTCGGCCCGAAGCGTCCGCTGATCATGTCCGCCGTGCTTTCATTCTTTCGCCGCCACTGGGTCCGTTGGGTCTGCTTGGCGCTGGTTGTCGCCCTTCCTTTGGCCTGGTGGCTGACGCGTGAGGATGACCTCCTGAATGTCCCTCTGGGCGTCGAACAGGCTGCTATCATTACCTATGGCGGCCCGGAACTCGTCGTGAAGCCCTTTAAGTGGGGCGTCGCGGTGAATGTCCGTATCGCCCAAGTCACGGGTGCGCCGGGTGGCCGCGTCTACGACGTTCGTTACCTGGTGAACCGCGAAGGCGACTACGACTTGCGTGACTACTTGGCCAGCGCGAGTGGCGTCATCCCTGAAGGCTTGCCTGTGTTTAAGTTCCACGGTGACCCCAAGATGTCGAAGGAGCTCGAAGCGCGCATCAAGGAGACCGAACTTGTCGGCGTGCAGGTCGGTGGGCGTTACATTACGAAATTGACCATCCTCGGCTGCGTTTGGTTGGCCTGTCTTTACCCGATTATCTTCTGGGGTCGGCCGAAGCGCTTGGCGCTGGCTCCGGTCGTCCCACCGTTGACGGAAGCCCAAGAGCTCCATGGCCTCTTGGCTCAGCTCCGTGCGGGCTCGCTGGGCCCTGCTGGGCAAGCCCGCATGGAGATGATTCTGCTCCGCTGTTGGCGGGCCGGGCTCTTACGCACCGATGCCCCCATGCATGAGGTGCTAGCCGCTGTGGCGAAGAATAGCCGCACCGCGGATGACCTCCGTCGCCTACAGGCTTGGCTCTACCGCCGTGACTCGGTCGTGACGGTGGAAGAAATTGCGACTCTGGTCGCCCCCCATGTCCAGGAGCCCGCGAGCTCCCTCGTTCGATGACCTTCCTTTACCCTAAGCTTTTGGCGCTCCTTGCCATTCCCGTCATCGTTGCCTTTTGGGAATGGGTCCGTCCTGGGCAGCCGCTGGCGATGCCGTTTGACCATGCTAAGGTCGGCCGCGGCCGCTTTTGGCAGTTTCTCATCAACAGTGCGAACTGCTTGCCCGCCGGTCTGCTCGCTATCGCGATTCTGTTCTTGGCGCACCCGGTTATTTTCAATCCACCCGAAGTGGAACGTCAGCTCACCAATGTGCAAATCGTCTTGGACACCTCGGGGAGTATGAAGTCGCCGCACGGCCCGCAGACCAAGGGGGTGAACTCACGGTTCGATTCGGCGATGGCTTCCATCGAGCAGTTCTTGCACTACCGCAAGGGTGATGCCTTTGGCCTCACCGTCTTCTCGCGTAATTTCGTGCACTGGGTACCGCTGACGCAGGACACCGAAGCCATCGTCTTGGCTCGTCCCTTCATCGCCCCCTACGTCTTCCCTGATGAGTTTTGGGGCAACACCTTCATCGGCAAGGCTCTCTACGGGGCGGCGGAACTCCTCGATCAAGCCAAGACCGGTGATCGCATGATCATTCTCCTCACGGATGGGTTGAGCAACGACATCGTCCCGCCCAAGGACAGTGCGATTATCGCCGATCTCCAAGCTAAGCGCATCAAGGTCTTTGTGATCTTCCTCATCGATCAACCGGTCACGCCCGCACTGGTCTCGATTGCGCAGGGTTCGGGCGGTGCCGCTTGGCCTGCCGTGACGCCCGAAGCCTTGAACGAAGTCTTCAAGAAGATTGATGAAATGAAGAAAGTCGTGATCCTAGAGAAGAAGCCGCGGGCGGCGGATTACTACGACCCGTTCTTCATTCCTGCCATGGCAGCCTTGGGGTTAGCCATCTTGGCGCTGTTCGGCATCCGCTATAATCCTTGGTAGTCCGCGGTTATTTTAACTCGAAGAGGTAGCGAAGGAGGTCGGCCAGCTCGGCGGGATTCAGCCGGTCGGTGAGGCCGTCTGGCATGATGGTGCCGGCGTCATTACGGGCGGCGAGTTCTCGCTTGGAGACGGCGACCAAGGCATTCGCAGAAAAGTCCCGAAGCGTCAGCGTTTCCGTGGACTCGCTGCTGCGGTAGCCTTGTAAGGTCCGCCCGTCTTTGGTCGTGAGGACCGTCAACATGAACCCTTCCTTGACCTGGCGCTTCGGCCAGAGGACGGACTCCACGATGGCTTCCTTGGTCTGTGCTCGGCCGAGTGCACTGAGGTCGGGCCCGATGGTGCCGCCCAGCTCACCGACCTTGTGGCAGCTCAGGCAGGCCGATTGCGCTGCCTTGAATAGTAATTCGCCACGCTGGGCGTTGCCGTTGGCGTCGGCCTGCCCAATCAGCTCTTTGACGAGGGCATCGCTGAAGACAGCCCCGGTGGTCTGGAAGCCTGCCGCTTGTTGTAAGGCAAGACGGAGTTCGGCGTCGTCGCGGCCGATCTGCGCCAGCCACGCTAAGGCTAGGCGTGCTTGGTCGGCGCCAGGGGGATTGGCTGTAAGCGCGGTGGCCAGTGCCTTGGAGCCGTTCTTGAGCCCAAGGTGGCTCTGCAAGAGTGGGGCGACGGGCTCACCTGCCTGTAGCGTCTGCAGACGCCTGGCCGACTCGGTAGCACCCGCAATCAGGTCTAGCTCGGTCAACGCAGCGAGGGCCACGTCTTGAAGGGCAGCCTCACGGAGGTAGGGGGTGATTTCTGTGATGAAAGCTTTGCCCCGCGTGCGGGCGAGTGCGCGCAAGAGCGGTCCCCGAATCTCTGCTGCGAGGGTGGACGTTTTCCAGAGGGTATTCAGTTGAGCTGTTTGGCCATACTCCTTGCGGGTGCTGGCGACAATGCTGAGGGCTGCTTGCTGGGCTGGGCTGGTGCCTGACAGTAATGCCTCAACAATGGCCGTGTAGTCTTCAGCAGGTTTGAGTTGAGCGCGTTCGGTCAAGGCCAGCAATACGGCCGGTGCGGAGCGGGAACGATCCAAGGCAACGAGCGCATCGGCGACCGTGCCGGACTTGACCAGCACCATGAGCAACGTCTCACGGGTGGCCGGGTTTGAGGCTTGTTCGGCTAAGGCGCGGGTCTGGATGAGTAGTTGGGGGTCTTTGGCTGTGATGATGAGGCGGGTGAGGGTATCGCCGCGGACCTGTGCACCGATTTTCCCGGCGAGGAGGTCCGACTTCCAGGACGGTGCCAACGCATGGATCGTCAGCGTGAGCGCGTGGTTCAGCGCGGGGTCCATTGGCTTGTCTAGGGCGAGGCAGGCCACCTGTACTGCGGCCGTACCTTGGCGGGCTTGCCAGCCGCAAGCGACAACGGCTTCGAGGCGAACCCGCGGGTGTTCATCGCGGACGGCCTTTTCGAGCCACGTTAGAGTCTCAGGGAGCTGCGGTCCCCAGGTGCAGAGGAGGTGAGCGCCCCAAGCGCGCCAATGGAAGTC
>CAMDWM010000064.1:0-8841 GCA_945878755.1 Akkermansia muciniphila
ACGATTTTTTTACGATGTGGCATTGACAGGGGGGGGTCCTGCCTCAATCCAAACCCTTCGCATGCAGAATTTCGCGAGCCAGTGCCTGGACCAGACCAAGGCCCTCCTCAAACTCAATTTAGGTTCCATCTCCGCCGATGGGTCGATCACTCCCGTCCCCGGCGAAGTTTCCCGCGCGGATGAGCCGGGCCACGCCGCCTTAGCCTTTGGCGAGTATTACCGGGCTACCGGTGAACTCACCTTAGACCGCAGCAACATCCCTGAGATTGCCGCTCGTACCATCACCGCCCAGGTCCGCCTCTCCAATGGCTCTGACAACGGGATGGCTTTTGCCTGCCTTGGCTTGCTGGCCTTCGGTCCGACCCGGGAGCGTAATCCCGTCTGGGAAATCCTCGATGAAGCTACCCGTAACCTCATCGACGAACGCCTCGCCATCACCGGTGACCATCACGACCACGTCCAGGCCTTCGATATCGCAAAGGCCGTCTGTCGTTTCTCTTTTGGCCTGACCAAGAAAGACGAAACCGGCGCCCTCGTCGACCGCTTCGTTGATCGCATCACCGCCTCCTCCACGGGTGGCTTCCATGATGATGCATCTCGTCAGGCTAACCCCGATAACCTGGGTGGCGCCTTCGATCTGTATGGTGTGGTCGCCTTGATTTTCATCCGCCAAGCGCTCCAGCTCCACGCCAACATTCAGTTGCGTGACTCTAAGCTGCCCAAGCTCCGCGCGCATGCCGAGAAGTACCTGCGCATCATCCTAGAGACGGTGCGGGAAGATGGCCTTGGCTGGTCCTTCGGTCGTGGCATCGGTTCCTATGGCCAGACGCACTGCATCACGCTCTTACTCCAAGCCCTGCGTGATCGCTGGATCCCGGTCGACAAGGAGCCACTGGCGCGTGACCTAATCCGCCGCCTCTACGCTCATTTCTTCACGACTTTCTTCGACGCCGAGCACGGGATCATCGTGATTCGTGACGGCGAACGCGATACCATCCCTGGCCACACCACCCGGATGGCGAACTTCGATGCCGCGCGCTACCTGTCCCAGTGGTCCCGCCTCGCTAAGACCGTCGGTGGTACCATGGATGTTTTCCGTCCGTCCTCCAAACAGGCCGTTTGCAGACTTTACTCCTTAGACAAGACCCCCCGGAAGGAACAGGGGCTGCTCTCCTACTCTGACCCGACCTCTGGTTTACACATCGTGTTGCCCGTGCTGTCTAACGGCTCGCATAAATTCTCTGACTCGCTGGCGTTCCCGCATATGCCCGGCGTCATGGATTGGCCGGCCAACGTTTATACTTCCCCGTTCATTCCGGAGTATACGATTGGCGACCGCGTCTACACGCCCTCTTTCTACGGTAAGAACCTGCAGGTGGCCATGGGCACCAAGGCTGGTACCTATCATTTCCGTTACGAACAGCCCGACCTCATCGACAAGGACGAAAAGCTCTCCAGTGGTGTCGCCAGCCTAAAGGTCGATTGGGAATTGAACGGTGGCCGAATCGTCGGGCGCTTTATCTTGATTCCAAAAGCCGCAGTGACGCTCGAGAATTTCCGTTTAGTTCTGCCGATCGCCGCCACGCATTCGCGGATGACACCGGGCAGCGCCCTAATCCTCGGTCCCGAATCCCATCGCTGCGAAGTCCTCAAAGACGATTTCCATGGCGAGTGGTTGGAGACCAAGGTCGTCAGCGAAGATCCGAAGCATCGGACCAACTGGGGGAAGATGCATTTCTACCAAGTGCTCGAGCGCAATAAGCCGCTGGCCCTCCGGGTCGGCACGCCTTACGCCTTCGAAATCGCCTTCCAGCCGGACATCGCCCGTGCCGGTGGCTGAGTGTCGGGTTCCTTAACGATGGAGGCTTCGGGCTGACCCGAGGCCTTTTTTATGCCTATTCCATGCCCCTTCAGGGTTGTCCTGCTGGGCCCCGGCTCCCTAGGCTAGGTCACTCACTAATGTCTCGTCCATTCTACATCACCACCGCTATCGATTATGCGAATGGCGCTCCTCACCTCGGTCACGCCTACGAAAAGGTCCTCGCCGACGTGCTGGCGCGTCACCACCGCATGCTTGGCGACAATGTCTACTTCCTCACGGGCCTCGACGAGCATGGCCAGAAGGTCCAACAGACTGCCCAGAAGCGCCAGATTGAGCCGCAAGTCTTAGTCGATGAAGTCGCCAGCGTTTTTCAAGAGATGCTCGGCCTGCTGAACATCTCCAACGACGACTACATCCGGACAACCGAGCCTCGGCACAAGGTCGTCGTACAAGACTTCCTGCAAAAGCTCTTCGACAAGGGGCTAATTTTCAAGGCGACCAAGTCCGGCTGGTACTCCGTGCGTCAGGAGCTGTTTCTGAGAGATAAGGACCGCGACCCCGAGGGCACTTGGCCTGCCATCTATGGCGAGGTCACCCAGGCGACCGAGGAGAACTACTACTTCCAGCTTTCGCAGTTCCAGCCTTGGCTCATCGAGCACCTCAAGGAAAACCCCGACTTCATCAATCCCGCCCATCGCCGCAAGCAGGTCCTCGAGTTCCTTAAGGAACCCTTGAATGACCTCTGCATCTCGCGTCCCAAGTCTCGGCTCACTTGGGGTATTGAGCTACCGTTCGATCGTGACTTTGTGACTTACGTCTGGTTCGACGCCCTGACGAACTACTACTCCGCCGTGGTCGATAAGGGACGCTGGCCGGCCGATATGCACGTCATCGGTAAGGATATCCTCTCGCCGCCTCATGCCGTCTATTGGCCCTGTATGCTCAAGGCCTTGGATATTGCTCCGCCGAAGCAACTGCTGGTGCACGGCTGGTGGACGGTGAACGGTGCGAAGGCCTCCAAGAGCGATGGGAACGCTACCGACAGCCTGAGCTTTGCCCATAAGTTCGGTACGGATGCGTTCCGCTATTACCTCTGCCGCGAAATGGTCGTGGGTGAAGACGCCGATTTTTCATCGGTGAACTTTTCCCAGCGTTACAAGGCCGACCTTGGTCATAACCTGGGTAACCTCGTCAATCGCCTACTCAACATGGTCGGACGCAACTATGCAGGTACGGTGCCGGCACCGGGTGCGGATGAGGAACTGGAACAGAATCTCCGGAAGTTGTGGACGGAAACCGAGCGGAAGTTCTTCAGCCATTTCGCTGATGTGCAACTCAGTCATGCCTTGGAGGCGCTCTGGGTCTTTGTCAGCGCGATGAACGCCTACATCGAGGCCCGCGCTCCCTGGAAACTCGCCAAGTCAGCCGAGGCCGCCGATCGCGCTCGTCTCGATTCGTGCTTAGCTCACGTGGCCGAGGGCCTTCGCTTGGTCGCCACCGTCTTGACTCCGGTCATGCCTACGACCTGCGCGCAACTCCTCGTCAACATTGGCCTCCCTCCGGCGGTTAGTTTCGACTCCGTGAGGTCTTGGTCGACACTCCCGACGGGTGCTAAGGTCGCCGAAAAGTGTATTTTATTCCCTCTCGTGGAGGAGCCGGAAGCCCCGGCCCAGACTTAACCACTCATGGCCAGCCTCACCGCAGAGGACCTTTTGGTCGCCTTGAGCGCAGCGGAACAGGCCCGGCAAGGAGAAGGCTATATTTGTTGTACCTTCAAGGTGCCAGAACTCGATCCGCTGGCGGTCTTGGAGTCACTCGATGAACCGGCGCCCCGCGGTTATTTCGAGAACCCCTCGCGCCGACGAGCGCATGCTGCCGCCAGCCCGATCGCCGAATGGTTAGGCGCTGGTCCGCAACGCTTCGAACAGGCCGACCGCTGGTTGCGCGAAATGAATGCCTCCATGACATGCATCGGAGGGACTCCCCGCGTGATTGCGACCTTCCCCTTTTACCCGGGTGACAGTGCAGAAGCGCAGAAAGCCCGGCTATTTCTGCCCGCTTGGCAGGTCGTCACCGAAGATGGCGTCACCAACGTAACCTTGGCCGACAAAGCCACTCCAGGTTGTGCGGCACGTCTGGCTATCCGGGCCGAACAGTTCCGTCGCTTCGCGTATCGCCCGTCGGTTTCGGCGTTGCGCGCTCCGGTACCGACCGTGCTGAGTGAAGTCGGCGGCAACTGGTTTCCGCAAGCGGTCCGGCGCGCTACGGAGCTAATCAAGGAGGGCTCTTTCGAGAAAATCGTGCTCACGCGTGCCTTTGATTGGCGGCGCGCCGAGCCGTTCAATGCTTACGCCACCCTGCACCGTCTTCGTCGGGCAAATCCGCCATGTCATGCCTACTTGGTCGATGAACCCGAAGGTGCTCTGGTTGGGGCTACCCCGGAAACACTCCTCTCACTTTTCGATGGCGAAGTTCGTTCCGAGGCCGTCGCTGGTACGACTCGCCGTGGCGAGTCCGCTTCCGAGGACGCCAGCCTGGCTGAGGCCTTGCTCGCCAGTGATAAGGACCAGCGCGAGCACGGCGCGGTCACGGCCTCCATCTTGCGTCGTTTGCGCATGGTCGGGGTACTCGCCGCAACTTCGCGGGGTGCGGAGTTACTCCGGCTCGGTAACGTCATGCACCTGCGCACGCCCATCGTCGGCATCATGCCGGCTGACCGTCGTTTCTTGGAGGTCGCGGGTGAACTCCATCCGACGCCCGCGGTCGGCGGTAAGCCGCGCGACTTGGCCCTCCCCTTCATCCCTGGTTTTGAACCCCATAATCGTGGACTCTACACGGGAGCCGTCGGCTGGGTGGGCGCTGACGGCCGTACCGGAAAACTCTTTGTCGCGCTTCGCTGCGCGCGCCTTAAAGGTAATGTCGCCCGGGCATTCGCGGGCGCGGGCATCGTCGAAGGGTCGGATCCTGCTTCGGAATCTGCGGAGACGGAGATGAAGCTGCGGACCATCTTGGAAGCGCTGACCTAAGTATGGTGGTCGTTATCCAACGCGTTCAAAGCGCCGCGGTGACCGTTGCTGGTGAAACCGTGGGACAAATCGGCGCTGGCTACCTGCTCTTAGTCGGCATCAGCAAAGACGATACCGCGGTCGAGGTGCAGCGTCAGGTCGCGCAGGTCGCGAAGGTGCGTCTGATGGCAGACGCGGACGGCAAGATGGGCTTGTCGATAAAAGACACCGCAGGTGCAGTCCTAGCGGTTAGTCAGTTCACCCTGTTGGCTGACTTCGCGAAGGGTAACCGGCCCTCCTTTAATAACGCGGCCAAGCCCGATGTGGCTAAGCTTTTATTCGACCTCTTTGTCCAGCAGCTCAGCACAGAATTAGGCCAGCCCATCCCCACGGGCGTGTTCGGGGCGGATATGCAGGTTTCCTTAGTCAACGATGGGCCCGTCACGGTAGTGCTTTACTAACCTGACCGATTTCCTACCCCTTTAGACCTCGCCATGCTTTCTGTCCGCATTATCCCCTGCCTCGATGTCCATGGCGGCCGCGTGGTTAAAGGCGTCAAGTTCGAGGAGTTGCGCGATGCGGGCGACCCCGTCGCGGTGGCCGCCGCTTACGAACAACAAGGCGCGGACGAACTCGTTTTCTTGGATATCACGGCTTCGAGTGATGAGCGCAAGACGATGGTCGACGTGGTTGAACGCACGGCCGATCAGGTCTTCATGCCTTTAACGGTCGGCGGTGGTCTGCGATCGGTCGAGGATATCCGCACGATGCTCAACGCGGGGGCGGACAAGGTTTCCCTCAATACCTCCGCCGTCAAGGACCCCAACCTCGTGCTTGCAGCCGCCCGAAAGTTTGGCAGCCAGTGCATTGTGGTGGCCATCGACGCAAAACAGGTCGCTCCCGGAAAATGGGAAGTCTTTACCCATGGTGGCCGCAACGCCACGGGTATCGATGCCATCGCCTGGGCTCGTCAGGTTCATAACCTTGGCGCGGGCGAGATCCTACTCACCAGCATGGATCGTGATGGTACGGCCGCTGGCTACGATGTCCCGCTGAACCGCGCGGTCTCGGATGCCGTCGAAGTACCTGTTATTGCCTCCGGCGGGGCGGGCAACCTCGAGCACCTCGCGCAAGTGCTGAAAGACGGCCGAGCTAGCGCAGTCCTCGCGGCGAGTATCTTCCACTTTGGCACCTACACGGTGAAGCAGGCCAAAGAATACCTCCGGTTGGCTGGTTTGCCTGTTCGGCTCTAAGCGGTCTGAGGCTGGGCCTTCGGCATCACGAGCACCTTGTCGAGGCGATGGTTGTCCATGTCGATGACCTCAAAGATCATGCCCACCGCTTCGACTCGATCGCCCTCTTTGGGGATGCGTCCCAGGGACCGCATTAAGAATCCTGAAACCGTCGTGAAACTACCCGTGCCTTCGCTCGGGAATTTTCCGACGATTCCGGTTTGCTCGCGGAAATCTTCTAACGTGACGACGGCATCCACCAACCAGCTGCCGTCTTCGCGGCGGCGGACCGGTTTAACGTGGGCCGAAGGGGTGCCTTCGTTCGGGAGCTCACCGACCACCGATTCTAGGACGTCATTCAAAGTGACGACGCCGCGCACGCGGGCAAACTCATCGACCACTAGTGCCATATGAATCTTATCTTTACGGAACTTCTCCAGGAGTTGCGTCGCGGTGTTGTGGGGCGTGACGGTTGGGGCTTCCGTGAGCACGTCCTTGATGGAAGCGGCCCCAACGAGCGAAAGGTTAGCCCAAAGACGTTTAACAGAGACGACGCCCAGCGGTTTATCTGGCGAATCCTGAAAGACTGGGAACCAGGTATGGCCCGAAGCCACGACCTTCCGCCAGTTGACCTCATCAGGGTCGGCGAGGTTGAGCCAGATGACGCGATTACTCGGCGTCATCAGTTGTTCGGCCGTTGTCCCGTCCATCGATAAGGCGCCATGCACCATGCGGTGTTCGGAGGCATGCAAGACACCGGAAGCCATCCCTTGATCGACCATCATACGTAGCTCATCTTCCGACATTGAATCTTCGGGGGCTCGGCGCCGACCAAACACCCCGAGCACCAAATCAGCGGCGAAGCTCATGGTGCTCACCAACGGGGAAGCCAAAAAAGAGATGAACGTCATCGGACGTGACAACAAGACGGCGAGGCCCTCTGGATTCGAAAGGCCGAGGCGCTTTGGGACGATTTCAGCGAGGATAATGGTCAGCGAACCAATCACGAAAGAAACGCTTACGCGGGAAAGGCCATCCGCGTTTTCTTGGAGCCACGACCAAGTGCTGGCCGCGAGCAAGGGCTTGAGGTAGGCGGCGAGCGGGCCACCGCCAAAGGTCGCCGCGATGATACTACCAAAAGTCAGGCCAACCTGGACCGTGGAGAGAAACTTGGAAGGGTTGGCGAGTAGCTCGAGGGCGGCCTTGGCACCCTTGCTGCCGTTTTCGGCTAGCCGTTGTAGGCGTCGACGATTGGACGAAACCAGTGCCATTTCCGAGAGTTCGAACAAGCCGATGGTTGCCCAGCAGGCTAAAATCACTATAAATTCCACCAAGCAGGGGTAAGGAATGTTATGAAAACAGTCAAATCCGCTTGTTCACACCCTGACTAACCCTAATTTCAACCCCTCTATGGCCACACATTTTGACGCAATTGTCGTAGGAAGTGGCATTGGCGGGCTTAGTTTTGCGCTCAATTTGGCTAACCGCGGTCACTCCGTTGCGATCGTCACCAAGAAGACCAGCTCGGAATCCAACACGAATTGGGCCCAGGGCGGTATCGCCTGCGTGACCGATCAGGCGGATGACTTTCAGAGCCACGTTCAAGACACCCTCACGGCCGGCGATGGTTTGTGCGATTTGGAAGTGGTGCGTCATATCATTGAAGCCGGCCCGGCCCGCGTAGCCGAACTCATCGCTTGGGGCGTCGAATTTGAAAACGGTACCGACGGTAGGCCTGACCTCGGCCGTGAAGGCGGACACTCGAAGCGCCGAATTTTGCACGCCCGTGACATGACGGGTCGGGCCATCGAATCTGCCCTCCTCCGGGCCATTGCCCATCAGCCCAAGGTCACGATGCTCGAGCATCATCTCGCGGTCGATTTGCTGACGAACGCCAAACTGGGTGGTTGCCAGGTGGGTTCGGCCGACGATCGCGTCTATGGCTTGCACGTTCTGAACACCCAAGTGGGTCGAGTGGAGACGCTCGCGGCCTTTACGGTTATTCTGGCCACCGGCGGCATGGGCCAAGTCTATCAATTCACTACCAATCCAGATATTGCGACCGGCGACGGCATCGCGATGGCCTATCGTGCCGGGGCCGAAGTGCGTGACATGGAGATGGTCCAGTTTCACCCCACCGCCCTCAAGGCTCCGGATGGAAGTCGGGCGTTGATTTCGGAAGCCGTGCGCGGCGAAGGCGCCATCTTACGTGACCTTTCGGGGCGCGCCTTCATGAAGGATTTTCATCCGCTGGGGGACTTGGCCCCTCGTGATATCGTTGCCCGTGCAATTGACTCCGTGATGAAGCGTGATGGCTCGCCGCACGTCCTGCTCGACGCCACCCAGGTCGCCCCAGGGCACCTCCCCGAGCGCTTCCCGCATATCTACGAGACTTGTCGGAAAGCAGGTTTCGACCTCGCGACCCAGCCAATTCCGGTTGTGCCCGCCGCTCACTACCTTTGCGGAGGCGTCGCGACCGACCTGCAGGGACAAACGACGATCCTTGGCCTCTTTGCGGTTGGGGAGGTTGCCTGTACAGGCCTGCATGGGGCCAATCGGTTGGCCTCTAATTCACTCCTGGAAGCCGTCGTGCTGGCCCATGACGGCGCTTTAGCGGCCGAAGCGGATATCCAGCAGGCCCATCGCCCTGCCCTGCCCCTACCGGCTTGGGTGGACGGTTCCGCGGGCGACCCCGATGAGCGCGTGGTCTTGACGCATAACTGGGATGAGCTTCGTCGGACCATGTGGGATTATGTCGGCATCGTCCGCTCGACCAAGCGCC
>CAMDWM010000065.1:0-8514 GCA_945878755.1 Akkermansia muciniphila
TGGGACCGAGCCGGGCTAATCTTTCACGCGGGCGATCTTCGGGGAGCATCCTCCCAAACAAGCCGCATCCGCCGGCCACTCAAGTGCCCCTACTCTTCAGGGGCTAGGCCTTATGGTAACGAGCCAAGGCCTTACCATAGGCTGGGGTAATTTCTTCGAGTGCCGATACGTTCATCCCTAGGTCGTTCAAGAGGCCATCGCGCAGGCCGTAGATCCAGCCATGGACTTGCACCTTCTGCCCACGCGCCCACGCGTCTTGGACGACCGTGGTGTGGCAGACATTGTAGGCCTGCTCGATGACGTTAAGCTCACAGAGGGTGTCTAATTTCGCCGGACCAAGGACTTTCTCCACCGCTAGGACATGCTTATGGTGGACGTCGCGAATATGCCGCAGCCAGTTGTCGATGAGGCCTAATTTACGGCGCTCCAGGGAAGCCTGCACGCCCCCACAACCGTAGTGCCCGCAAACAATGACGTGCTCGACCTGCAGGACATCGACAGCGTACTGCAGCACGGAGAGGCAGTTCAGGTCGGTGTGGATGACGAGGTTAGCGACGTTACGGTGCACGAAGAGCTCTCCCGGAAGGAGTCCGACGACTTCATTCGCAGGCACCCGGCTGTCCGCACAACCAATCCAAAGGAACTTCGGGCTCTGTTGCTTCGAGAGGGTCTCGAAAAACTCGGGTCGCTGCCGGCGAATGTCCTCTGACCAGTTTTGGTTTTGAGTGAACAATTCACTGATTTTAGGCATACCTCCGAAGTTGCTGAACAACGTAGCGTTGCAAGCCGTTAAAGAAGATTTGTTCTTGTAGGTATGCTTGGAGCTCACACCGCTTTTCTGACGATTATAGCCCTTATACTCGGCGGCTGTACGGGGGCGTCGCAGCCGATAGCGGCTTTCCGCTCGGAAACAGTCTTAAGTGACGGGTTCGGCCCCGAATGTCATGCGTCCAACCTAGTCAAGCTACCCGACGGCTCGCTCGCCGCGGTGTGGTTCTCCGGAACTAAGGAAGGGGCAAACGACGTGGTCATCCGCTTCACCCGCCAGCAACCTGGCTCCAGCCAATGGACCCGCCCAGTCACGATCGCCGCCCACCCGGGAGTGCCCTGCTGGAATCCCGTGCTCTTCGTCAGCGCCAATGGCTCCCTCACGCTTTTCTATAAAGCGTCCAAAAGGATTCCCGACTGGGAAGGCTGGTTCAGCCAATCGGCCGACGGCGGCCTAACTTGGTCCAGTGCCCGTCGCCTGCCGGCGGGCTTCCTCGGCCCCATCCGCTGCCACGCGCTCGCTCGCCCCGATGGCTCGGTGCTCTTCGGTAGCAGCACCGAAGCCGCGACTGGGACGAAGCCTTGGCGCGTTCACTTCGAACGCTGCACGCAACCAGGAGACTGGTCCGCGGTCGCTCACTGGAGTCGGAGCACCCCGGCCGACGACACCTCGCCCCTCAACGCAATCCAACCCGCACTCGTCGACCACGGAGCGGGTCGACTCGTGGCCTATGCCCGCACCCGCGAAGGGGTCGTGGCCCGTACCGAATCTTCTGACGACGGTCGTTCGTGGTCGCCGCTCCGCCCAGCGCAGCCCCGCCAAGCTAATCCCAACTCCGGCCTCGACGCGCTCCTGCTCCCCGCCGGCCAAACAGTCCTCGTCCTCAACCCCGGCCCGCATCGTCTTCAGCTCGACGCTGTCCTGCACGCCGCCGATGGCCACGCCTGGTCTTCCCTGATCCGCATCGATGAGGTCACCAAGGGTGAAGTCTCCTACCCGTCGGCCATGCTCGACACGGACCAAGGCGTCCCCGTCCTCCGCGTCAGCTATACGCGTAATCGCCGCGAAATCATTCTTCGTACGTTCACGCTGAGCGGCTTGGACCAGTAGCGGCGGCGACCTCGGGGTATCTCCGTGGCTCGATGAAAGGTTATCCAGAAATAGCTGCCACTGCTCGGCGACATACTTTTCTAGTGCTTTTCTTGGGTGAGAAGTGGAAATTAGCCTATTAATGGGCATTTTCTCTACCCCCGGCTGGCTTTGTCGTCTTCCCGCTCGACAAGGGTTGAAACCTCACCCGTGGCGTGGTGTTGTATCTCTATTATGAACCTCCTCGTCCTCGCCCTGCTCGCCGCCGCGACCAACACGCAGCCCGCCAACAATAATGGCAATACGACGAACACGAAGAACACGCCGTCGAAGCCGAGCGCGAAATCGAAAACGAGCAAGCCGGCGACGCAGACCGATGCGGCCGGTAACGCAGTCCCCGCAGAGGATGGCGCCGACACGAAGAAGGAGTCCGCGGGCAAGCCCAAGCAGAAGAAGGGTGAAGACACCGCCGCCCCGGACGCCGGCAGCCCAGCTTCCATCGTCGGCAACTCCATCGACGCCGCCACCCAGATTGCCAACGAAGCCACCAAAGCGGCCATGGAAGAAATCAAGCGCCTCCAGGGCCTCGGTGGCGATTCGGCCGCTCCCTCCCCAGGTACCGCTAAACTCGTTGAAGCGGGCGTCGCCGGCACGGCTGCCGCCGCCAAGGAAGTCAGCAAGGCCAAGAAGAAGCCCGCTCCCGAAGAAGCCGCCACCGAAGCAGAGCCCGCAGCTAAGTCGGATAAAAAGAAGAAGCCTGCCACCACCGAAGAAGGCGCCAAGGACGGAAAGGTCTTCGGCGTGAAGGTCGAAGGTGCTCCGCAAAAGCAGTAAGCCCCCGCGCCGCCCCCTAAAAACCCCGGAACGCCGGGGTTTTTCTTTGGGTAAGGCCACTGCAACCATTGGGGCTTAAAGGGGTTTTATTACTACACTCCTATGCGCACCTCCCTCCTCGCCCTCCTCCTTGTCGCTGGCCTCGCCTTCGCGGCCGATGCTCCCGCCACGGCTCCAGCCGCAGCTCCCGTCACGGCTCCAGCCGTCGATCCGACCGCACCGGCTCCTTCGGTCGACCCGACCAAGGCCACACCTCCAGTAACCGCTCCAGCCGTCGCCCCAGCGGAAACCGAAAAGAAAAAGAAGAAGGGCGAGAAGACGGAAAAGCCTGAGAAGAAGAAAAAGAAGAAGGGCGAAGAAGCTCCGGCCGCTCCCGTGACCGCTCCAGCCGCGCCCGTCACGAAGTAATTCGTTAGCCGTATTCACCCAACGAACCCGGCCTCCGCAAGGAGCCCGGGTTTTTTGTGCCTACTCAAAAAAACAACGCCTAATTTCCGTGATGTCGGGGCGGGCGGCTAATCGCTCCAAGATAACGCGCCAATCTTTCTGGTGCGTATTGCCGATACACAAGGCCTGCCCGTCCCGTCGACCAATGCGCCCACGCGCGACTAGGGAAACCTTCACGCTAGGGTCAAGGCGTTTGATCTCCGCCAAAACCAACGAGTCCGCCGGAACACAGAATTCATAATCGATCGAGACTAACCCATCCGCCGGACCACTCAAACCGTCCGCCCGAATGCTGTCCAAGGGGAAGCGTATCTTCGCCGAGGGTGACGTGGGCACGGTCGCACAAGCGACAAACCCAGCCGTGAGTAGGCAGAGCAGGACGCGGGTGAAACTCATCGTCGAATAATTAGTCGACCAGAATCTCGCGCGGGCTCGAACCGTTCTCCGGACCGACGTAGCCCTTGTCATGGAGGATATCCATGATGCGCGCCGCACGGTTGTAGCCCAACTTAAGGCGACGCTGCAGCATCGATACGGAAGCACGCCGGGACTCCTTAATGATAGCCCAGCTCTGCGCGACGAGTGGGTCTTCCCCTTCTTCGCCGTCGGCACCGCCCCCTTCCCCGTCCTCGGCGGCTTCCTTAATCGCTTCGACGACTTCTTGGGCGAACTCGGGCGGGCCGTTCTTATCACGGAGGTACTCCACAATCGCCGCGACTTCCTGCTCGCCGACAAAGGCACCCTGCACGCGGTTCAGCGTAGCACTACCCGGCGGGACGAAGAGCATATCACCGCGACCAACCAGGGTCTCGGCGCCGCCGCGATCTAAGATGGTACGCGAGTCGATCTGCGAGGAGACCTTGAAGCCGATACGGGTCGGGAGGTTAGCCTTAATCAGCCCCGTGATAACGTCCGTCGACGGACGCTGGGTCGCGAGGACCAGGTGGATACCCGCCGCTCGGGCGAGCTGGGCGATACGCGCAACCGAGGTTTCAATGTCCTGCGCCGCCACCATCATTAAGTCGGCCATTTCATCGATGATGCAGACGATGTACGGGAGTTTCTCGTTCGGAATACGGATGCCGTCATCAATCACTGCCTCGGCGGCCTCGCTTACGGCGGCCTGCTCTGCGGGGCTGAGGGGGAGTTCCTCCTGTTTCGGTAGGCCGGCTTCCTTGGCGAGCTTGGAGTTAAAGCCCGTAATATTCTTCACGCCGCACTTAGCGAAGATCTTGTAGCGGCGCTGCATTTCAGCGATGAGCCACTTGAGTGCAGAGGGCACGCGCTTAGGGTCGGTCTCGACCGGGATGAGGAGGTGCGGGAGCTGGTTGAAGACCTGTAGTTCGACGACCTTGGGGTCGACCATGATGAAGCGCAGGTCCTGCGGGGTACAGCGGTAGAGGAGCGAAACGATAATCGCGTTAATACAAACGGACTTACCCTGGCCCGTCGCACCCGCAATGAGTGCGTGCGGCATCTTGGCGAGGTCCTGAATGACAGGCTTGTTCGTGACGCTATCCACGCCGAGCACGACCGGTAACTCCATGACGGTCTCCGCCCAAGCCTTGGACTCGATGATTTCGCGGAGGAGAACGTCCTTCCGGTTGCGGTTCGGAATCTCGATACCGACCGTGCCCTTGCCCGGCACGGGCGCAAGGATACGCACGGCTTCGGCTTCCAGATTCATCGCAATGTTATTCGAGAGGTTAGCGATCTTCTCCACGCGCACACCGGGAGCAGGCTTGATCTCGTAACGAGTAATCGAAGGGCCCTGCTGAATACCGACGTCGACACCGTTAGTGGGGTCGACGGGGACGCACTCCACCTTGAACTGCCTGAGGGTCTCAATGAGATCCTGGGCGCGCTTGCGGAAGTCTTCCGCTGGGCCATTAGTGCTAGCCTTGGGCTCGTTCAGGAGGTTGATCGGGGGGAAAAGGTATTCGCCACGCTTCTTAAGCTGCTGCGAGGCCTTGGCGCGCTCGATCTCTTCGGGCTTCACGATGAGGACCTTGCCAGAGCCGGCGGGCTCGAGCGGCTTAACGGGGGTGCGCGGCTTGGTCGTCGCGGCCTTAAGCTCATCCGCTTCTTCGGAATCTTCGTCGTCCACTTCCTCTTCAGGTTTTTCGTCCTTCAGCGGGGTGATGGTGACATTCTCCGGCTGGATAGTGGCCGGGCCCTTGGCGGCGACTTCCTCGCGCGGCGCGGGCTCAATGTCAGCGTCGTCATCCAGGGGAAGGTCTTCGATCTTCACCATGGGCTTGGCGGCGGCGGAAGGCATCGCGGTGACTTCGGCGCCCGCAATCTCCTGCTGCTTGCGGCGGAGTTCGGCCGCCTGCTGCTGCTTGCGTTGGCGTTCGCTGGCCTCGCGGGCGGCGGCAACCTTACGCTCGGCATTCCACGCACCCACCCCGTCGCGCATTTCCGTAATCCAAGCGTTCAGGGTGGCCTTCGGGTCATCCGCTAATGCGCCGAGCAGGCAGAAGCCATAGGGGAAGGCGAGAATCCAGGTGCCATACTCGCCAAGAACCGGCTGGCAGAGTTTGAGATAGATGAAGCCACCGAGGACGCCGCCGGGGCCTTTCGGATCGAAGGTACCCGAAGCATCAGCGCCCAACCAGAGGGTCAACATCGGTGCACCGAAAAGCACGCAGGCGGACATCAACGCGACCTTCGTCGGCCAGAGGGTATGCGCCCGATTGTTGAGCGCAAACCACGCCGCCGCGTAAAGGAACGCGGGGATGAAGAAGGCGCCATAGCCAAAGAGGTGGAAAAGCGCGAAGGCCGCCGTCGCCCCGAAGGCGCCGCAGTAATTCTGCGTCTCAGTAAGGTCGGTCGCGTTCTTAAACAGGCCAGAGAAAAAGCTCTCGTCCGTGACCGAGTGCGTGATGAACGCGATGACGAAGAAGGTCGCGATGAGACCGAGCACGACCGCAAGAATCGGGCGGCTTTCGCTGGCGGGCGTGGCCAGGGTGGCGGTGCGCTTACGGGCAGGGGCGGGCATGAAAAATTATTCGCTGAAGAGGTTGCCCTGCGACGTCACGTCGGTGTGGGGCGCCGTCGGGTCGGCGTGAATATGGCGCGGTGGACGAGTCACGCGGGCGGCGAGGGCGCGGGTGCGCTCTTGGGCGAGGCGCTCGACCATACCCGTCAAGGCATGGCGAATCCACTTCGGGGTAAAGGCGGCCTGACCGTAATCGCACGGGCCGTAGCCATGCACGCGGCCAGCCTGGAGGAGGGCGTCGTTCTGCGCGAACTCGGCTTCGTTCGTCGGCACGTAGACGGCAAAAGCTTTGCCACCGTTCTTGCGCAAAAGCGAGAAGACCGGGACATCGCTGGGGCCATCCGCGACGTAAATCATATTCTCGAAGGGCACGCGGCGATCTTCCGCCTGCACGACGGAATTAACGTCAATCTCTGGATTCTTATTCGAGCCTTTGTTAATCTCGAAGAGGAAGCGGGTCTTGATGGTGTTGTCGACCATCGCGGCGACCTGCGTAATCTCGGTCGGTAGTTCGAGGGCGAGTTCGTCCTGCTTACTGAAGTGGGGCGGCAGCGGGTGCTCGAGAAATTCGCAGCCGTAGATGCCGTCGCAGTGCGCGGCGAGCGAAGTGCCGCGGATCATCTCGGCGAGGCCCGTGCTGATAACATAGTGCTCGAGGCTAACCTCGACGTTATGCTTACGGCCGAGTTCGCGGACGAACTCCTTGAGCGCTGGGAAAAATTCGGGGAGGCCTGGGCATAGCTCGATTTCGCCGCCCAACTCGCGGAGCTGGCGGTTCGTGAGACCCTTCATGGGGCCTGACTTCACATAGCTGAGCAGGTGGTTCAGGTAGACGGAGTCCTTAGAAGTGCGGATGCCTTTACGGGCATACAAGGCCGGCAACTGGTTGGTTTCCTTCCAGAATTGCTCTTCATCGACGCCAAAGGCGCGGAAGAGAGGGGTCTGCATGTACCCGGGACAAAGGGTCTTATCAAAGTCCCAAACACAGGAGAGGACGTGGCTGCCGCGTAGGGCGGGTTCCTTGGTCTGCATGCTAAATCGAAAGAGGGTGAAAGGTCGGGCTTGCGGGGAGAGTCCCCAAGCATCCATTAACTAACGGAGGGAGCCCCGCTGTCCAAGCCCGATTCCCACTCCACCCACCATGGCCGAAGCCCCCCTCAGACCCGACCTTTCAGGCCTCCGCCGTCGCCTAACCGAACTGGAAGGGTTCATGGCCGACCCGGCGACATTCGGGGATAGCCGCCGAGCCGCCGCCCTCGGGGCCGAACTGCGCTTCACCGGCAAGGCGGTCAAAGCCGATGACCTGCTGACGAGCCTCGAGAAAGAACTCGCCGAAGCCCGCGCCCTCGCCCACGAAGCCGACCCCGAGATGCGCCGGATGGCTGATGACGAAATCCGCCGCCTGACGCCCCTGATTGAGGTCGCCCGCGACCTGCTGATTAAGGCGATCGTCCCACCCAACCCGGACGATTCCCGCAATGCGATGGTGGAAATCCGCGCCGGGACAGGGGGCGAAGAGGCCTCCTTGTTCGCCTCCGAACTGCTCCGGGCCTACACGCGTTTCGCCGAGCGCAAGGGCTGGAAGTGCGAGTTGATGTCCTTATCCCACTCCGACCTCGGTGGGGTCCGCGAAGCGGTTCTACTCATCGAAGGCGAAGGGGCCACCGCCCTGCTCCGCCACGAAGCCGGCGTCCACCGCGTCCAACGTGTCCCGGCCACCGAGGCCTCCGGTCGCGTCCATACTTCCGCCGCCACGGTCGCGGTGCTCGCCGAAGCCGAAGAGGCCGAAGTGGTACTCAAGCCCGAAGACCTCGACATGTCCGTGGCCCGTGCTTCTGGCGCCGGCGGCCAACACGTTAATAAAACGGAGTCGGCGGTGCAAATCATCCACAAGCCGACGGGGCTGATGGTCTACTGCGCCGACGAGCGTTCTCAGCTCCGTAACCGCCAAAAAGCCCTCCGCGTGCTGCGTTCGCGCCTCCTCGACCTGACCCGCGCCAAGGAACGCGAGGTCCGGGCCGATACCCGCAAGAATATGATTGGGTCGGGCGATCGCTCCGAACGCATCCGGACCTATAATTTTCCGCAGAACCGTATCACCGACCATCGTATCGACCTCACGGTCCACGGGATTGAACAGGTCCTCGAGGGCGACCTCGACGAACTGGTGAACGCGCTCTATGAAGCTGACCTGCGCTCGCGCGCCGAGGCCATCACTCGGCCTTCAGCGTAAAGGCGGCTTCGGTCTCGGAGACCCGAAAGATGCCCTTCGCGCCATCGCCGTCGTCGAGTCGTCCATCCACGACGAGCAAGATACGCAGCGAGCTGGTATCCGGCGTCGAAGGAGTGAAGACCACGGCGGCGATACCTTTGC
>CAMDWM010000066.1:0-8492 GCA_945878755.1 Akkermansia muciniphila
CGATCGCCGACCATCCAGCAGCGGGCAGGGTCCAGCTGGTACTTGGCGATCATCTCCAAAATAAACTGCGGGCTGGGCTTACGATAGATTGAAGGCTCATCGGGGCGTTCGGGGGCGGCCTTGATTTCTAGGATACCCGGCGTCGGCAGATCCAGTAGTTCAAGCATACGGCGGTTGCATGCGTGGTACTGGGCCCAGGTAAATTTACCGCGATTGATGCCGCTCTGGTTGGTCAAGATGAAGAGACGATACCCGGCCTGCAAACAGGCCTCCAAGGCCTCCTTCACCCCCGTAATTGGGGCGATTTGATGGACCTCACAGGTATGATGGTGGTCCGTGATGAGATTTCCGTCCCGATCGAGAAAAAGCGCAGGGGCTAAAGCCATGAAAAGAGCCAATCCCGCCCTTGTAAGGGAGCAAGCCCATGAAAGGGGGCTTGACCGAGGGGGGTGGAGGAGTAGAACCGACCCTCATCCCAGCGTAGAACCATGGCAAATCCGAAACGTAAACAGTCCAAGCGTCGCAGCCGCCTCCGTCGTGGCGCCAACCAGTTCCGCGCTCCTAAGCTCGTGCGTGACGCTGAATCCGGCGCACTCCGTCGCTCCCACCGCGTCGACCCCACCACGGGGAAGTACCGCGGTCGTCAGGTCCTCGACACCGAGGCTTAAGCCTCTTTTCCCGGGCCCACGCTCGTAGCGTATGAGCGAAGTTATCCCACCCGTCGGCCATAAGATTGCCTTAGACTGCATGGGCGGTGACCTCGGTCCCGCTGAAACGGTCGCTGGGGCGGCTTTGGCTATTCGCGAAGGCATCGTCGGCCCAGAGGATATGCTCATCTTGGTCGGCCATGAGGATAACCTGCGTCTATTGGCGATGGATAATCGGATCCTCAACCACAAGCGCATCCAATTCCGACACGCGCCCGCCGTTGTTAACCCCGACGACGCGGCGATGACTGTAATCAAGTCTAAGCGCGACTCCTCCATGGTGATTGCCTTGGAAATGCTGAAGGCTGGCGAAGTCGATGCGGTCGTTTCGACTGGCAACACCAAGGCCTTGGTCGCCGCTGGCACGATTAAAGTTCGCGCCATGGAAGGCGCCGAACGACCTGCCCTGGCGGCCATCATGCCGCGACGCGAAGGCCACTTCGTGTTGCTCGACGTCGGCGCTAACCCCGAAGCTAAGCCTGAGCACCTACTCCACAACGCCGTCCTCGGTTCGATTTACGCGCAAAGCGCCCTCGGCATCGCCAGCCCTCGCATCGGCCTACTTTCCGTCGGCTCAGAAGAAGGCAAAGGAGGCGCGCGCATCAACCGCACCCACACCCTGCTTAAGGCGATGGGCGATAAGATTAATTATGTCGGACCCGTCGAAGGCTTCGATGTCTTTGGCGACTGCTGTGACGTCGTTGTCACCGATGGCTTCACGGGCAATGTGATCCTCAAGACCTTGGAAGGCTTGGTCTACATGGTTCGTGACATGATTGGCAGCAAAGTGAAGCGCAACCCCGTCTACTTGGCCGGCGGTATTGCGATGTTCCCCTTGCTTCGTGAATTAAAGGGTAAACTGAAGCCGGAACGCTACGGCGGAGCCCCCTTGCTCGGCTTGGGCGGCCTCGTCATGAAGGCACACGGCTCCAGTAACCGTCAAGGCATCGCCAGCGCCATCCGCCTAGGCTATGAAGCCCTTGGCCATGGCACCGGCCACCGCATGCTGGCGGGTTTAGCCGAGGCAAATGCGGTGATTTTGGCCAACCCCGAGGTCGTCTAAGGTTTTAGTGTTCCCTTCCCGCCCCAGCGGGTGTTTTCTGACAGGCCTTGATGAGCACTGCCGCGCTATCAGTCTTCATCCGCTCCGTCGGAGTCCACGCCCCCGAGCGGAAGTTGACCAACGACGACCTATCCAAGCTCGTCGACACCAACGACGAGTGGATCAAGACACGCTCGGGTATTTCTGAGCGCCGCATCGCTGCACCGGACGAGAATCCCTCGGACATGGGTGCCAAGGCCGCCGCGCATGCCATGCAGAATGCCGGGCTCAATCCCGCCGACATCGACCTACTCATCGTCGCGACGATGACGCCCGACGTACCCTTCCCTTCGACGGCTTGCTTACTACAAGCTAAGTTAGGCCTCCGGCGCGACATCCCCGCCTTCGACGTCTCGGCTGCTTGCTCGGGCTTCGTCTTCGCCCTCCAAGTGGGCACCGACATGCTCCGTTCCGGACGGTATCGTCGGGCTCTGGTCGTCGGCACCGAAAAACTTTCTGCCGTCATGGACTGGCAGGATCGCACCACGTGCGTCCTCTTCGGCGATGGGGCGGGGGCCGCTATCATCGAAACCACCGACGTCCCAGGCGTCGGCATCCTCGGTAACCTTTTAGGATCCGACGGGGTTAACGCTGAGCTCATCCACTGCGTCGCTGGTGGCTCCGCCAAGCCAGCCACCCCCGAAACTATGGCCGCCCGCGAGCACTGCCTCCGGATGAACGGCAAGGAAGTCTTTAAACTCGCTGTCCGCGTGATGTCGGAATCCTGCCAGCGCGTCCTCGCGCAGTGCGGCGTGAGCTCCGACGAAGTCGCTTGGTTCATCCCGCACCAAGCCAACTCCCGCATCTTGGAAGCCGTCGCCAGCCAACTGAATGTAGGCCTCGAACGCTTCCCCTCAAACCTCGAACGCTACGGCAACACCTCCGCCGCCTCGATTCCGCTCGCCCTCGAAGAGGCTTGGCGGAACGGCCAAATCAAGCACGGCGACCTTGTCCTGCTCGTCGCGTTCGGCTCCGGCCTCACCTGGGGCGCAACCCTTCTCCGCTGGCATGAACCTCGTCGCTAAAACCTTTCTCGCAGCCTGCTGCGCACTGAGCCTTTCGGTCTCAGCCGAACTCATCCATCAAGACGGCGGCTGGCGCGTGAAGCCCGGCACGTCTTCTGGTATAATTCCAGATAGCCGCACGGACGAAGTCCTCAAGACTATCGACCGAGCCGAGAACTTATCGATTATGCGCGAAGACCGCACCGCCTTGGCACTCTGGAACAAGCTGATTGAAAAGGAAGCCGGCACCGATGTGGGAGCGATTGCCCTCCTTGGCCGCGCGCGCCTCTACACCCAGAGTGGTCAATTCGATGACGCGGAGGCCGACCTCGATGTTGTCTTTAAGACGCACTCGAACTTTGCTGGTTTTGGCCAAGCCGTCCAGCTCGCCTTCGACTTAGCCGGCCAATACGATCGCGGCGAACGTCGCTACCTTGGTGGTTGGTTCCCTTGGTTTAAAGACCCCCTGCACGCGTTGAGCATCTACGATAAGATTCTGAAAGTCGCGCCTGTCGGGGTGATCGCCGAAGAGAGCCTCATCCATGCCGCCCGGCTCGCCGAGCGCGAAGACCGCAAGGAAATCTACAGCGAGATGCTGGAGCGCATCGTGAGCGATTATGCCACCTCGAAACATGCCCCCGAAGCGCTCGAGCGCCTCGCCAAACTGCGCGGTGCAGAGTCGATGGGGCCAGACTTCGACCAAGCCACTACGCTAGAATCGGCCGACCACTGGCGCACGCTGGCGGACCAGTTCCCCGGGAACCCGCGTGCCCAACAGTCCCCTGAACAGATCAAGTTGCTCCGCGACCGGGCCGCCCGCGCCCGCCTTAACCTCGGAAAATTCTATTGGTTCAAGCGCAATAACCCGGAAGCCGCCAAGCTGATGGCCAACGCTTGCCGCAACCTCGCGCCTGAGTCAGAAGCCGCCAAAGAGGCGGAAGTTTTGCTCGCCGAGATCCAAGCGAGCCCCACGCCGCCGAAGTCCGTCGCCGACCGCCTCCTCGGCGTCTACCCGCGTCCGCGCACGACCGCAGATCCCAAACCGACGGTCGTCGGCGAGGAACTCGATGTTCTCGGCTTCGGCAAGGGAGCACCGAAGTCCGCCACCGAACCGGAACGCCGCTGATGCGCTTCCTTCCTCTTCTCGCCGCCGCGCTCCTCGCGGGTTGTTCCGCCTATCAGTTGGGTGGGCCGAAGCCGGCCTTCTCCCGGATCGAGGTATTGCCGATTCGTAATGCCACGGCCCGTCCCGGGCTCCAGGCCATCTTTCAGGAAAAGCTCGTGGAGGACCTCGGTCGGGATCCCCGGATCAAAGTCGGCCCAGGCGGCGCCAAACTCGACGTCGAAGTCATCACCTACCGCCGGGTCGGCCTGACGACTAAGTCGACCGATGCCTACAGCTTCTCGAGTTACCGCGTGACGATGGTAGCACGCTGCACTCTCACCACCGATGGTGGCCAGAAACTCCTCTTTAAGGACCGTGAATTCAGCTCGGTTGCAACGCTCCAACTCGCGGGTGATTCCGCTTCCGAGGAACGTAGCCTCGCTCCAGGACTTCTGAGTGACCTGTCGTCGCAGATTCGCGAAGCCGCTACCACCGCTTGGTAATATGCCCACCCCGGTCGTAGCCCCTTCGCTTCTCGCCGCCAACCACGGCGAATTCATCACTGGTATCCGCACGATCGAAGAGGCTGGGCTGACGTGGGTGCACCTCGACATCATGGATGGGCATTTCGTACCCAACATCAGTTTTGGTCCGCAGGTCGTCGCCGATCTCCGTCCCCTCACGAAACTCCATTTTGATGTCCACCTAATGCTCACGCATCCGGACCGCTTTGTGGCTGCGTTTGCGCAAGCGGGCGCCGAGCGACTTACCGTGCATATCGAAGCTGAGCACGACACGGGACAGACGCTGACGGCCATCAAAGCCGCCGGACTCAAGGCGGGCATCGCGATGAACCCTGATGGCGATCCCCGGCGGCTTTTACCTTACCTCGACGCGGTGGACCTCGTCCTCTGCATGACTGTCTTTCCAGGCTTCGGCGGACAGGCCTTCATCCCCGCAGTCCTCGACAGTATCCGCTTCCTCGCGGCCGAACGGCGGGCACGCGGCCTCGACTTCCGGCTGGAAGTGGACGGTGGCGTCAATGCCGAGACGGGCCGGCTTTGCCGCGAAGCTGGTGCCGATACGCTCGTGGCTGGCACTGCGTTCTTTAAGGCGCCGGACCGGAAAGCTTTCGTCGCTGGGCTGACGGCTTAAGCCGCCGCGGGCGGTGAGGGGTCGGCACCCAACGTCTTCTCTTTCTGTAGACGCAGTTGACCGCAGGCTGCATCGATGTCGTGACCCTTCTCGCGGCGCAACGTGGCGGTGACGCCCAATGCACGGAGCTCTTTCACGAAACGATCTTGGCGGGTGATGGAAGGACGCACCCAGGGCAGGCCCTCCACCGTGTTATAAGGGATGAGGTTCACGTGCGCGTGCAAATCGCGCGCAATGACCGCAAGCTTACGGGCTTGATCGAGGGAATCGTTGATGTCCTCGATGAGGATGAACTCCAGCGTGAGCATGCGCCCGTGCGTACGGGCGAAGATCTTCGCCGCAGGGATGAGCTGCTCGAGTGGGTACTTGCGGTTCACCGGCATGATCTGTTCGCGCACCTCGTTGGTCGCCCCGTGAAGGCTGATGGCGAGACGGAAACCGAGATCCTCCTCGGCCAGCTTGAGAATCTTAGGGACGACCCCGGAAGTAGAGATGGTAATGCGACGAGCACCAAAGCCGAAGCCCCAGGGGGCGTTCACCGCCTTGAGGGCAGCCAGCAGATTATCGTAGTTGGCGAGCGGCTCGCCCATGCCCATGACCACGATATTATCAAAAGATGCCAACCCCTCGGCGGCGCGGACCGGGTCGGTTTGGTCCTCGATACGGCAGACCTGAACCAGTTGGGAGACGATTTCGCCCACGGACAGGTCGCGCTTCCAGCCCTCGAGCCCGGAGGCGCAAAACTTGCAGCCATAGGCGCAGCCCACTTGGGTCGAGATACAAATCGTCCGGCGGGACTTATCCTGCCCCACGCCCTCCATCGGCGCGCGGATGATGACGGTCTCGATGAGGGAACCGTCGCGGAGGCGTTGCAAGAGCTTCTGGGTGACGTCCGAGGCCGTTTTCTTGCCTAAAACCTCCGCACAATTAAAGTCGTAATTATCTGTAAGCCAAGACCTTAAGTCGGATGGAAGGTTAGTCATCACCTCGGCGCTTTCGGCCCGCTTAGGGTAGAGCCAAGCAAAGACCTGACCGGCCCGGTAGCGGGGGTGGCCGGCCTCGGCGAGGCGCGCACCGAGGCTATCGGGCGTCTCTCCATGGATGGAGGGTTTTTCGGGCTTAAAAGCCATGGTTTAGCGCGGCGGCGTGGCTGGCAATCGAGCGGGGTCCGAGGCGGACCCGCCTTCCTGCTTGCAACTGCGATTTGTTATGCCCAAAACCATCTTTTGCAATGAGCAACAAGGCCCCCAATCCACAAGGTGGAAAAATCAACGCTCTGGAGAATACCAAGACCAAGGTATCCGAAGGACAGACCGGATTCTGCCTCCATCAAGCTTGGGGTATCGGTATTATCCGTGCCTTCGACGCTGCGACCAACCGCTTCACCGTCGACTTCCCTGAACAGGCTAAGAAAGGCCATGCCATGGATGCCGCTTTCTTCTCCGGAAAGATTGAAATCATCGAGCCTAGTTCCCTCATTGCCCAAGCCTATTCCGATGAAGGCAAGGCCAAGGTAGCGGTCCTCGTCTCCGACGACCCCGCTGGTCTCGTTAAGGCGCTCCTCGCCGAGCTCCCGACGGGCGAATGTTCCTCTTACGCCCTCGAAGCCAACCTCGAGCGCGTCCACTTCGCCTCCCTCGCCTCGGGCAAGGATCGCGCCGCCGCCTTCAAGGCCTGGTGGACCAAGGGTCGCGCCGCGCTCCGCAAGGACCGCGCCATCCTCATCCCCGAGCGCAAGGGTGGTAACTACGCCCTCCTCGAAGCCCCGGTCGACCTCGGTGAAGACCTCTTTGCCCAGTACGAACTCGCCCCGAATTTCGAGCTCAAGTTGGGCCTCCTCGAAGAACTCGCCGAGAGCTCTTCCGCCGAGACCCGTACGGCCGCCACCGAAGCCAACCTCGCAAAAGTTTCGAGCGACCTCGCCAAGGCCGTCGCTGGCCTGACGGGCTTACGTCGCTCGGCTAACCTCCCGAAGGTTCTCTGTGCCATCTGGAACCGCGACAAGTTCTTCCGCACCGCGGTTGAAACCGTCGAAACCTTCAGCCCCACGGCCTCGGACATCATCGCCCTCTGCGACGAGAACGACCTCGCGAACGTGGCCCTGAGCATTCCGCACACGACCGAGAAAATTCGCAGCCTCCTCGACCTCGTCCGGGCGCATCACGGCGACAACTGGTCTGACCGGGCTTTCGACCTGCTCCGCAACCGCGACATCGGCGGCACCAAGAGCGGCTCCGCCAAGCTTGTATCGGAATGTATCTCGTACCTGTGTGACGCAGGCCTCAGCGCCCACGTTGGCCAGCGCTTCGCACAGTGGCTTGAAACCCGCGAACTCCGTCCGCCAGTTATCATCTGGGTCATCAAGAACCGCGACTCCAAGAAGTACTCTGAAATCGTTGCCCCGCTGATCGTCCCAAGTTTCCTCGGTTCCATCCTCGCCAGCATCGACACCGAAGCCCTCGAATCGAATTCGACCGCCCGCATCCCGCTGGCCAACGAGCTCATCAAGGACAAGGCCCTCATCTCTGATATTATTGCGCCCGCCGGTGGCAAGCAGGCCGACAGCGAAACCATCTTCGACCTGGCTCGCATCATGTTGCGTAACCAAGGCTTCGACAAGATGACGAAAAACTCGCTCCTCGCACGCCTCGCCAAAATCGAGCCGCACGTCCAGCGCCTCGTCCAGTCCCGTCAAGACGACTCCAATGTCGAAAAAGAATTGATCGTCTCGAAGTCGAGCAAGGAAGCCCGCGAAGCCGAACTCACCGACATCGTGCAGGTCAAGTTGCCCGCCGTGAAGGAAGCGATTCAGATTGCCAAGGAGCACGGTGACTTGCGCGAGAACTCCGAGTACAAGATGGCCCGGCAGGATCACGACACCCTTTCCGGCCGTCGGGCTGAACTCGATGCGATGCTGAAGAAGGCCCGCGTCACCGATTTCACTGAAGCCACCACCTCGCTCGTTTCGATTGGCTCGACCGTCAAGCTCCTGCGCGATTCGGACAAGACTGAGATTACCTACGACATCCTCGGTGCCTGGGACGGCCAGCCCGAGCTGAACATCTTGGCCTACGTTTCCCCGCTGGCTAAGCAGTTCCTCAACCGCAAGTTGGAAGAGTCCTTCACGACCAACATCAACGGCAAGACTGAGAACTGGAAAATCCTCTCGATCCGCCGCTGGGTGGAAAAGAAGTAAGCCCCCGCCCGAGCGACCCGAAGAAGCCCCGGTTTTCCGGGGCTTCCTCTTTTGACATGGACGCAAAGGGCCTCCAACGTGGGCCTATGTCCGACCCTTGGGAATCCCTGCGCCTGCTCGCCGACCCTACTAGGGCGCGGATACTCTTCCTCCTAGCCAAGGGCGAACTCTCCGTCGGCGAACTGCAAGAAATCCTCGGCATGCGCCAATCGCGTATCTCGAC
>CAMDWM010000067.1:0-8484 GCA_945878755.1 Akkermansia muciniphila
TTGGCGGAAGCCTCATCGTCGAGACGTAGCTTCGCCTTTCGGGCCTTGTCGTCGGGGCCGTGGCACGCGATGCAGTTTTCGGAAAGGATCGGACGAATCTGGCGGCTGAAGCTGATGGGGTCTTCTGCCTTGGCCAAGGGGAGCACCAGAATGGCGAGGATGGCGGTACGCAGGCACATAAGGGGGTAGATAGGGTCTGGTTAGGTTTAGTTCCGTCTGGCTTTCTGCAAATCCATTCCGCCCGGCTATCCGGCTTGTCGAGGGCGTTCATGTGCACTAAATGAAAGACCCCATGCGCCTCCCCACGCTTTGCCTATCGCTTTTATTCGCTTTTGCGGGGGTCCTACCCGCCGCGGAGACCCCAGCCGTCCCGAAGACCCCCGATGGTCTAGTAGTCCTTACCTTCGATGACTCTGTGGCCAGTCATGCGACCTATGTGGCGCCTCTGCTAAAGAAGTATGGTTTCGGGGCGACTTTCTATATCACCGAAGGCTTTGAGTTCTTGAAGGATAAGGAGCATTACCTGACCTGGGAGCAGATCAAGGCGCTGCATGTCGCGGGGTTCGAGATTGGCAACCACACTAAGGCGCATAAGGCCGTGAGTGGACAGAAGCCGGCGGACATCGCGGCTGACCTCGAGCACATCGAGAAACGTTGTACCGAAAACGGCATTCCCGTCCCGACCACTTTCTCCTATCCAGCGTACGCGACCAGTCCAGCGGCGACTGAAGTGCTGCGCTCGCGCGGTTATATTCTGGCTCGGGCTGGTGGTGCGCGCGCCTTCGATCCCGCGAAGGACGATTCGCTGACCTTGCCGCAAGCCTTCGATAGTAAGCCTGATAGCACCATGGAACAGTTCAAGGCCGCCATCGCCAAAGCGCGCGACGGCAAGATCGCGGTACTTACTTTCCACGGTGTTCCCGATATCAAGCATCCGTGGGTCAATACTGACCCAGTGAAGTTCGCCGCCTACATGCAGGTGCTGAAGGACTCCGGTTGCAAGGTCGTCGCTCTGCGTGACCTCGCCCGTTACTTGCCGCCCGCGAAGAAATAGCTTTCGTTTATTAGCGCGGCGTGCCTTTGGCCGCGGCGGCTGGAATCAACTGGAGGGCGTCGAGGATGACAAACCCCTCGGTGCCCGTGTTGCTGAGCGTGAGCGTGTAGTCGACACCTTTACGGAGCCGCACCTGGCCGACGGTGCGGAACGCATCACCAGCCGGCAGGGGAACGGTCTGGTCGACGGTTAGGCGCTGCTCCTGTCCATCGCCCACGAGTACGATTGGTAAGCGTTTAGTGCGCGTCTCGTGGGCGGAATAGGTCATGCGGAGGGCAAACTCACCATCAGTCGGGCCCTTGAAGCGGAAGGTTGCCCGGGACTTACCATCCGAACGTTGCTCGTCATGGACGTAGCCCGTGCCGATATAGGGTTTGAAATTGGTGGAGCGTATCCAGGTGCCTTCGAGCTCGGCGACTCGGTCGTCGAGTAACAATCCTTGAGCGGATTTATTGGGGGAGGCTTTGCTGGCTTTCGCGTCTGTCTTGAGGGCCGGTGGGGCAGGGAGTTCGACGCTGTGACCTTGGGCGAGCAAGCGGGTGCGAAGTTCGGAGTAGGGTAGGTCTTGGACGTTTACTCCGCGCTTCGCGGCGAGAGCGGCGGCGACGCCCGCCCCTTGGCCAATCGCCATCCAGGCACCCTCGATACGGAGGGATGACATGGCGACGTGCGTGCTGCCGAGGGCGATGGGGACCAGTAGATTACTGCACTGTTCTGCGGGCGGCAGGATGGCGCGGTAGGGAACCTGGTAGGCGTAGCCGACGCCGGTGCCGGGTACGCGGACTGGCATGATGGTACCCTCGTTGACGACGCCGCCCTCCTTGAGGGCCACGCGCTGGCAGTCGTGCGAGTCAATCGGGAAGGAAGAGATCGCGATGGAGTCCGCTTTGCTGGGCGAATCGATAATGTCCTTTTGGGTTAGGACGTAGAGCCCCTTGAGTCGGCGGGACTCTCGGACATAGAGCGCAGGTGGAAAGTGAGCCGACGTCATGAACTCATCTTTGCAGAAACCGAGGGAGGCGTATTGGGCTCGGGTCTTTTCGGGCACAGCGGGGTCGGTCCGCAGGAAGTGCAAGAACTCGAGCGTGTATTGCTTATGCGCCTCCCAGAGGCGGGCACGCTCGGCCACATCGGCGGAATGCCAAGTGTTACTACCGCCGACGAGTCCGAGGGAAATCTGGCCGCCGATGGAGTTATTCCCATCCAACTTGTTACCAGGGAGCGGATAGAGGTCGAACCCGATGCCGCGCACGCCGGCTTTGAGTGCACGCCGCGCGAGTTCAAATTTTGCAGGATCGTACTTCGTCGGCTCGGGAATGGGTACGAGGTTTGCGGGGTCGCGGGTGAGGCAGAGACGGAAGCTATACGTCATCACGTTGCGGTCGCCCGCCTCTTCGGCGCCGGCATCGACTCCGGTAATTAGAGGAAGCGGACGTCCCGAGGCGTCAAAGCCATCGATGGCCATCGTCGGTTTGGGGTAGCGTTTCCCGGCCAGGGCTTCGCCGTACTCCGCGCGGCCCTCTCGCCCGATGACCCAGGAGACGCCGGCGGCAGCCATCAGATCGCCCTCGTAGGTTCCGTCCACGTAGGTTTTTGCGGCAAACTCACCCTTGGATGTGCGGAGGCCGGCAATCCGCGTTCCGGCCATTTCTACGTTGGTCAGTCGGCAGTCGGTGATGACCGTGACGCCCGCTTCCTTCAGCATGGCTTGGGTGACGCGCATCGCCACGTGCGGCTCGAAGATCCAGCGGATACCGGGGGTCTTGTCCTTCGGGTCGTAGGGTGCGGGCTGACCGCGGTCGACATAGTCTTTGGCGATTCGAGTGTGCCATTCCTCGAATAAGCCAGTCAGCGATTCGCGCCGCATCTGGTTGGAGTCGCAATGGCTCAGCCCGCCCGTGCTCAGTCCGCCGACGTGGCTCGTCGGCTCTAGGAGCGTAACCTTAGCGCCCTCCCGAGCGGCCGCGATGGCGGCGCAGAATCCTCCGGGTGTGGTGCCGTACACAATCACGTCGGCCTCGGCGGCCCACAAAAGGCGGGTGAGGTGTAATAGTCCGAGGGTGAGGAGGATACGCCGCATGCTCTAGCTTAGGTTGGGGTGGGGCTGGTTGGGGAGGGTAAAATACGGTGCCAAGGTGGAAGCAAGCAGGTCTAGCCCGGTCTCTGGCTCTCACTTTTGGACCTTTGCACCGGCCGCAGGCCGATTTGCACCTTTGCACAAAGGACAGCACGTGGTGCTGTCCCTACCTCTGTCAGGAGATCAACGCCTTGACGATCTTCGTCGGCAAGACGCCCACCAGCTTCTGGTCGAGGCCTTGATACTTGTACGTGAAGCGTTCGTGGTCGTAGCCGAGGAGGTGGAGGACCGTGGCGTGGAAGTCGTTGATCGGAAGCGGGTCCTTGACGATGTTGTAACTGAATTCGTCGGTCTCGCCGTAGATTTGGCCGCCCTTGGCGCCGCCGCCGGCCATCCACATCGAGAAGCAGCGTGGGTGGTGGTCGCGACCGTAGTTATCCTTCGTGAGTCCGCCTTGGCTGTAGATGGTCCGTCCGAATTCTCCGCCCCAGATGATGAGCGTATCGTCGAACATCCCGCGCTGCTTGAGGTCTTCGATGAGGGCGTGGCAGGGCTGGTCGACGTCCTTGCACTGGCTTGGCATGCGTCCGCTGACGTTGGAGTGGTGGTCCCAGTTATTGTGGTAAATCTGGACGAAGCGTACGCCGCGCTCAACGAGGCGACGGGCCATGAGCACGCTGTTCGCAAAGCTACCGCGCTTGCGGGCTTCTTCGCCGTAGAGCTTAAAGATATGCTCGGGCTCCTTGGTGAGGTCGGTTAATTCTGGCACGCTCGCCTGCATGCGGAAGGCCATCTCATACTGCTTGATGCGCGTATGCGTTTCGGGGTCGCCGACGGCTTCGTAGTTGAGGCGGTTGAGCTGGTTGATGCCATCAATGGTCTGCTTGCGCAGGTCCTGGGGCACCCCAGGGGGGTTGTTGATGAACAGGATCGGATCGCCCTTGCTACGGAAGGAGACCCCGGCGTGTTCGCCAGGTAGGTAGCCGCTGGACCAGAGGCGGCTGGAGATAGCCTGCTCTTGGTCGCGGTTGGTGGGCGTTGCGATCAGCACGACGAACGAGGGCAGGTTATCATTGGCCGAGCCCAGGCCGTAAGAGGCCCACGAGCCAAGGCAGGGGCGCCCCGTAATCTGATTGCCAGTCTGCATCGCGCAGATGGCGGGTTCGTGGTTGATGGCCTCCGTGTTCAGCGAGCGCATCCAGCAGATGTCATCAGCGTTCTTGGCGAGGTTGGGCAGGAGCTCGGTGTTCATCCATAGGCCACACTTGCCGGCTTGGCTGAATTTAAACTTAGACGGGGCGACCGGAAAGCGCGTCTGGCCGCTCGTCATGGTCGTGAGGCGTTGGCCATTGCGGATGCTGGGCGGGAGGTCCTTGTCGAACATCGCCTGCATCTCTGGTTTGTAGTCAAAGAGGTCCATCTGGGCGGGCCCTCCGACCATGTGCAGGTAGATGACACGCTTGGCCTTCGGGAGGTGCTGCGTGCTCATCGCGCCGGGGGCGGCGTGGGCGAGCGACCGACCGAGTAGGCTCGTCAAGGCGGCCGCACCGAGGGCATTAGCGCCTTGGCCGAGGAAGCGGCGGCGGGTCTGGAGGCTATTCCATTCGTTGAGAATCGACATAGGTTTTATTTATTGAGGACTTCGTCCAGGTTAAGGAGTTGGCTGCAGAGCATGGTCCAAGCGGCGAGCTCGGGTTTAGGTAGGGCGGGGTCAGCGGGTGAGTCGCCGACCTTGAGGAGCGCTTCAGCGTCGGCGGGTTGCGCGGTGTAATGTTTTTTAAGGTTCGCCAGACTACCGCGGATGACCGCGAGTTCTGCGGCCTTGAGCGGACGGGCTAGCAGGCGTTCAGCGGCGAACTGGAAGCGAGCATCGTCTTCTTTGGCGGCACCGAGCGTACGCTGGGCGAGTTGACGCGACGCCTCGATGTACTGCGGGTCGTTCAGAATTACTAAGGCTTGGAGCGGGGTGTTAGTCCGGTCACGGCGGACGCAACTCACCTCGCGCGAGGGGGCGTTGAAGAGGTCGAGGCTAGCCGGCGGTGCCATGCGACGCCAGTAGTTGTAGAGCGAGCGGCGGTAGAGGTTCTCGCCCTTGTCAGGGCGATACGCCTGAATGCCGACACCGACGACTTCCCAGATATTCTCCGGCTGGTAGGGCTTCGTGCCAGGTCCACCCATGCGGGGCGACATCGTCCCGCTGGCGGCGAGCGCTTGGTCGCGGATCATTTCAGCATCCATGCGGAAGCGCGGGCCGCGACTGAAAAGGCTGTTATCACGGTCCTTCTCGACCTTGACGGGAGTCTGCACGGCAGCTTGCCGGTAGGTGGCCGAAGTTAAGACGAGGCGGTAGAAGGCCTTAACGTCCCAGCCTGACCGGCGGAACTCGATAGCCAGCCAGTCGAGTAACTCTGGGTGCGTGGGCAGTGAGCCCATGATGCCGAAGTCTTCGGAGGTCTTGACGAGCCCTTGGCCGAAGAGTTCTTGCCACATCCGATTAACCGTCACGCGAGCGGTGAGGGTGTTCTCTTCGCTGACCAACCAGCGGGCCAGGCCGAGGCGGTTCTTGGGAGCGTCGGCGGGTAGTTTACCCAACGCAGCGGGAACTTCAGCCGCGACTTGCTCACCTTTCTTTTCATAGGCGCCACGAATCAGGATGTTCGCCGTCGGCATCATGTCCTTACGTTCTTCTTGGATGTGCGTGAGCGGGCTGCGGTCCTTGATGGCTTTGAGCTCGGCTTCGAGTTGCTGCTGACGCGTGGCGGCGACCTGGACGTCGGCGCGGCTGACGCCGATGTAGTAATCGAGAAGTTTTTCCTTGGTCTTGGGGTTAGGCTTGGCGGTGAGGAGGGCACGCAGGTCGTCGACCTTCGCAAGGACGTTAGCCTCGGAGCCAGTGAGGGCCCGGTTGTAGAAGCGAAGCTCTTGAGCGGCGCCATCGAAGAACTCGCTTGTGCTGCGTTGGCCGAGGCGAGTCGGGGTCTTGGCTTGGCTGGAGGTCGTCAGTTTGTTGACCTCGAGGTTCAGTGGTGCCATCACGCCATCCACGTAGAGTTTAATCCCCTCGGCCTTGCCACTGCCGTCGTAGGTCAAGAAGACATGCTGCCAAGTATCCTTCTTGGCGATGGCCTTGGCGGTGGTGACTTTGATGGCGTCGTTGGGCCACTGGCTGATCAGGTAGAAGCCGTAGTTGGCGTTAGCGAGGAAGAGCGACCAGCCTTGCGCGGCCTTCGGATCGTCCATGCGGGCGACGAGTGCTTGGGTGCCTGTCACGGCAGTGGGGCGGAACCAGCCACCGACAGAAAAGGGTTTTTTGGTATCGAAGTTGCCGACCTCACCGAGGTCGAGGTTGGCGCCTTTCTTGACGGCGATGGCGGAGCCATGGCGGCCTTCCTTAATCCAGGTGGGCGCCGTGCCGTTGACCTTGGTCTGCGCCGGGATACCGGCGCCTTCGTTCAGCGCGAGGCGACCAAGAAGACCTTGCGTGGGGATGTCCTTGTCGAGGTCTGTGGGCTTGAGCTTGGCGAACCAAACGTCGAAGTCCTTAATGGCGGCGTTACGGAGGTCGCCTGCCTGTTTCTTGGTGGCTTCAATCTCCTTTGGCAGCGCGTTCCAGCGCGGACGGTCGGCGTCGCTCGGCAGGGTGAGCACGGGCCCACGACCGTCTTTCACGTTGCCGTCGAGGCCGGGCTGGGTCGTGTTGCGGAAGAAGGCCGCCAGCGAGTAGAAGTCTTTCGCCGTGAACGGATCGAACTTATGGTCATGGCATTGGGCGCAGTTGGTGGTCAGGCCTAAGTAAACCCAGCCGATGGTCTGGACGCGGTCCGCGGCGTAGTTGGCGAGGTTTTCTTCGACGATAGTGCCGCCCTCGTTGGTGGTGGCGTTACAGCGCTGTAGGCCGGTGGCAATCAGCTGCGACTCCGTCGGGTTGGGCAAGAGGTCGCCGGCAATCTGCTCGACCGTGAAGGTATTGAACGGTTGATTGGCGTTAAACGACTTCACGACCCAATCGCGGTAAGGCCACATCTCGCGCGGGTTGTCAAAGTGTAGGCCGTGCGAATCGGCGTAACGGGCGGCGTCGAGCCAGTAGCGGGCCCGGTGTTCACCGTAGGCCGTCGTGGCCATGAGCTCGTCGACCAGCGTACGCACCTGTGCGTCGTTCAGGCGGCTACCGTCCTTGGGGAGGTGCTTGGCGAGAAGTTCAGGCGAAGGCGGGAGGCCGGTGACGTCGAGTGCCAGGCGGCGAATGAGCGTGCGGGCGTCGGCCTCGGCGGCGGGCTGAAGTCCGGCAGTCTTGAGCTTGGCGAGGACGAAGCTGTCGATGGGGTTCTTGGCCCAGCCGCTCTTATCGGCGGGGGCCGTGACTGCGACGGGCGGCACGAGGGACCAGTGCGGCTGCCATTTGGCCCCTTGTTCGATCCAAGCCTTAATCGTGGCAATCTGCGCTGGCCTGAGCGACTTGTGCGACTCCGGTGGCGGCATGATCTCATCTTCGTCCTTGGAGATAATGCGCTGGTAGAGGCTACTCTTGTCGGGCTGTCCCTTGATGATGGTTGGCGGCTCTTCCTTATTACCGTCCTTGGTCAGGCGCTTGGCGAAGAAGCCGGCCTCGGTGTCGAGGCGAAGGCCGACCTTGCGCGTGCCTGGATCTGGGCCGTGGCAGTGGAAGCAGTTGTCGGCGATCACCTGGCGGATGTCGCGATTGAACTCCACGGGATCCGCGGCGAAAGCCGACGCGGCGAGGAGGGGGAGGAGGGGCAGGTACGGTCGGAGCATGGGCGGGGTGGCCAGTTCTAATAGCAGGTGAACGTGTAAAGACCTGAAAGACCAGCCCCTTGTTCCTTTAGTAGGGTGAAAATGAGCCCATCTTTACTCCTCAATTAGCCAGACGAGCTGGTTTCGTCAGTTTGGTGCGTGAGCCCGTTCGGGCCTATTCCAAGAAGATCAGTGCGTTACTGTTGAGCAGGGCGCGGCAGAAGGCGGGTTTGCCAAACAGGGCGATGAGTTTTTCGGCGGCACGTCGTTCGACTGCGGTGGGCTGGCGTTGTAAGGCTTGGGAATAAGCTTGGGCGATGGGGTCGGGTCCGTCGAGGCGGGCCGCGAGGGCCTTGGCCATGTCGAGGGTGAAGCTATGGTTGAGCAGGGTGAGGGCCTGCAACGGCGTCGTGGTATTGGCCCGCTTGGGTGTGGCGAAGGCGATGTCCGGCAGGTCGAAGTCATTGAGGACGTCCACGATGCTGGCCCGGGCATTCTGGTGGTAGACGGCGCGACGGTAGGTTTCGGGGCCTTGCGTCTCGAGTGGAATGTAGGTCGAGACGTTATTTGAAAGGTAGCGGTAGAGTCGGAAGCCTGGTCC
>CAMDWM010000068.1:0-8240 GCA_945878755.1 Akkermansia muciniphila
GCGAGTTCCCTGGCCGCCGGATCGCTCCGTAAGTCGGGTTCGCCAGCGTTGTTGTCGGAATGTAGGTCCACCACGCCCCAGAGCTGCCCAACGGTCATGGACTCCAACGGCCGGGCGGGGCGGTGCCCCTCCGTGCGGCTTTCCATCGCGAGGAGGCCAGCGTCCCGCAACATCTGGAGGCACCCATCGGCGACGGTCGCAGGGATGCGGGCGATTTCCCCGATATCTTCGGCCCTCGGGCCTGCGAGGCCCCCGCGATAGCGGCGGAGCGTCTCGGCGGCGCAAACAAAGGCGAGGGTGCGGCGGGCCCGATGGCTTAGGCTTTCCCAAGCCTTATGGAGGGCCAGTGCTCGGCGGTGCTGGTAGGCATAGGCGACTTGGCCACCAATGAGCACAAACAGCCAAGCGAGATAGGTGCCAAACATGAGCACCAAGACAATGCTGAGTTCGCCGTATAGGTCCTGGAATTGCGATACTCTGCCAACGTAAAGGGCGGCGAGGTGATGGTTGGCGGTGATGAGGAGCGCGATGGTGCTTCCGCCGATGAGGGCCGCGCTCCAGCGGACGCGCACATTCGGCATCATCCGGTTGAATACGGCGAAGGCCAGCGCCAGTAAGCCTAGAGAGACGAAGAAGGGACCACTGCCAGTAATGAAGCCGATAATCGCTTCGCCCCAAGGTAAGCGGATGAGCCAGTCGCCGAGCCAATTAGTGCTGTCCCCAAACATCTTGGCGAGGGCCGCCATCGAAAGCATCGTGACCGTCGTGGCACCAATGAGAAAGAACAGCACGAGGAAGAGCAGGTAGTTCGCAAAACGGTCACGCCAACTACGTCCGTAGCGGACGCCCCAGATGCCATTGAGCGCATCTTCCACGCGGCTCAGCATGAGCACAGCGAGTACCAAGATGAGGCCTAATCCAACCACGCCCGCTTGGCCGTTCGCCGCATTCGCCAGTAGGCGGTCGACGAAGGCATCGAGCTCGACATTAATCTCGCGCAGTTGCGTCGGGCTGCTCGCAGCAATGGGTTTGTGGGTGCCACCATTCGCGGACGGAGCCTGGGCGGCCACTTGTGGCACCAGGTATTCGATCCCGGCGACGATGGCCTGCTTCGCAGGGTTGTCCCCTGCGTTGCCTGAGCGCGTGAGGATGTATCCAGAAACTGTGAGCGCGAGCGCGAGGATCGGGCCGACGGACATCAAGGTATAATAGGTCAGGGCCGCTGATTGCTGCGGCAGACGATTGCTGATCGTCCCCTGCCAACAGGTGGCTAAGACCCGCCACGAGGTTTTCAGCACCCCGCGCCAACCGCGCTCCGCGAGCGCGTCCGGCGTCCAGCAAGACGCGAGCAGGGGGGCTCGCGGGGTCTTTGCGGAGGTTTCTGCCGGCGGGCCTGGTTGCATCAGGGCAGGGTGGACGACCCGTGGCTCTGGGGCAACCCCGCGGGTGGGAGTGAATAGCGTGAGCAACACTAACAACTGACGTTTGCGCCCCAGCCAGCGCGAGATTTTCTCCCGGAGGTGCTCCTAGGGTCTTTCTTCATCAAAATTTCGTCAAAAAAGCCGATTGTGAATAAAGTTAGTTCCCCAAGTGCCGAAACCTCAGTGGTTTGCATAAAAACCCCACATCTAGTGTCGGTTTTCATTTGCACCCCCTACATCTAGTATTATTTCCAATCTATACCAATTTGCTAGCGGCCTTCCCCGGCCACTCCATATCCCCTTTTCCCCTCTCCACCATGGAAACCATTACGATTACCGTAGGTAAAAAAACCTTTGTCCTCGATAAGACGAAGGCTGAAGAAGCCTTTAATAACAAGAAGGTCATTAACGGTCGCGAGACCATGTTCTTCAACATCCTGCCGTTGAAGTACCAGTGGGCCTACGACCTCTACAAGACGATGAAGGCCAACCATTGGGAGCCCGAAGAAATCCCGATGCAGGAAGACTGCCAGCAGTGGCGCGACACCAACGGCAACATCACCGATATCGACCGCTGGATCATCAAGATGGCCATCGGTTATTTCTCCGCGGCTGAAGGGATCGTGGGCGATAATATCATCCACGTCGTCCGCGAGGTCATGACCGCCCCCGAGCTCAAGCTCGTGCTCGGCCGCCATGCCCATGAAGAGAATATTCACGCCGACTCCTTGGTGTACATGATCTCCTCGCTCGGTATCAACCCGCACGAGTGCGAAGCGATGTTCGAAGACATCCCGACGATCGCCAAGAAGGCCGCCTTCGTCGTCAACAATTCCCGGGCGCTGCGCCGCAAACTCGACCTCACAAAGCTCGAGGACAAGCAGGCCCTAGCCCACAACATTTTCCTCTTCGGGCAGTGCATGGAAGGCACCCAGTTCTACGGCCTCTTCGGCATGGTGCTCTCCCTGGCTCGCCAGAACAAGTTCCCCGGTATCGGTAACATGTTCAAGTATACCTTGCGCGATGAGTCCAACCACATCGACCTCTTCTGCCGCTTGCTACTCGAACTGGTGAAGGAGAATCCCGACATCTGGACGCCAGCCTTCCGCGAGGAGCTCCGCCAGCTGATGGCCACCGCCGTGGCCCTCGAGAAGGATTTCATCCGCGACTGCCTCCCGATCAACGCCCTCGGTCTCTCCTCCAAGGAGTTCGAGCAGTACATCGACTTCATCGCCGACCGCCGTCTGCGCAATTGTGGCCTCGCACCGCTCACGGTCGACCCCGTTAACCCTTTCCCTTGGTTGTCCGAGATGATGGACCTAAAGAAGGAGCAAAACTTCTTCGAAGGCCGTGTCACCGAATACCAGAAGTCGGCCAATCTAGAAACCGTCAGCGACGACGAGCTCTAAGCCGATTTCTCGCCCAAAGTAGGTGCACCCCCCTTGCGCACCTACCTTGGCACAGTTCCTGTTCTTACCCCCCAGTTTCCTTCCGTCTAAATCCCTTCCGCCGCTGGCCCACGCCCGTAGCGACCTCCCTCCATCTTTCCTTTCCACTCCCGTTAACTCAATCGTCTCATGAATCCCGAACTCCCTTTCTTCCGCGAAGACATCGCCCTCAAAAACGCTGTCCGCACGCCGGCCAACGCCAAACCCCGCTTTAACTGGCGCGAGTCCCTCCCAGTCGCAGCCGCCGGTTCCGCCGCCACCAGCACCGACTCCGCCCGCTTCGCCGACATCATCGGCAATGCCCTGACCGACCTGCTTCTTTCTCGCCAGGTCACGGAAATCTTCACCGAGCAGAATCGCACGTTCGTCGCGGCCGTCGCTGGGGAAGTGACCCAGCTCGTCGCCCAGCTCGCCAACCAGCACGGTGGCCAAGTCAGCGAAGCCCAGCTCATCCCCATCATTGAGCGCGCGCTCATTAATAATAACCGCCACGACGTCGCCAAGAGCCTCGTCTTCTCCTCCAACGCCGCGCGCGGGGTGGACGTGCCGGTCGTAACGACGCGCCTGATGCGCCGCAACCACCAAGTCGTGCCGTGGAACCAGGACAAGATCGACATCGCGGTCCGCAAATCATTCCTCTCGCTCGGTCTCGATTCCGCTCCCGCTGAGCGCGTCGCCGCCGCCGTGACTCGTGCGGTGGCGCTGGGTGGCCAGAACATCATCGGCATCGAAGAGGTTCAAGATATCGTCCAGACCGAGTTGATGCGCCAAGGCCACTACAAGGTCGCCGAAGCCTACATTCTCTACCGCGCGATGCGCACCAAGCAGCGCGAGCAGGAAGCCGCCGCCGCCGTGCCCGTCGACGACCACCAGGACTCTCTCCTGCTCATCAAGAACCCCGATGGTACCACTTTCCTCTGGAACGGTGAAGACCTCCGCAAGCGCATCTCCTACGCCCTCACGGGCCTTGAAATCGGCATGCCGGCCGAAGCCATCGAGGCCGAGCTCCGCCGCGGCCTGTTCCACGACGCCGCCGCCGCCGACCTCCGCAAGACGGTTGAACTCAACGCGAAGACGCTCATTGAGCGCGACGCTGATTTTGCGCTCTTCGCCGCCCGCATCTCGCTGTCCTATATCTACGAGGAGGTTCTCGGTTGGAGCATCATGCGAGACGGTATCGACAAGCTCCGCGAATTTCACCGTGCTAAGTTCTCAGCTTACATCGAGCGCGGCATCGAAATCGGCCGCCTCTCACCTGACCTGCGCCGCTACGACCTCGCTAAGTTGGCCGACGCCCTCGACCCGATGTCCGACATGGATTTCGAGTTCCTCGGCGTGCAGACCCTCTACGATCGCTACCTGATCATCGACAAGACGGAGCGTACCCACCGTCGCCTCGAGACGCCCCAGTTCTTCTGGATGCGCGTTGCCATGGGCCTCTTCCTCCGCGAGGAGACGAATCGCGAAGAGTGGGCTATCCGCCTCCACGCGCTCTACAAGTCTCGCCGCTTCTGCAGCTCGACCCCGACGCTTTTCAATGCCGGTACACTGCATAGCCAGTTGTCGTCCTGCTACCTCTACAAGGTCGATGACACCATCGAGTCGATCATGATCCGCGGCATCGCGGAGAACGCCTTCCTCTCTAAGTGGGCGGGCGGTCTGGGCGGTTCTTGGACGGCTGTCCGTGGCACGGGCTCGCACATCAAGGGCACCAACGGTGAATCGCAGGGCGTCATGCCGTTCCTTAAGCTGCACAACGACCAGCTCGTCGCGGTCAACCAGGGCGGTAAGCGCCGTGGCTCCGGCTGTGCCTACCTCGAGACGTGGCACAACGACGTCGAAGACTTCCTTGAGCTCCGTCGTAACACCGGCGACGACCGCCGCCGCACCCACGACATGAACACGGCGAACTGGATTCCCGACTTGTTCATGAAGCGCCTGCGCGATCGCCAGAACTGGACGCTCTTCATGTCCAACGAGGTCTCCGACTTGCATGAAACTTTCGGCGCCGATTTCGAGCGTCGCTATGTCGCCTACGAGCAGAAGGCCAAGGAAGGGAAAATCTTCGGCAAGACGGTCCCGGCCGTTGAGCTCTGGAAGAAGATGCTCAATATGATCTTCGAGACGGGCCACCCTTGGATGACCTTTAAGGACCCGTGCAATGTCCGTTCGCCGCAGGACCACGTGGGTGTCATCCACTCGTCCAACCTCTGTACTGAAATCACGCTCAACACGAGTGCCGATGAGACCGCCGTCTGTAATCTCGGCTCCATCGTCCTCGATGCCCACCTCGATGCCGCAGGCAATATCGACCACGCCAAGCTCGCGGAGACCGTCCATGTGGCCGTCCGTGCCCTCGACAACGTCATCGACATCAACTTCTACCCGACCAAGGCCGCGGAGGTCTCCAACCTCCGTCACCGCCCGGTCGGCCTCGGCGTCATGGGCCTCCAAGACTGCCTCTACCGGCGCAACGTCTCCTTCGCCTCGGAAGCCGCCGTCGAGTTTAACGACGAGATCATGGAAGCCGTGGCCTTCTACGCCTACGGTGCCTCCTCTGACCTCGCCGCCGAACGCGGCGCCTACAGCACGTATAAGGGCTCCAAGTGGGACCGCGGCCTGCTCCCGCAGGATACCGTCGACCTCCTCGAGGCCGAGCGTGGTGAAAAGATCGAAGTCAAGCGGGGTGGCCTGCTCGACTGGGCGCCCATCCGCGCCAAAATCGCCAAGCAGGGCATGCGAAACTCCAACGTCCTCGCCATCGCGCCGACGGCGACCATCTCTAATATCGTCGGCAGCTCGCCTTGCATCGAGCCGACTTACAAGAACCTCTTCGCCAAGAGCAATCTGTCCGGCGACTTCATCGAGCTCAACAGCAGCCTGGGGCGCGACCTCAAGAAGCTGGGCCTCTGGAACCAGAAGATGGTTGAACAGCTCAAGTACTTTGATGGCGAACTCAAGGAGATCGCGGAGATTCCCCAAGTCCTCAAGGAGAAGTACATGACGGCCTTCATCATTGACTACAAGTGGCTCATCGATGCCGCCGCGCGCCGTCAGAAGTGGATCGACCAAGCCCAGTCGCTTAATCTGTTTCTGCCGCGCGCTGAACTCAAGGCCCTCTCCCATATGTACCAGTACGCCTGGCGCACGGGTCTCAAGACGACCTATTATCTCCGCACGCTGGGTGCCTCGAACATCGAGAAGGCCACCGTCTCGGTCACCAAGGCAGAAGCGGAGCCTGAGAAGAAGGCCTTCACCGAAGCGGAGAAGAAGGCCTGTTCCATCGATGCGATGTCGAACGGCGGGACCTGCGAGGCCTGCCAGTAAGCACCGTTGCTTCAGTGTTCAACTAGGGGCGGCCAAGCGGCCGCCCCTTTTATTTGGACTGGTCCTCAAGGTTGCCTTTTCACGCCCGCTCGCCTTCCATCGCCCTATGTCTTCCTCCCTGCTGACTTCTGCCGGCGAAGTCCTCGTGCGTACCCGCGACGAATCCTTCGCCGAGCTCGCTCGCCGCATCCATGCGCTGGCAGTGCGTGGTCCGGCGACCGTGGCCCTCAGCGGCGGCTCCACCCCGAAGGCTTTTTACGCTTGGGCGGTGTCCAGCGGTGCGTTGTCAGCGCAGACGTTGGAGCGCATCACCTGGCATGTAAGCGACGAACGCTGCGTTCCCCAGAGTTCCGATGATTCCAACTTCGGACATGCCGCCCGCGGGCTACTCGATCCGTTGCAGGTGCCGGCCGCCCGTCGCCAGCCTTGGCCCGTGGAGTTGGCTCCCGCCGCTGCCGCCGCCGCCTACGACACCGTCTGGCAGGCCCAGCCGAATAAGGCCTACGACCTTTGTGTACTGGGTCTAGGGGATGACAGCCACATTGCCTCGCTCTGGCCGCAGTGCCCCCTCATCGGGGCTCCGGGCCTACCGCGCTTCGTCGCCACCGAGTGGCCGGGCCGCGGTTGGCGCCTGACGATCACCGAAGTCGGCTTGGGCCAATGCGGCTCGGTCGTCGTGCTCGTCAACGGTCAGTCCAAAGCGGCCGCTTTACTGAGCGTCTGTGCCGGTGAATTCGACCCCGCCCGTTATCCTGGCCAAGTCCTGCGCGCCCTAGCGCACAAGGTCACTTGGCTGGCGGATGCGGAAGCGGCGTCGGCACTGTAAGCGGCGCCGGGTTCGTTTCTACGACCGTTTCCTTCGGCAAGGGGCCTTGCACCGCAAGCCCTGGGCCGACGACCATGATGAAGCGCCGGACGGGCGAGAGAATGGTCTTCGTTGAGCAATCAGGCTGCCATTTCAGTCCGTCCAAGTAATCGAGCGTGAGGTGGGCACTGGTACGTTCCGTCGCAGTGAAGGGGATGACGCCGGACTTCCCTGGATCGACTTCGCCGACTTGGTCGTTCAGCCGGCAACGTAGGCGCTTGTCCGATAGGTTGAGCAGACACGCGGAACCCCAAGGAAAAACCTCGAGGTCAGCGGGCACGAGCCATGCGCGCATGGATGCGGGGTGTTCGCCTTGCATCACTAAGATGAAGCGTTGGCCGGTCTTCGGAAAGGGAAAGGTCGCCACCCGCTTGGCTTGCGGGGCGTTCGCCACCCATAAGTCCACCGATGCGCAGGGCGGGACGACCGCGTTGGTGATGATGGCACCAGCCTGTGCCTGCAGCGGGATGGCTTGCTGGGTTGGCTGCGTGACCAGGTAGACTTTCCCGCCAGGGGTGCCTGCCCAGCAGGCCTGAATGACCAAGGAGCCCTGGGCCTCAGGTGCCGGCCGCATCGCCCCAGTTTCTTCGGCCCATAGATGAGGCAGCGCCCAGAGGCTAAGCCAGAGCAGCCTCATTTCACTACTGGATTGCCGTTGGCGGGCGGCGGGGCCACGGGCTCCACGCTTTCGATGCTCCGGCTCTCGAAGAGCGGACGACCATCCGTATCGCCGCCGGTTTGCAGAATGAAGACCAAGGAGCGACGGTTGGGTCGGCCCGCAATCTTGGTGCCGAGGATGGGTTCAATGCCATCGTTGGGCAGCACGGCCGCCAGCTTGATATGGCTCGTCTGGCGTTCGCGGAAAATGACCGGAAGTAGGTCAGAACTGCCTGGGGCTAAGCGGAATCCTTTGGTGTCGATTTCGCCCGCCAACGTCATGGCCGAAAGGTTCACGACGCGGATGGAACCGTAGGGAAAGCGCCCCGCCTCATAATCAAAGGCCCGGCCAGCGCACGAGCCATCCGGAGCCATCAGTAGCAAAACGCCGACATCTGATGAGTCGGGCAAGGCCACGGTCGCAAATACGGCCCAGTCGTCTGCCTTTTCTTTTTTCACGGGTTCCGACTTGGCCTTGGCTTCGGGCTTCGGCGTGGCGGCTTGCGCATAGAGTTTATCGGG